>CAZCIF010000059.1:9601-17078 GCA_964498645.1 uncultured Rhodomicrobium sp. | reverse complement strand
CTGAGCATTTGAGGGCACTCGGCGTGTACGATGAGCGGCTCGAACAGTTGATGGCGATCCTGGGCCATAGCCTCGTAAAAGCAAAGGGCCGCCGCGCACGCGGTTGAACAGCCTTCGCCGCGCTGCATATTAATGGCAATGGCTTCTCAAACCGGGAGTGCGGATATGCTCGGCAGCACAACACCTCACGATCGCATCATTGCCGCCGCCCTGCGCCTTGCCGAAACGCGCGGCTGGCGCGAGTTGAGCCTGGGCGAGATCGCAGGCGAGTCGGGGATTCCTCTGGCTGAGCTACGTAAGGAATTCCAGAGCAAGGGCCAGATCCTCGCGGCTTTTTCACGCGCGGTGGACCAAGCCGTGCTCGAAAAATTCGCCGCACCCGGCCCGGATGTGGCGCGGGACCGTCTGTTCGACGTGCTGATCACGCGCTTTGAGGTCATGCAGCCTTATAAGGCCGCGATCCGCCGCATCCGTGACGATCTCTGCACGAGCTTCGGGGAAGCGCTCGGTCAGCTAGGCCCGGCGCTTAAGTCGCAATATTGGATGCTGGCTGCGGCGGGCATCAGCGGCGAAGGCGGAAAGGGGATGCTGCGCGTTCAGGGCCTTATGGCGATTTACGCCCGCGTCTTCCCGGTTTGGCTCGAAGATGACGATCCGGGCTTGGCCCGCACCATGGCGGCACTCGACCGGCGTTTGCGGCGCGGCGAATCCATGATGCACGGGATAGAGCGCATGCGCGAGGGCTTCGAAAACTTTGCGCGCGCCCTTCGCGGCCGACGCGAAAAGGGCGAGGACGCGGCAGCCGCTCAACCGGAGCCGCCTGCGGCGCCGGCCGCGCCGCAAGGGATGTGATAAGCTCTGCCTTGCATATGCTTGGGGTAGCCTAGCGCTCCTGCAGGGACAACATCGTGTTCATGTTCGTTGCCTTATCCACGGAGTAGCCGTGCGCCTGCAGGAATGCGAGGACGTCTTCCTCCCAATATCTCGACCCGATATGCTCGATCGCAATCGCCTTCGGCCAAAGGCCGCGTTCTGCCTCCCGGAAGAATGGCATTAACGCCCGGTCCTCGAAGCCCTCGACATCGATCTTCAGAAGATCGATGCGCGTTACGTTGTTCGCCGTGACGATATCGAGCAACGGCCTGACCTCAACGTCGACGAAGGTCTTTGCACCGTCCCGGATGTGGAAGGAGTGCTGCCCCATGTTCCGCCGCTTGTTCCGCCATAAGCGCATGACGCCATGCTTATCTGCAACCGCGCAGGGCACGACCGTGATCGCCGAGGCGTTATTGAGGGCAGCATTGTAGCGAAGCCGCGACAGGTTGACAGGGTCGGGCTCAATCGCAAGCACGTGCTTAAGACCGGGTGCCTTGAGTGCTAAGGGAATGCTTATAGCGCCAGTGTTGGCGCCGATATCGACAACGCATTCGGCGTTTGCCGCCTTCGCCAGCATGAAATCGAATTCTTCGCGTTCATTGTCGAAAATTGTACCGGAAAAAAAATGCCGGTCATGGCCATTTTGCGCGGGATAGCACCGGAATTTGATGCCTTCGACCTCCACATCCGAAATAAGAGAATAAGGATAGGACTTGAGATATTTGCGGATGACGCCGGGAATTGCCTTGTTGGTCAGCAGTGGCCGGAACCGCATTTTCCAGTGCGTTTTGTTCGCATAAGTCCCGAATGGTTCCTGCACGTTCGTCATGGGTGCACCCCTATCCTCAGTCGGCGCCATGCCCGGCTGGATTTCGCCGTCATCGTTGCCTTATGGTGGTCTGCCCCAATTCTCGAAGCTGTACTCTTTCATACAGTATCCCGCAAGTCGTGTGATGTGATCACGGGCCCTCATAGCATCGCGGAGAAGAACGTGGCGGAAAAGTCTGCGGAGAGAAAATCAACGATCGGTTACGCCGATTTCGAAGCGGTCGATATCCGTGTGGGCACGGCCGTCGAAGCACAGCCTTATCCGGAAGCGCGCAAGCCGTCGATCAAGCTCGTGATCGATTTTGGCCCGGAGATCGGGCGCAAGAAGAGTTCGGCGCAAATCGCCAAACATTACACGCCCGATGCCCTTATCGGCCGCCAGGTGGCGGCGGCCGTCAACTTCCCGCCGCGGCAGATCGGCAAATTCATGTCCGAGGTTCTGACCTTCGGCTTCCCCGATGAAGAAGGCGGCGTGGTGCTGATCGCGCCGGCGCTGCCGGTGCCAGATGGCGGCAAGCTGTTCTAAAGCGCTTGCGCCGCAATTGCAGGTTTAGTAAAGTTTAAGACTTCCGGCGCCATACTGCCTGGCTCAGTTAGCTGTACTTAAAGTCATGCAAATATCGGTGTACCAGGTCATTGTCTGGCTGATTACCGGCCTTGCCGGTGGGATGCTCGCGGGCATGATCGTGCGGGGCAGTAAGTGGGGCTTCGGGTTTCTTTCCAATCTTGGCCTCGGTCTCGCGGGCGCCATCGTTGGGGGCTTTCTCTTCCGGCTCCTGGGCCTCTTCCCGAACCTCGATAAAATCTCGATCTCCGCGCGGGACATCGTGTCCGCGCTCGCGGGATCGATTTTGCTATTGGCGGTCTTCTGGCTATGGCGGTGGTGGTCTGCTCCGGCTAACCAGTAATCAGGTCACCCTGCGCTAGCGGCGTCCGGCGCTTTGGCGGCGCATGATCTCACAGCCAAGGGACGCGCCGGGAATGCGGTCGAGCTTCTCCACAATTACGCGCACCTTGGCCGCCCGCCGGTCCGAGAGGCAATGTCCGGCAACGCGCTCCGCAAGCGTTTCGGTCAGCAGCACATGGCCATCCGCAACGATCTCCTTAATGCCATCGATGATGAAATCGTAAGAGATCACGCTGCTCAATTCTCCGGGCCGGTGGCCGCCCGGCGCCACCCACAGCTCAACCGTGAACCGGACGCGCTGCGCAACGCCTTGTTCCTCGCTCCAGACGCCGATGCGCATCGGCAAAACGAGACCGCGCACGCTGACCATGTCGTATTCGGCGTGTTTCTTTTCTGAATTTTCGTGCCCCGCCAGGATCGAAGGTTTCGGCGGCATGCTTTCTCCTTGGTGTTTCTGGCCTGTCATAACCTTGGTTCACACGGCAAAAAGCTTAAGAAATCAACAACAATCGGTGGAAGCGGAGGCGCGTCTCTCTTGGCAGCGTTGCAAATCGTCACCCGCTGGGGCAAGGTCCGCGCTAATTCATGCAGGATGCTTATGGGAGAGATAGCAATGTCCAGCCCAGCCGTGCCAGGCGAAGGCGGCCGCTCCGCATTCCTTCTGAAATATTCCGCTTGGGACTGGCTTCCGGTAAGCCTCGCGATTCTTCATTTCGCTTGTGTCATCGGCTTTTTTCTCGCTTTTCCCTCGATGCCGTGGCCGGCCCGGATCGCGGCGGCGCTTATCTACTCCATCTCTATTTCATGGAGCATCAATAGCATTTCGCATAACTTCCTGCACAATCCCTATTTCGTCTCGAAATGGCTGAACACGGCGTTCAGCTACCTCTTGTCCGTCGCCATCGGCTTCTCCCAGACGATGTACACCTTCGTCCACATGCGCCACCATAGCGGAAACGCAGACCGCCCCGGCGCAGACGGCAATACGATCGACTACCTTTCGATCTACAAACACGGCAAAGACGGAAAGCCCGAGAATGTCTGGAAATACACCTTCCTGAGCTTCTTCCGCGACGATCCGAAAGAAATTCTGGATGGCATCGCCGAAAAGCGCCCCGAACACGCGCGGCAGGCGAAGCGCGAACTCGCCGCGATGGCCCTATTCTACGCCTGCCTCGGCATTCTCAATTGGAAGTTCATCGTCTTCCTGCTTCCATTTTACTATCTCGGCCACTGCCTCTCATACTTGAACGGCTATTACGAGCACTTCGGCGCCGACCCGGATAAGCCCATCGCCTGGGGTGTCAGCACCTATCACAAGCTCTATAACTGGACGTGGATGAACAACGGCTATCACGCCGAGCACCATTACCGTCCGAAGCAGCATTGGACGAAAATGCGTGAGCTGCACCTGCAGATCGCAGAGGAGCAAGAACGCGAGGGAACGCGCGTCATCCGCCCGCCGCACGCGCTTGGCTTTCTCCAATGAAGGTCCAGGATTATTCAAGAACCGTAAAGCCAAGTTCGTCATTATAACTCGCAGATTCCGCCGCAGCCGTACCGCAATTCCGCCGCTTATCCGGAGGGTAATTTCGCAGCGCGTTCTCAACGTTTTCCTTGGGATGAGTGTGTCATGAAACGGATTTTACTCGCGGCGGCTGCCGTGACGGGCGTTCACTCAATTGCCGAAGCAGCCGAGCTTCCTCTAAAACGGGCCGTTCTATCTACCTCGGGCCTTGCGCAATTCACGCATTCGGGCGAGGTCACGGCCGGGACCATGATCGAGCTGCCGGTGCGGCTCGATCAAGTGGACGATGTTCTGAAAAGCCTGACGGTCTTCGATGCCGCGGGCGCCATCGGCGCGGTAAGCCTGCCTGGCAAAACGCCGCTCGCGGAGCTGTTTCGCGATCTCCCCTTCGGACAGGATGCGCTCGAATCTCAACCGGCCTTGCTGAATGCGCTGGTGGGCGCCGAAGTCGAGATCGAGGGCGAGGTCAACGCGAAAGGCCGCATCTTCCGCATCGAGGAGGAAGAAGTCCAGCTTCCCAACGATGGCGGCCAAACCAAGAGGCACCGGCTCACGCTCGTGACCGGTAACGGGTTCGTTCAAGCCATTTTGGAAAATGTGAGAGCGCTGCGCTTCGCCGACCGTCAATTGCGGGCGCAAATCGACCGTGCCCTGACCGGGGTCGCGCAGAACCGCGCTAAGGATCAGCGCACGCTCTCCATAAATCTGGCTGGCCAGGGCACACGGAATGCCGGTTTCAGCTATGTCGTCAGCGCTCCGGTTTGGAAAACGGCTTACCGGCTTGTGCTTCCCAAGGAGGGGGGAAAAGCCCGGCTCCAGGGCTGGGGTATTCTCGAAAACCTGACCGGCGGCGATTGGAAGGATGTGGAGCTGACGCTTGTATCGGGTAATCCCGTCGCCCTGAAGCAGCGGCTTTACTCCGCGGTCTTCGTAGACCGTCCGGAAATTCCGGTTTCGTCCGCGGCGCGGATAGTGCCCCGCAAGGATGACACGGAGGAGAGAGAACGCTACGGCGTTAGCGCTCAGGCGGCGCGCCCCAAGATGGCGCGCGCGTTCAAGGCCGCTCCTCCGCCGGCTTCGGCGTTTGAGTCTGCTCCCGCTGGCGGGGGCCGCTCCGGCATGGCCGATTATTCCGAAGTTCCCGGAACCGCTGCAATCGCCGCCGAAGCGGAGGAGGCCGCTACGCAAGTGCTGTACCGCTTCCCTTCAGCCGTCACGCTCGCCTCCGGTGCAACCATGATGATACCTTTCGTGGATCGCGAGGCCGCTGCGCAGCGCACCTATCTCTATCAGCCCGAAACCAATGAGCACCGGCCTCTAGCGGCGGTCCGTTTGCATAATGACGGCGACTCGGCGCTGCCCCCTGGCATTGTCACTGCTTTCGAGACAAGCGCGGGCGGCGCAGTGAATTTTGCCGGCGATGCACAGCTTCCGCTCCTGCCGAAGGGCGGGACGAAGTTCGTGACTTTCGCGCTCGACTCCAGGACAGACATCCGGCGCTCCGATCAAGGCATGAAGCAGACGCGCCTTGGAACGGCGGTGCGCGGCGAATTGAAGCTTACCGTCAAATCGCTCTGGACGATCGGCTACGAGATCACCCCGCCTGCGGACGAAGACCGCGAAGTGGTGATCGAAGAACCGCGCCGGGACGGCTGGACGCTTGTTCAAGAAAGCAAGAATGCGGAAGAGACGCCGGGCCGCGTGCGCTTCACCGTCGCGGCCCCGAAGGGCAAGACAACGAAAGCGGCGCTTATTCGCGAGCATGTGGATTATGAGAGCGTGATCCTAACCTCGCTCGGGCCGGACCGCTTGCTCGCCACCGTCAGCGGGTTGCAAAACCAGACGCCCGCGCTCAAGGAGGCGATTGCCAAGCTCGGCGCGCTCGTTGCGGACATCAGCAAGGCGAACGCACGAAAGCGTAACCTCGACAGCGAGCGCAGGAAAATCGCGGACGATCAGGATCGCATCCGCAAAAATCTCGGGAGCGCCGGGCAAAACTCCGACCTTGGGAAGCGCTACCTCGACATGCTAAGGACGCAAGAGGATCGCCTCGCCGCCATTGGAACAGAGGATAAGGCGATCGACAACGAGATCGCCGCCAAGACAAAAGCGGCCGAAGCCATCGCGCAAGCCCTTGTTTTGTAGAGCCTGCCTTGGGGACTGGAAGTCCCAGCTTGTTCTTCGCTTCCCCCTCGGGGAAGGGGTTGGGTAAGGGGCTTCCGGTCAACACTATAGGGAACCGGCTGCTTTACTGGTGAGTGCCGCCAACCCGTCCCGCATCCTCCCGGCGATCTGCGCGGCTTCAGCGGGAAGCCCGTGCCGGTGCGCGATCCAAACCGGATCGTTATAAGAAATCCAAGTCTTGCCCGCGGCATCCTGCCAAACCAGTACCTTCAAGGGCAAGTCAATCGCCGAGGCTTGACCGGCCTGCATCAGAAGTGTGCCAGCTTTGGCATTGCCGAAGACCGCCACCACCGAAGGGCGCAGCGAAAGCCCGGCCTCTCCGGCGTTCTTGGCGTGGTCAATAACCGCAAACAAGGTCAAGCCCATGGAGGCGATACCGGACTTTAGCCGGCCGAGCGTTTCCTCTGGCCCAGCATCGCTGGCGATAGTAACGACTCCGTTGGAGGCCATAACAGAAGGTACCCGTTAGCGGTTCAACGGCACTTTTGGGATAAGCGCCGTCGGTGTCCGGCCGTCTTCGCCCTCGCCATCGGACTCTTCCGTCTTGGCCGGCTGCTTGCTCTCGATGACCTCGAACGACAGCGCTTTTGCGCCATCTTTCTCAGCCACGACAACACGCACCGCTCCGCCGCCTTCAAGCTTCCCGAAGACCAGCTCTTCGGCGAGCGGCTTCTTGATATGCTCCTGGATGACGCGGGCAAGCGGACGCGCTCCGTAAAGCTCGTCATAGCCGTGATCGGCAAGCCAATCCATCGCCTCGGGCGACAGCTCGATCATCACGTTGCGATCCGCAAGCTGCGCTTCGAGCTGGAAGATGAACTTCTCCACCACCTTGCCGATCATGGCGCGCGAGAGCCGCGCGAAGGGAATTGTGGCATCGAGACGGTTGCGGAATTCCGGCGTGAACATGCGTTTGATCGCCTCTTCATCCTCGCCTACCCGCTGCGTGCCGCTAAACCCAATCGCGGCCTTGGCCATCTCAGCCGCGCCCGCATTCGTGGTCATGATCAGGATCACATTGCGGAAATCGACCTGCTTGCCGTTGTGGTCGGTGAGTTTGCCATGGTCCATCACTTGCAGGAGAACGTTGAAGAGATCCGGGTGCGCCTTCTCGATCTCGTCGAGCAGAACCACCGCGTAGGAATGCTGGCGGA
>CAZCIF010000059.1:7644-9591 GCA_964498645.1 uncultured Rhodomicrobium sp. | reverse complement strand
ATATCGTCGAGCAGAAGCACACAATGCGGGTTCTGGTCCACGCCGTCGGTCAGAAGGCCGCCCTGATCGAAGCCGACATATCCCGGAGGCGCACCGATCAGCCGCGAGACTGTGTGGCGCTCCATATATTCCGACATATCGAAGCGGAGGATCTGCACGCCGAGCAGGCTTGCAAGCTGGCGCGCAACTTCCGTCTTGCCGACACCGGTCGGACCCGAGAACAGGTAGCTGCCAATCGGCTTTTCGGGATCGCGAAGGCCGGCGCGAGCGAGCTTGATGGCCGCCGAAAGCGCCTGAATGGCTTGATCCTGACCGAATACGACGCGCTTGAGGTCGCTTTCGATGTTGCGAAGCAGCTCGGTGTCGGACTTCGAGACCGTCTTCGGAGGAATGCGCGCCATCGTAGCGACGGTCGCTTCCACCTCCTTGACGCCAATCGTCCGCTTCCGCTTCGAGGGCGGGAGCAGCTTCTGCGAGGCGCCGGTCTCGTCGATGACGTCGATTGCCTTGTCGGGCAGCTTCCGGTCGTGGATATACTTCGCGGCAAGCTCCACTGCGGTCTTGATGGCCTGGTTCGTGTATTTGATGTTGTGGAAGTCCTCGAAGTAAGGCTTGAGGCCTTTCATGATCTCGATGGCATCCGCGACGGTTGGCTCAGCCACGTCGATCTTCTGAAAACGGCGGACGAGCGCGCGATCCTTTTCAAAGTGCTGCCGGTATTCTTTATAGGTGGTCGAGCCGATGCAGCGCAGCACGCCCGATTGCAAAGCGGGCTTCAAGAGGTTCGAGGCATCCATCGCGCCGCCGGAGGTCGCTCCAGCGCCGATCACCGTGTGGATCTCGTCGATGAAGAGGATCGCGCCCGGATAGGCCTCGATCTCCTTCATGACGGCCTTGAGGCGTTCTTCGAAGTCGCCGCGATAGCGCGTTCCCGCGAGAAGCGTACCCATGTCGAGCGAGAAGACCGTCGCATTCGCGAGCACCTGCGGCACCTCGCCGCGCACGATCTTGCGCGCAAGCCCTTCGGCAATCGCCGTCTTGCCCACGCCAGGATCGCCGACATAAAGCGGATTGTTCTTCGACCGGCGGCAGAGGACCTGGATGGTGCGCTCGATCTCCTTGTCGCGCCCAATAAGCGGATCGATCCGCCCGTCCTTCGCCTTCTGGTTCAGATTGACGCAATAGGCTTCGAGCGCATCCGTGCTGCGCTTTTTGTCGTCCGCCCCGTCGACGGTCGTCGAGTCGTCGTCGACCCCGCGGATTCCGCGCGGTTCGGACATGCCGGCGCGCTTCGATATGCCGTGGGAAATGAAGTTCACCGCATCGAACCGGGTCATATCCTGTTCGGTGAGGAAGAAGGCGGCGTTGCTCTCTCGCTCCGCGAACACCGCGACGAGCACGTTCGCGCCGGTCACTTCCTCGCGGCCGGATGACTGCACATGCACGACCGCGCGGTGAATGACGCGCTGGAAGCTTGCGGTCGGCTGCGCTTCGCCATCTTGATCGAGCACTAAATTAGACAGTTCCTTGTCGAGGAAATCGGTCAGCTTGGCCCGCAAGCGGTCCAGATCGACATTGCATGCCCGCATGACCGAGGACGCATCGCGATCGTCTATAAGCGACAGGAGAAGGTGCTCGAGCGTGGCATATTCGTGATGGCGCTCGTTGGCATATTCGATTGCGCGGTGAAGAGACTCTTCCAGGCTGTTTGAAAATGATGGCACTGGCGCACCTACTCCTTTTCCATAGTACACTGTAAAGGATGCTGATGCTGGCGCGCAAAGTTCATCACTTGCGTGACCTTGGTTTCAGCAACCTCGTAGGTATAGACGCCGCAGACCCCGACGCCTTTTTGATGCACATGAAGCATAATACGGGCGGCCTCCTCCCGCGGCCTATTGACGAACCGCCCGAGGACGTCAACGACGAATTCCATCGGCGTGCACC
>CAZCIF010000059.1:0-7634 GCA_964498645.1 uncultured Rhodomicrobium sp. | reverse complement strand
TCAAAAGCCATAAGTTCCGCCACCTTCTCCGGAACTGCGGGCATCCAACCCTATGTGGCTATGGAAGCCCTCACCCTCCATACTCCCGTTTATCGGTTTGTTCTGTCAAGAGCCGCAACGGGAGCTCAGACCAATATATGGCGCGCCCCTCATGTTGAAAGGGGCTTCGCATCCAAGCCGCGATTTCAAATTTCAGAAAGCCTCAAATTCCTTCCGTACCTCTTGGCTAGGTATAGGTAAGAGAGTATTAAGGCACGCACAGGTATAGCCACAGAACCAGGCAACCCTACGTAGCAAGCCCATTCTTCCCGCCGGCTTTGGCTGTGCCTTGCTGACGACAAGATTTTTGGGTCTTCAACGCAACTTATGTTCCGGCGAATATCGATGTCATTCCTGAAACGGGCTCCAAGGTTGGCTCTACGAGTTGCACCTAAGCTGCCGGCACTCATCCTATGCGCGATCGCGGTATCACTCCTTGTAACCACGGATGCAGGGGCAAGGCGCCGCCATTACCGCCACCGTTACGCACCGGCTGCATCGGCGATGGCGATCGACCTTTACACAGGACGTATTCTTTATTCGAAAAATGCCAATGAGCCGCGCTTCCCCGCGTCACTTACGAAGGTGATGACGCTCTACCTTCTCTTCGATGCGCTGAGAGACGGGAAAATCAGCATGAAGACCGGGCTTCCGGTTTCCGCGCATGCAGCCGCGCAATCTCCGACGAAACTCGGTCTTTCGGAAGGGGACAAGATCGCCGTTGCCGATGCGATTGGAGCCATTGTCACCAAATCGGCGAATGATATGGCTGTGACTGTCGCGGAGGCGCTAGCGGGATCGGAGCAGGAGTTCGCGCGCCGCATGACCCAGAGAGCGCGCACCATCGGGATGCTGAATACGACCTTCCGTAACGCATCGGGCCTGCCGGACGCAGAACAGAAAACAACCGCGCAAGACCTGATTATCCTTGCCAAGAGCATCCTCGCCGATCACCCGGAGCGATGCAAAGTTTTTGCGACGAAATATTTTCAATATGACGGCGAGGTCTACCGGAACCACAATAGGCTTCTCTTCACCTATCAGGGCATGGAGGGCATGAAGACGGGGTTCACCTCCGCCTCCGGCTTCAACCTGATTGCGACGGCTAGGCGCGGCGATAAGAGATTGCTGGCCGTTGTCCTTGGCGGCCAATCGGCGGGCGCACGCAATGCGGCCATGAGAAATATACTGGACCATGCCTGGCCAAAGGCGCTCACCCAGGTTGCGGCGCGGAAAGCCGGAGTCCTCGTGGCGGATTTAAAGCCAAGGCCCAGCCCCGCTGCTCCCGCCCAGAACGCCGCGGCTAACGAAGCGAAGAGAGAAGCCCCTCCGCACAAGCCCGCCGCCGCTTCGCTAGCCTTGAACATTGCCGGCCCGCTGCTGCGGCTGAAAAGAAGGCCGGACCGGACGTCAGCTTCGATGCTGCTCGCCTCTATCGAAGCGGGCCTCGTTGCCAAGCCGCAACCGGCCGAGCCGCTTAATCCGGCGCCGGTGGCCACGGCCGCTGCCGCTGCCGATATGACAACGGATGAAACGGCAACCGATGAACCAGAGGATAAGGCAGAACGGGCAGAAAGCAAAAGTCTAGCCTATGTCCCTCCTCCGCCGCAAGAGATTGCCCGGAACGAAACGCTGCCCGGCTTAGGGGCGGCAGACGTTCCGAAGAACATGTCAATTCATTACAAAACAGTGCGCTTACCGGAAGTGACGCCGCTTGCGGCCGCCTCACTCGATTTGCCGCGCGAGCCGGAGCCGGCGGCCGAAAAACCGGCGCCTGCCATCATCCAGGCAAAAAACAAAGAAGAAGCGCTGCCTCAAACACTGGCGGCTGCTACCGTTGCAGCTTCTTATGAAATGGATCAGCCCGGCCCGTATCATGTACAGGTCGGCGCATTTTCCGACCAGGCGCAAGCCCAGGAACGCCTCGACGATGTCAAGGAAGCGCTTGGCGCGGCGGTCTTGAACGCCCATCCGCAATTCATCATGCCGGTCTCCCTGCCAAGCGGCGTGACGATGTTCCGCGCGCGGCTCAGCCGGTTCGCCGGCGAGGCGCAAGCGAAGGCCATTTGCAGGCGGCTCAAGCGAAGCGGCATTGAATGTTTAGGGCTCTCCGCACATTGAACCCGTTAATCCCAATGGCGTAACAATATGACGGCGGCTGCCGCGCCAAAAAGCTGGGCGGCAGCAATGATGCCCGCCGCGGACAGCGAAAGCGAAAGCGCATTGGAGGTCAGCGTCCGGGCAATCGTTGCCGCCGGATTGGCGAAGCTCATGGACGGTGCCGCGGCATTCAGAGCGAAGAAAGTCAGGCCAGCGGCAGCGCCGCGGGAAAGGGCGCCGGCTCTTGCCCGCTGCGTGACCGTGACCGCCAAAACGAACACAAATGCTGCGGCAAATTCGTAGGCGATCGTACCGGAAGAAATGGCCGTCTCCACCGGTTCCTGCACCGCGTCAAGATTAAACGCCGCTTGTGCAGCAATCACACCCAGGAAGGCGCCTGCGATCTGCGCGCCGGCGCAGGCTGCGCCTTTATGGAGGGGCAGGCTTCCGCGCAAAACGGCATCGAATGTGAGAGCCGGGTTAAAATACCCGCCAAATCGGGGGGCGGCCGCGTTGAGAAGCGCGATGACAACGGCGCAAGAGATGGACACGGAATAAAGGCCCAACCCGTCGAACGCCCAAAGACGCTCAGGCAATATCACCGAGGCGATGGCGGCAGCAAGGATAAGCGCCGTGCCGCCCGCTTCAACAGCGTATCGAAGGTGCGAATGCCTAATTAGCAATCTGGTTGCGCTGGAATCCGGCGCCAGCGATAGCCCTCTGGCTGGATAGTGAGATGTTCCCGCTGCCAAGCGATATAGGGGCGTTGGAAACGCGCGATGTTCTTATAGGGCCGGAGCAGAATGCGGCGCGGGACATCACCATTCGAAGTCCAGCCGTAAACGGAGGGAGCTCTGTTCACCTCGTAAACGCCGGGCTCCACGACATCCCGTTGAATATAAGTCCGGTGGACGGGACGGAGAGGTGCTTTCACATAGCACTCCGCGCGGGCTTGGACGGCAATAGTGCAATCCAGAGCCACAATCCCGATTATCGCTACGCTGAACGCTTGGGCCGATTTCTTCATGATTGCTCCATCGCCCCGGCTGCCGGAGCAAGAGAATAAATGCCGCTGCTTACTTTGAAGCTATAATCGCTGTTCGTGGCTTCCGCCATGCGCCATAGCGAAAAAGTTCTGCACCTATTGCTGAATTGCCACAAAAGGCCGGATTTCACACGCTCTTTTGCGGGAATGACACTTCTCCGGTATTTTAAGCTTATCGCGTGCCGGAACTAGCTTGGCCGTTCCTCAAAGCATCCCGAATCCGCGCTTCGAAATCGGAGATTACGGCAGTTGAAGGAAGAGGCCGCGGGGTAGCCGTGCCAGCCGCGCCCGGATGGGCTGGCGCTTCGCCCGCCGGCTCGTTGCGCTTGCGGGAAGGTGCCGGCTCTTGGGTTGTTGTCCAGGACTGTAACCTGGCTTGCGGCTTGTTCAATCCTTCGAGCCGGGCGATGTCGCCTTCCATCTTGCGGACAAGCACCGCGCGGACGAAATCTTCGGCGGCAAGCGTTCTTGGCCGTGCCCCGAGTTCCCGCAGCGGCCCCGACACCATAATCTTGACGGGCGGCCATTTCGCGCGGGGGCCGGAGCTGACGTCCATCTGCCAGGTACTATCCGCCTGCATTTTCGAGAGGTCGAGAAAAGCCTCCATGCGAATCGCCGCTCCCCGGCCCCGGAACGATGCGCGGCGGATTTCAAGCACTCCGTCATGCACGGTCAACGGGATCTTGAGCTTGCGGAAGCCGAAATCGCTCGATTGCGCGGCCTGGATGATTTTTTTTGTAACCGCCTCTTCGGTCAGCGGCTGCTGGCTGGCCAACAGTTCTTCCGCGCTCTTTTGAACGGCTGGCGGCGACAGCTTCGAAAGCCGTCCTCCGGACAAGCTGATAAGGCCCCGCCCTTCAAGGACCGATACGATCCCAAGCGGACTCAATCCCTGCCCCGAAGCAGAGAGCGAAACCGAAGCCTTGCCGGTCGCAATGGGCGGCAAACCGGTACTTGGCAGCAGCGATAGGTCCGCACCGGTCAAAGAGATATCCAAGCCTGCACGGACAGCGTTGTCCTTTGCTGAAAGGTCGAGAGAGGCATCGAGATCGCCGCCAAGCGCTTTCCCTTCAAGTTTGCCGATGCCGAGGTGCCCTTTATCGAGCTTGGCGTGCATTTGAGCGCCCGAAAGGACAATCGCATCGCTGAGTATTAAGCTCTTGGCGCCAAGCGAAACGCTGGCGGCGGTATTTTGGAGCGCGGAGAGCGAGAATGGCCGGCCGCTCCAAATGCCGGGCGCGGCTACCGGCGCTTGAGCTGGGAACTCCGCTGGCGCCGCTAACGCGGGTCCATCGGAGGGCACTTGAAAATAGCTGAACAGGGAAGGCAGCGAGGCCTGATCGGCCTTCAAGTCCGCCTCGATGCGCGTCACATTGCCCGAAGCATCCACTGCCAAACGTCCCGTGACGCTGTTCGTTGGAGTTTCCGCTTTCAGCCCATCGGCATCGAAGCGGCCCGGCGCGGCTGTAATATTCGTATCGACATGCAAATTCGCTTTAGGCTCGCCGCCCAAAAGCGCGAGCAGCGGAGCAGGCAGGAACAGCTCCGGCATCTGGCTCGATGCCGATGCCTTTCCGGTGAACGCCACGGATTGCGCCTCTAAACCCGCGGTTCCGGCTATCTGCATCTGCAAAACGCCCGCGTTAAGCATGCCGGAGGTTTCAAACTTTCCGGAGGCGCCGTTGATCCGGATCGAGAGTGTGCCAGGGGAAAGCGATGCACCCGGAGCTAGGCCTGCGTCCGGGAAAAAGAGCGCGAGAAGCTTGTTGCCGTCGAGCGCCGAAACGCCTAGTTGCGCGTTCAGCGAACCCGTTCTCCACTCGGAGAGCGGCCCTTTAAGCTGCGCGCGGCCATTGATGCGCGCGGTCCCTAAAGTGCCGGCAAGCTGCGCGGCGGCTGATCCTGCAGCCGGATCCGTGCCATAGCTTACGGTGAGGACCGCAGGCGCCAAGTCCTCCGCGCGGCGTCCTTCCAAACTCCCGGCATCGAAGCCGGCCAGCGCGGCAATCTGAACGATAGCCTGCGGCGATCGCGCCTCAAGCTTCCCGTCGAACCGCCCTTGGCCGGCGCCGCGTAACGGCACTGCTCCTTCGCCATGAAGCGTGAGACCGCCGGACATCTCCGCGGCGAGCTTCGAAACGGTGAGGAGATCCCGGTTGAATTTCACGCGGACGGCGACATTCTTCGCCTCTGCCGCGCCCATCTTGATCCTTCCGGCGGAAACGTCGATGCCGGCGGTGTCTAGACTTTGCTGATCGTCACCCAAAATCGCCGCAAGCTGTGCCGGGCCAGTTTGCCATAAGGCTCCCGCGCCCTCTTGGCCATCCACGAACGCGCTGAGGTCGAAACTATCCCCCGCGAGCGATAGTTCGAGCTTACGGGCCGGCGCTTTATCGAGCCTCAGGCTTGCTTTGAAGGCCGTTCCATCGAGGTTCCCGGTCACCGCTTCGAACTCCGTGACCTCGTTGGAGAGCGTCAGCGATCCCTTAACCGAAAAAGCTCCGGCCGGCATCTTTTGGGCAGCCGGCGTAGAGGCAGCGGCCCACCTGCTCAGCCTGCCCAGGCGCTTGCCGTCGAGCGAGGCGGTGGCGATGAGCTGTGGCGCTCCGTCCGTCCTCGTCAAGGAGCCTGCCAGCCTGATCGAGCTTTCGCCGGGCAAGGTCGCCTGCGCTTTCTCGAACAGCCAGCGCTGCGCCGTGCGTGTCCCGTGAATCTGAACGTTCTCAATGGGTTCGCCTTTGAGCTGGATCTGGCTGGCCTCGAAGGACAGCCGTAAGGCGAAATTGGGATAAAGCCAGAGGAGATTATCGGCTGCGGATTGAAGGCTGTTCCAATCTTGCGGGGCTGGGGTACTTGCCGCAGCGCTTGGCTCCGCCGGACCGGCCAGCAGGACGTCTGCATCCAAAGACTGGGCCTGAAGCGCGATGCTCGCGGTTTTCGCGCCGAAGGCGATGTTTGCCGAGCCAAGCAGAACCTGGGGGCGGTTCTGCGGGTCGATGGTCAGCGTAAGATCATCGAGCGCGGCTTCGGACAAGCCAATCTTGGCTGCGGACTTCAATTGCACGTCAAAGGGAGTTTCGCGCAGGCGGCCCTGTTCCAGCGGTGCATGGATTGTCAATGACCCCTGGAAAACGGGTTCTCCGGGAGCGCTCAGCATCCCGTCAGCCTGGAAAACCGCCTTGGAAGCAAGATCCGTGGCGCTTCCGTTCAGCTTGATGCCTTTGCCTGCCGCCGCTGCAGCCAGAAATTTGGCTTCAAACCGGCGGTCCTTTTGCGAAAACCGCCCGCTGAAGCGGTAGGAATCACCGGGAGGCGCGGCAGATACGGTCCCATCGATCTTGGTCAGGATAAGGGCCCCGGATGCACCGCCATGCTTCGGAAGAACCAAGATGCCGCCGTCCTCGATCTCAACGCTGTTCACTCCGCCGGCCATTGGCAGCATGCCGGCCTCCGCGCGGCCCGGCTCCGGCCGCGGTTTGGAGAAATCCACGGTCACGGCCGGGCGCAGGAGCTTCAGCTTGCTTGCCTCCAGGCGGCCGCCGAGCAGCGCCTGAAGCGAGAGGGTGAGATCGACCGCATCGGCAGTCATGTATGCGCTGTCGCCGGCTCCATTTTCCGCGGCCACCTTGCCGGCGCGGAAGTGCGGCTCTGGAAGGAGCGCGATCTCGATGCCGCCCCTTATCTGAACATTCCGGCCAAGAATAGCCGATGCCGCTTGCTCGATGTCCGGCCGGTAAGAGTTCCAATCGGTGAAGGCGGGCACCGCAAATGCTGCCCCCAGTACCAGGATCAGGATCGTAGCGAATGTGGCAAGGACGCGGCCCAAGTCTTTCCTCGTGGCTGACTATTGTACGCTGAACGTTGCCGGTCAGCAGATACTTTGCCGGTACAGGTCAACTCAATATCTTGCCGGGATTAAGGATGCTATAAGTGCTGAACGCCAGTTTTATGACGCGCATTGCCTCGATAGCAGCACCAGCTTCCGTAGCAAGATAAATTTGCTTGCCGGCCTTCCGAACGGTAAGCCGCAGGCCCTCAATAGCGGCCTGCATTCCCCTTCTGCGAGCGGCAAGACCGGAAACCGGCATGCAAACCGCGCGCCATTACTTCAGCAAATTCTGCTCGCCAGGCGGCGTAACAGCGGCCTTTTCTTGACCGGGCGGCCCTGCTACTCGTGCGGCAGAACGGCCAGCGGGCTGGAATAGGGCTCGACCCGAAGCGAATGGTTCGCCAGGAGGCCGATTTGATGCATAGGCGCAACTTGGAGATCGCCATTCGCCGCCTTGCGTACGGCATATTGCCACACCGTCAGCTGTTTCCTGTCCGCCAGAGCCCGGGCGATCGCGCCTGCGTTTTTCTCCGGCCCGCCAAGGGACTGAAGCTCTTGAGCATTGAGACCGATAAGAACCTCGTCCTTTTCGGTGATGACCTTGAAAAGCGTCACCTGCAT
>CAZCIF010000058.1:1590-17209 GCA_964498645.1 uncultured Rhodomicrobium sp. | reverse complement strand
TCCGGGATGACAGACACGCACGAACCATCCGCGCAAGACTCTCTTTGTTAAGCGCCATTAATGCCAAGAGAGGTCACCCCGCAACCAGGATACTAAGATTCCCGCCCATTCCTTGGCTGCAATATCGGTTCGCCGCAAGCCATCGGAGGGTTGGGGAAAAATGTGCCAGAGGTCAACGGTCCCGTTCGTTCTGAAGTCCGTGGGGGACGGCAGAATGCGAAAACCCTGTCCTTCAAAAAGTGCTATCGCCCTCGGCATGTGGAAAGCCGAAG
Organism: uncultured Rhodomicrobium sp.; assembly: GCA_964498645.1. Lineage (GTDB taxonomy): Bacteria > Pseudomonadota > Alphaproteobacteria > Rhizobiales > Rhodomicrobiaceae > Rhodomicrobium. Next base: position 16,937 of record CAZCIF010000058.1, on the reverse strand, counting down.
TCACGAGGATCCATTTTTGGCCTGGGTCCGGCTGAAGAAGCTTTGCAGTCAGCACCGCGTTCTCATAGGTGTTGCGTGCGCGATCCTCCAGCCGTAGACGCGGGGGCGCCAATTGGAATTCCGCGAAAAACCTGCGTGCAAGCTCTGCCTCGGAGGGCGCATCTTGGCCTTGTATCAGCTCCGCTTTTCCGCCCGAAAAAATAATCGGCAAGGCTGGATAGCGCTTCGCGAGCCGGACAGCTTCGATCATACGGTCGGCAGACTCGTTCAAATGCGGCGCCCCATCCCCGATTGCCGATCCCTCGCCTATGGCGCCGCCGAGCACAATAATGCCGGCTGCTCCTTCCATATCCTTCTCCGCAATGCCGCCTGCGCGGAGTTCAAGGGGAACGAGCAGCCAATTGGAAAAGGGCGAGAAGCCGAAAATAATGTAAAGAACAACTCCAGCGAGCGCCAAACGCAACCCGGTGCGCTTTCTCCCCAACGCTGCGAGGCTCGCTCCTGCGAACAAAAGGATGCCGATGAAAGACGAAGGCTGAAAAACTCCCCAGACAATCTTGGATATGTAGAACATAATCGCAACCCAAGTGTCCGATTGCCCTGGCCCTCAACGTAAGAGAGTGTTGAGATACTCTACGGGTATGGCCTTTTCGAGATTGCGGAACTGGCCGAACGCCAGAAGTTCCTCCGCCTTGAAGCGTAGCATTCCGAGCATGGACCGCATCAGCGCCGATCCAAGGGCGACACAGGCAGCGCCTGCGCTGCCGAAAGCCTTGAGATCGGGGGCAGGCGTAAGCCCGACCGTGACGCACAAAGGGCCATCGATTTGGCCGGCCAGCCGCTCGATAATCTGAATATGCTGCGCGCCGGGCACCGATATGCAATCTGCGCCGGCGGCGAAATAAGCTTCGGCCCGTTCCACGGCAGTCTCGAAGGGAGATTGCTGCGGGGGTTCAAGAAGAAAGGCCTCTGTGCGTGCCGTGATCACGGCTGGAACTTTGCTTTCGAGCGCCGCCGCTTTCGCGGTACGGATCGCTGATGTCATGTCTTGGATGGATGCGATGCCGTGAGCGCCGCCCCGGCCGCCGTCGCCGATGACAACGCCGACACATCCGGCGGACACCACGGCCTGCACCGCGCGCCCAATCTCCTCCATCGAACGGCCGACAACGCCTTCGAGATCCGCATTGACTGGAACGGCAAAATTGCGGGCGATTTTCTGAGCCGTTTCAACGAGCGCGTCGAGGGAAAGCCGTTCATCCTTATTGAGACCTTGCGCCCAGGCCGCCGCGACGGAGGAAATACCAATCACATCGAAGCCCGCATCCGCCATGATCCGGGCGGAGACAACATCCCATACTTCCGGTAATATAAAGGTCTCCCGCGCGTGCAACCTCTTTCGGAAGCGACGGGCCTTTTCTTTTTGGTCTTTGATGTTGTTTTCGTCGAAACTAGCGGCCCGATCTGAAATAGGAGACTGGTCTGTGGCCATTACGCGACGCTCTAAGTTTGTGAAGTTTCCGGCTTGGAACTGCGAAGTTAGTCAATCGTGACCGTCGCTTTCTGCTTAGCAACTCGCTTGCCTTCGCCGCAAGTAAAAAAGCGTCCGCGACCGGCAAAAGCAGTGCGGCGCTCTTGGGTTTTCCAAGCGAAAAATCCGTAACGCCGTGGCCTATGTCATCCGCGCGGACCGGTCTCGGGCACAAGGCCCGGCGTCTTCACCCATCCCACGAGCCCTAAATAGCGAATGTGGCACCAATCCGGACCGCAATCGCCTATTGGCACGATGCCGCTCGCATAGAACGGGATTTCCCCGGCAACGCCGGCGTCACGGCCAGGGAAGTCGAAGACTGTAATCGCTTCGCCGCGGAATGAGCCGCCGATCCCGTAACGCTGCTTGCCAATTCCGGAAGTGCGGGCAAGAAAGCGCCCTTGAACGTAACCGCTGGCACCGTTGTACTTGATGAGGCACCATTGGCGGACGCAATGCTTCAAGTCTTCGATCTCGCCCGCGCCGGCCCAAACGGTACCGGCCACCGGGGAATCTTCCGAAGGCTGCTTCCGGATCGGAAGGCTGGAGGTGGCCCCGGCCCCTACCAAAACAAAGGTTGAACGGGGAACCCTCCGTGCTGGCGCCGGAGGGACCGGGAGCCGCAGCGCGGCACGCAGGATTGCGCTGTGAGCCGGCGCCCGCTGGATGACGGGCGTGGGCCGCGCCTTGACGCGCTCAACCGGAGGCGCTGCGGGCCGGCCGGTTCTGCCTCCGTTCGCCGCAAGATGAGGCCGGTAAACCCAGCCAGGCCGGCCTTTGTAGTCCACGGCGCACCATTTTGGCCCGCAAATGCCTCTTAAGGTCAGGGCTGCGCCAGGCGGAAGGAATGCAAGAACTCTCGCCCTTCCCGAGGGCGCGCTTCGAAGCTGCGCGGCAAAGGCGTGTTTCAAAGGTTTGCGCGACGGCCGGCTCGCGGCGGCATCGTGCGCCTGCATTATAACCATCGCAAGCGCCAGCAGAACTGTCGCGGCTGACGGCCATAGGCTGTTCCGGCCCGAAATTCCAGTAAAAAAATATGTTGAACGAAAGTTTAAGCGCAGTTTATGCTCTCTGTGTGTTTTAGTACACATCGTCACATTCGTTTCAAATAAACAAACCCTCCGGGCATTGTGGCTCAAACCCAAGCCCAATCTTGAACTAGGCTTACCTGAACTATAAGGCGCGCTATGAGTTTGGAAACTGGAATTTCAATTCTATATTAATTCGGGTACACACTGTGGCGCGGTTGCAAAGGCGGTGGCATCATGACTCTCGGGTGCGCGCGCGGACTAATAGCGCTGTTTCTTGCGGCGCTCGTCTTGCAAACGGGTCTTGTGCGGGCGCAGGACACGCCTCCGGAAGCTTCGCCGGCGCGGCCGGCCGCCGTAACCGCTCCGCCCGATACTGCCGGCTTGCAGTCTCAAGCCTTGCTCTCTGCCATCGATAAAATCTTAAAGCGCGCAGCAAGCGAGCGCGAGGCTGCGAAGACTTTGCCGGAGCGCGATAAGTTTCTCTTTCCGCCCATCTGGACCGAAACGCGCGAGCAGAGAGAGGCCACGGTCAGGGAACTGCTCGACAGCGCGCTTGGGATCGTGACCGACGCGCCGATCCTCAAGCTCCAAGATGACATCAGGAAGCAGCGCGAGAAAATCGCGGCAGCGAAGGATAGGATTGCCGCCTTGCGGGAGAAGCGCCTGGAGGCGCCCGAATCGAGCTGGATGCCCGGTATTCTCACCGCTACCCAAGGGTCTATCGATAAGAGCATCGCAGCCCTTCAGGACGATATAAAGGGCCGGGAAGCCGGTATAGCGAGCATCAAGCTGGACATCGGCAAGGCGCTGACAGCGGCGGGTGTGGAACTATCGAAGGACCAGCTCGATCTTCTCCTCGACAGCGTGCTGGGAGGCGATCTCCTAAAGCTGGTGACAGCTTTTGAAGTCGCCAAGATCGCCGATCAGCGGCTTGGCACACTCGTCAAGCAGTCGAGCGAGGACCTGAAAGCTGCCCGCCGTTACTACGCCATGCACGCGGCCCTGTTCGCAATGCTCGTTGAGGCCCAAGAGCTTTTGATTGAACGGATCGATGGCGTTTATCTCCTCCGGCTAAACGGGATCATAACGAACATCGCTAAAACACGGGCCGAGACAAGGCAACTGCTGCAATCGCAAACCCGCGAGGATCAGCGCCGGGCTCTTGAAGCGAACCTAAAAGCGCAGGATGTTTCGCAGAAGGTGTCCGCATTCTACAAAGAATATCTGCAAACCCAGCGCAACCTTCTTGTGCAGAGCAGAGATAGGACGCTCTTCGATTTACGCGTCGCTGACAATACTTATGAAACAGTAGAAGAAAGCTTTCAGCTCAAGGTACTCATGGATGACGCGAAAACTTCCTTCGACGCTCTACATCGCTTGGACGCGCCGGGGCTCGATCAAATTTTCCGCAATGAGAATTTGAAACGCGAGTTCGAGAACTTGACTCAGAAGCTTGAGCCCTCCTCTTGAGAGCCTCGCGTCAGAAGGTAAATAAATGCAAAGGATCGGCTGAGCTGTCGCTCAGAATCTACACACCCCGGAAATCTCCGGCAAAGGCGCCGTTTACCTCTTCGTAAGGTGCTGGTTCGAAGCTATACTGTTATGCGTACTCATTCAGCGTAGGTGCCTCATGCTGCGGATCGTTCTCGCGATAATTTGCCTCGGAGCGGTCTCATCCCATGCGGCGGCGGCGGAGTATGACTGCGCCTACGATCCGAAGGCGTCGCATCTTTCGCGCATTGTCGCTGCCGACTCGACGAATGGTCCCATCTACGGTCAGGCGCTCAACGATCCGGCAGACAAATCTCATCAAAGGACGCTCAACCTGCAAGACCATGAGCTGGTCCTGTCCTTCGACGATGGCCCGCTTGGAGCGAATACGCAAACGGTGCTTGCCACATTGCAAAAGCACTGCGTGAAGGCCGTGTTTTTCTCCGTTGGGCGCATGGCGCAAGCGAACCCGAAGCTCATTCAAGAAGTCGAACGCCGGGGCCACACGGTTGGCACGCATACATGGTCCCATCCGCGGGGGATGGATCAGCTGGCTGTCGAGGACATTAAGCTGGAGATCGAGAAGGGATTTGCCGCTGTCGGGCGGGCGGTCGGCAAGCCAATCGCGCCGTTCTTCCGCTTCCCAGGCCTTCGCGACTCGCCCGCAGCGATTGCCTATCTCGCCGGCCGGAATATCAGCATCTGGTCGGTGGATGTGATTTCCGGCGATACCGATCCGGGCGCAAACCCGGAGCGTATCACGAAGGATGTGATAAACCGCATCCGGCCGCGGGGAAAAGGTATCGTGCTTTTCCATGACATCAAAAAGCAGACGGCGGATGCGCTGGACGGCATCCTCACCATTCTTGAGAAGGATGGGTACAAGTTCGTCCAGGTCGTTTCGAACACGAATTATCAGCCCGATCCAGAGCTGATTGCCCGCTCGGATGTGTTCCGCAACTCGCCCGAGACAGCTACGATAACAGGACGCTGGCTTGCTTCGTCGAAACAGCAGCTGAAGGACGGCAGCGTGGACGTGATGCACACGGAATGGATTGACCTCAAGCTGGCGAACGAGAAGCTGGCTAATCAGGCAAACAGCGGCACGCCTATTCGAGCTCAATCCGAGGCGCAGCATGGCGCGGTTCACACGGCAAATGGCTGGCAGGTGAGCGGCCAAGTCCGATGAACTTGGGCGATTTCCGGGCCGGTGGCCCGTGTGCGATCACCGGATTCCTGCTTTCGAGCGGGTGAGGAAATTGCCAAACTCCCAATGTCATGGGCGGGCCTGACCCGGCCACCATGCAGCAGAGTGTTGCTGCAGTGGTCCTATTCATTCACACGCTCCTTCGCGGAATGACATTACACAGGCCGTTAATGTCTCTAGCACGGGGCTTGTGTCCGGTCTTTTTCCTGCCCTATTGTGCTAACCGGCAATAGGCGGCGCACCCCTAACTCATGAAGCAAGACGAAGCTCTTCAGATCCTGAAAACTGGCGCGAGTGTCTTTCTCACCGGCGAGCCAGGAAGCGGCAAAAGCTATGTCGCGGCGCATTATGTCAGCTATTTGCGCCGCGAGAGCGTGCCCGTCAGCATGACAGCTTCGACCGGGATCGCGGCCGCGCAGCTTGGGGGTACAACAGTCCATGCGTGGAGCGGCATCGGCACGAGATCTCATGTCAACCGCGCGGATCTCGAAAACATCGCAAAGAACAGGCGTGTAACGGACCGCATCAAAAAAGCGCGCGTGCTCGTCATCGACGAAGTCTCGATGCTGTCGGGCCAGACTTTGTCTGCTGTCGCGCAGGTTTGCCAATATGTCCGGAAATCGAGTGCGCCGTTCGGCGGGCTTCAAGTTGTGCTTGTGGGCGACTTCTTCCAGCTTCCGCCCGTTGTCCGGCGGGATGACCGTTTCAGCCCGGAGGTGGAGAGCCAGGACGAAGAGGACAATTCGCCGTTCGCCTATGCATCACCCGCCTGGCGCGGCCTTGATCCCTCGATTTGCTATTTGACCGAGCAGCACCGCCAAACCGATGCGGAGTTCTCAAGCCTGCTCGCGGCGATCCGCTCCAACCGTTGCGGCAGGGCCGGTCTCGATCTGCTCGCCGGCCGGCGGATTCAGCACGACAGCCTTCCGCGCAGCGTCACGCGGCTGTTCACGCACAATATGGATGTGGACCGGATCAACCAGGCGGAGCTTCTTAAGCTGCCGGGAGATACGAAAAGCTTCCTCATGAGCTCGACAGGGGACAAGCTCCTTGCCGAGGGCCTCAAACGCGGCTGCCTTTCGCCCGAGCGCCTGGATTTGAAGAAGGGCGCCGTGGTCATGTTCACCAAGAACGATCCCGACGGGCGCTTTGTGAACGGCACGCTTGGCGCGGTCTCGGACTTCAGCCGTGAGGATGGCAATCCCATCGTCACGACAAAAAGCGGCTCCACGGTTTTCACGAAGCCCGCCGAGTGGAAGGTCAACGAGGACGAGAGCGTGAAGGCCGGCATCGAGCAAATCCCGCTTCGCCTCGCCTGGGCCATCACGGTTCACAAAAGCCAAGGCATGTCGCTCGATGCCGCCGTCATGGACCTGTCGAATGCGTTCGAATACGGTCAGGGCTATGTGGCTCTGTCGCGTGTGCGAAGCCTGAGCGGCCTGCATCTTCTCGGATGGAATGAGCGCGCGCTGCGCGTCCATCCAGAAGCTTTGGCGAAGGACGGCGATTTCCGGCGCGCGTCCGAGGCGGAGTGCGGGCTTCTCGCCGGTGCAAGGGATGAAACTGAGTCCGTTCAGGAGGCTTTTCTGAGGGAGCTGAAGGGATCGCAGGCCCCGGCAGGCAATGCCTCCGGCCTGGAGAAGCCGGCTGCTGCGAATGGGCGCATCGCAAATGCCTATAAGAAGTGGACCTCTGAGGAGGAAGCGGATGTTGCGGCGCGCTATAAGCGCGGCGAGAGCGTGAAGGCCATCGCCGCCGCGCTTGGCCGGCAAGATGGCGGCGTCCGCTCGCGGCTCGTGAAGCTGGGGCTGATCTTGAAATAATCTGTGCGCAAGGGCGGCCGGCAGCCGGCGATTGCCTCCGGAAGTGCAGACCGGGAGCCACATTCAAATAGCTAATTGCGGCGCAGCTTGAGATCGCCGTTGACAGATCGTCGCATATGGTGTCGAAAGAGAGCAGGCTGGGTCATATCGTAGCGTAAAATGTGGGTGTTCCAGAACTATATTCGCGCCTGTCTCGTCTGTGCCGCGTTCCTGGGACAGATTGCCGGCGCTATGGGGCGGAACGTTGGGCCGCTATGGCAGACGGCCGGCGATAACCGGAATGGGTTTGCCGGCCGCGGCACGGCGGGGGGGTTCGCCGTGCAAGGGATTGCTGCATTTCCGGGGATATCGGCACCCATTAAGATACAGCTTCCCAGTGATCTCGATAGCGATACCGCTGCCAAAGCTCCATCTACATTTGTGATATTCAAAGGAATCCCAGAAGGAATCGTACTCTCCTCCGGGTTTCACCGGCCGAACCTATGGATCGTCGCGATAAACAATATCAAGAACTTGAGTATGACTTTCCCGCCTACCTATCAAGGCGACTTTACCATCGACGTTTTTCTTTATAGGGGAGAGACGGTTGCGCCGGAGAAGCGCACGATTGCCGTGCATGTTTCTCTGCCCCAGGCTAGCCCCCCTATGTCTGCGGATTCTGCGGCAACGTCACAATCTGCGTCTGAAAAGCCAGCACGAACGCAAGCGCATCGCGCCCTCAGCATTTCGAAGGAGGAAGAGCGGGAGTTGCTCAGCCAGGGATTGGCTCAGCTCAAAAATGGCAACATCGTTTTCGCCCGTCTGCTCTTCGAACAGCTTGCTACTGCCGGCAGTGCGCTGGGGCTTTTTGAGCTGGCAAGAACTTACGATCCCACCGCTCTGGAGCAGCTTGGTGCCGTCGGCGTTCAGGGTGACCCAGAAAAAGCAAAGGAATTGTATCGAAAAGCTGCGGAGCTAGGAAGCGCTGCGGCACCAAAGATGCTTGGTGCGCTTGGAAATAAAGAAGGCCGATAGGGAGAGGGCCGGGGGGATGCTCAAAACTTACAAGAAACCAGTGGCAAATGTGATTTTGCTGGCGGCGCTTTTACTGACACCGGCGTCTGCAGCCGTCGCTCAGAACTGTCAGATGCCGAAGAAAACGCAAGCTCAGGCGGATTCGCAAGCGGTCAATCACAATTCAATGCGCGAATGCGTAAATGCGGGAACCGTCGGCTTTGCCGCGGGAGCGCTCGAAGGGGCGCCCATCCGCGTTGCATCGGAGCTGGCGCGCGTTCTTGATGATGGAGATAATCTACGCGTTGTCCCGATCGTGACGCGCGGCATCTCCGACAACATGAAGGACCTATTGTACCTGCGCGGCGTGGACGTTGCGCTCGTTTATGGAGACTCTCTAGACGAACTAAGCAATCAGCCGGATATACTTAAGAAAGTAAACTATATCGCAAATTTGTTCGCGGCTGAACTTCATATTCTTGTCCGGCCGGAAATAAAATCCCTTGAAGATCTGAACGGAAAGGTCGTTAACTTCAACACAAAGGGAACCGCCGCCGCTTATACAGGCCCGATCATATTCGACAAACTGCAAATCAAAGCCACTAAAACGTTTGTCCCGCATCCTGTCGCGATGAAGCGGATGGTGGATGGCGGGGACGTCGCCGGTGTGGTCTTCGTTTCCTCCAAGCCGCTCGATGCGCTTAAGAGCAAGAAGTGGCCCCAAGGTTTTCATTTCCTGCCGGTGCCGTATAGCGTCAAAATAGGCCGGTACTATCTTCCGAGCTTTTTGAATAATTCCGACTATCCAGACCTTATCCCCCAGGGTGAACGGATCGCTACCGTTGCCGTGCCCGTGGTGCTGGCGGCTTTCGATTGGCCGGCGGGAACCGACCGGTACTTCCGGATGGAGCGCTTCGTTCAGCACCTTTTTGTCAAATTGCTGCTGCTGCAAAGCGAACCAGGCTATCATCCGAAATGGAAAGATGTAAATCTTGCGGGCACGGTTCCAGGCTGGAAGAGATTTCCGCTTGTCCAGGCCGAGCTTGATAAGTTATCCTCGCCCCAAAGCCAGAAGCGTTTTCGCGCCGAGATCGCCAAGGCTATCCCCAACGATACATCCAAACAAGAGCGGCTTTTTCAAGCATTCTCCACATGGGCGAATGCTGCCGTTCAACAAACCCGAAGATAGAAAATCAAGGACGGCGATAAAGATCAAGAAGCCGCCTATCTGCGGTGCCTAGTAACTCGCAACCTTTCAAGTAACCAGGAGGAAATATGACGGAATTTCGCAGAATAGTGCTGGCTGTAATCGCATTTCTTGGCCTCTCATCCATGGCGGCCCTTGCGCAGGACAAGATTGTCCTTCACGTCGATGAGAACGACCCGAAAGTCATGAATCTGACTTTGAACAACGTTCAGAATCTTCTCGACTACTATAAGGATAAAGGCGGGATAAAGGTTGAAGTCGTGACCTATGGGCCAGGGCTTCACATGCTGCGCAAGGATACCAGCCCGGTTAAAGACCGGATCTCTAGCATTAGCCTTGCAAGCCCTAACGTACAATTTTCAGCCTGCGGGAATACGATTGCGGGGATGACCAAGCAGGAAGGCAAGAAGCCGGAGATCGTGAGCGAGGCCAAGGTAGTTCCGGCCGGCGTCGTCCGGATCATCGAGCTCGAGAAGCAGGGCTACGCCTACGTCAAGCCGTAAGCACCTGCATTTCAGCGAAGCCTGTCTTCACTAACAGGCTCCTAAAGCCGAAGATTTCTAGCCTCATCCTTTGGCAAGCTCAGGATGAGGCTAGTGCATTTCCGGAGGAAGCCGTCCGCCGCTTGTACCATTTCATGGCGGCCCGCCGCTGCCGGTCTTGCAAGATGACAGCACAGGCATTTTCTGCTTTTTAAGACTCCAATTCTGAAAACCGCGACTCGCGGCGCTCTCCCAGCCGATGCCATGCAGCCCATCATCTCCGTCTCGAATGTCACAAAGAAATATGCCTCCGGCCTTCAGGCGCTGAAAGGCGTGAGCCTGGACATCCGGCACGGCGAGATTTTTGCGCTATTGGGGCCGAACGGCGCCGGCAAGACGACGCTGATCGGCGTTGTGTGCGGCATCGTGAATGTGACGAGCGGAACCGTTACCGTCGGCGGGCACGACATCAATCGGGATTACCGGGCCGCGCGCTCGCAGATCGGGCTTGTCCCGCAAGAGCTGACGACCGATACGTTCGAAACCGTCTGGAATACCGTCTCCTTCAGCCGGGGTCTCTTCGGCTTGCCCGCGAATCCGGCGCATATCGAAAGGGTGCTGAAGGATTTGTCGCTGCTCGACCGGCGGAACAGCAGGATCCTCACCCTTTCAGGCGGCATGAAGCGGCGCGTGATGATCGCGAAGGCGCTGGCCCATGAGCCGCAAATCCTGTTTCTGGATGAGCCGACGGCCGGCGTCGACGTGGAGTTGCGCAAGGGCATGTGGCAGGTCATCCGCGAGCTGCGCGCGCGGGGCGTTACCATCATCTTGACGACGCACTACATCGAAGAAGCCGAGGATATGGCCGACAGGATCGGCGTGATCAATAAGGGCGAACTCGTCCTCGTTGAGGACAAGGCCGAGCTGATCCGCAAACTCGGCCAGAAACAGCTCACGCTCGATCTGCAGAAGAGGCTCGATGCGCTCCCCGCCGGGTTGAACGGCCACAGGCTCACACTAGCCGCCGATGGCTATCAGCTCGTTTACACCTACGATACGCGAAGCGAGCGCACCGGCATCACGGCGCTCTTGAATGACCTCAACGCTGCGGGCATCAGCTTCAAGGACCTCAGCACGCAGCAGAGTTCCCTCGAAGATATCTTTGTCGGTTTGGTGAGCAGGAAATGAACTGGCGCGGCGTTTGGGCAATTTACAAATTCGAGATGGCGAGGACGCGGCGCACGCTCCTGCAAAGCATCGTGTCGCCCGTGATCTCGACCTCCCTCTATTTCGTTGTGTTCGGCTCGGCCATCGGCTCGCGCATCACCAGCATCGACGGCGTGAGCTACGGCGCCTTCATCGTGCCGGGCCTTATCATGCTAACGCTGCTTACCAACAGCGTAGCGAACGCTTCCTTCGGCATCTACTTCCCCCGCTTCACCGGCACGATTTATGAGATCCTTTCGGCGCCGGTCTCCGCAACCGAGATCGTGCTGGGCTATGTCGGCGCTGCGGCGACGAAGTCGGTCATCCTCGGCCTTATCATCCTTGCGACAGCGGGTTTCTTCGTGCCGCTGGAGATCGCTCACCCGCTATGGATGCTGCTGTTTTTGCTTTTGACCGCGGTCACATTCAGCCTGTTCGGCTTCCTGATCGGCATTTGGGCCGACAATTTCGAGAAGCTGCAGGTGATCCCGCTGCTCGTGATCACGCCGCTGACGTTCCTCGGCGGAAGCTTCTATTCCATCCATGTGCTGCCGCCATTCTGGCAGAAGGTGACGCTGTTCAATCCGGTCGTCTATCTCATCAGCGGCTTCCGCTGGAGCTTCTATAACATCGCCGATGTCAGCGTGGGCATGAGCCTTGGCATGACGGCGGTGTTCCTGGCCCTTTGCATGCTCCTGGTCTGGCGCATCTTCAAGACCGGCTACCGGCTGAAGACTTAACCGGCTCTGCCTCATCCTGAGGAGCCGCGCAGCGGCATCTCGAAGGATGAGGCAGATCGACGTCCTGTCCCTCATGGTTCGAGATGGCCTTTGGCCTCCTCACCATGAGGGCTGAGGCCTCATCCTGCGCTTGCGGGTCTGACCAGAAAGTATTATATTATGGTCAGGATGGAGCGCTGGCATGGCAAACTGGCAAGTTCAAGACGCAAAGACGCATTTTAGCGAGCTGATCGAGCGCGCGCGTAAGGAAGGCCCGCAGACGATCACGCGGCATGGCGCGGAGCGCGCAGTTCTTCTATCCATCGAAGACTATCGGAGGCTGACGGCGCCGCATACGGACTTCAAGGCGCATCTGCTCAGCGGCCCGAAGGTGGACGAGTTTGAAATCGAGCGCGATCGCGATTTGGGCCGCGACATCGATTTCTAGCGTGCAATTTGCGTTCCGCCGTCATCGCGAGACGGCTTTAGCCGCCGTGGCGATCCACGGTAACATCTGAGACTTAGCTCTGGATTGCTTCGCTTCGCTCGCAATGACGATGACTCCACTTTCGCCGGAAATGCTGTAAACATGGCGGGCTTTCTCCTCGACACCTGCGTGCTTTCGGAAACGCGCAAGCGCAGGCCCGACGCGGGCGTGGCGCAATTCCTGGCGGAGGCCGATGCCGCGCAGCTTTATCTCAGCGTGCTGACCATCGGCGAGATGCGCAAAGGCATCGCGAAAAAGCGCCTCACCGATGCGGACGCCGCGGATCTGATCGCCGCATGGGCGCAGCGCATCGAGACGGATTTCGCGGACCGCATCCTTGAGGTTGACGTGGCGGTGGCGCGGCTCTGGGGCGAATTGAGCGCCGGAGGCCGCACGCCGGTGATCGACACGCTCATTGCCGCGACGGCGCTGGTCCATGGGCTTACGGTGGTGACGCGGAACTCGAAGGATTTAGTGGCGAGCGGCGCGCCGCTGCTCGACCCTTGGCTAAGCCGATAACTCGACCTCCTTGTGCCATTGACAGTGAGCACTCGAACCCGCCCTCACAAAACCCGTGCAAACGCTTTCCAAGCTTCGAGTGCCGTGCGGGGCCGATACTCAACATGTCGCCGCAACATCGAGGCGATTACAATCGCGGCGGGATGAGTTAGATTTTCAGCAAGCTCTCTCGGGCGTCCCGCTAGCACGTCGTCACGCTCGAACCGCAAGAGCCGCCGTGTAAAAAATTGGAGAAGAATGAGACCGGCCTGGTATATGTCTGCGCGTTGATCTATCGAACCGAATTCGGGCTCCATAACTTCCGGCGGCGTACAACTCACATTCCAGGTGGACGAAGCGTGAACTGCTTCGAATGCGCGTGTTTGGCCAAAGTCTCCAAGCTTGAAGTCGAGTGCTGAGTGATTATCAGGGAGTATCGCATCTTTCTTTTGATGTAAAAATACATTGCCTGGATGCACATCACAGTGAATAAGACCTCTTGTATGCATAAAGTGGAGGGCGTTTAGAATGCCTTTTGCTAGTGATTTAAGCCAAATATCTGACAAGACTTGGTCTGAGCGCGCTTGATCTTGAATTATCGATTTAAGCGAGGTCAAACAACGCTCGGAAATTATGTAATAAGCTCCTTTGAAAATGAACGCGTCATGGACATGAACAATATTTGGAGAGCGTACGATGTGCGACGCCAAAACTTCGCTTGTGGCTCGGCTTTGCATTTCAAGGGGCGATCCGACTGGACGCAGAACTTTGGCTACAAGAGAATGACCCCAATCGTCAGTGCACTCAAAAACCGTACCGAAACACCCTTTGTCGAACGGATCCCCAATCGAATAAGTGATGCCGGTATCCGAACTCACTATCATGTCGCCGCGCTGAGGGAGTGTGAATGGATGTACTAGATTTTTCTGCATGATATTTTCTGTCATCGGAGTCTCGAATCTCGTTGATTCAGCAGGAATGATGATGGCTCGTCCCAGTGTCGGCTAGGCCAATAATGTAATATTCAACAGGTGTGTTCGCTGCTCATCGATGAGTTGCTCGGGTAGCCTCCCGCTGGCTGTCAAAGCCGCACTGGCAAGAGATCCACAAGAAACTTCTGGCGAAAGGCGCGGCGAGTGAGCCTTAGAAAGGGCACGTCGCAGTGCGCGGGCCGCTAAGCTGGAGGTGAATGGCTGCGAGCACAACACGTCTCGAAATGCTGGGCGTAACCCGCGCGCCGGCCTTTAAAATCGCGCCATCCGCCCTAAGGTAAGGGATCGTAAAGAACCTTCGGCGGCAAGCTTAAGGGCGGGTAAGCCTTTGACACAAACACATATCGCGGTGCGCGGCGCGCGCGAGCACAATCTCAAGAACATCTCGCTCGACATTCCGCGCGAGAAGCTCGTGGTCATCACGGGCCTGTCGGGCTCCGGCAAGTCGAGCCTTGCCTTCGACACGATCTATGCCGAGGGCCAGCGCCGCTATGTCGAGAGCCTGTCGGCCTATGCGCGCCAGTTCCTGGAGATGATGCAAAAGCCCGATGTGGATTTGATCGACGGGCTTTCGCCGGCCATCTCCATCGAGCAGAAGACGACAAGCCGGAACCCGCGCTCTACCGTCGGCACCGTCACTGAGATTTACGACTATATGCGCTTGCTTTGGGCTCGAATAGGTAAACCCCATTGCCCAGTGGATGGACAGGAAATAAATACTCAGACTCCTCAGGGAATTGTTGATCAAATTGAAAAAATCAAAGGTGAGAATGGAAAAACCCAGATACTAATTTTGGCTCCAATAGTGAAGGGGCGAAAGGGTATCTACGAAGATGTTTTTGAAGATTTGAAAAAGAAAGGCTTTGTCAGAGTCAGGATCGACAAAAAAGTTTACGAGATAGATGAGATACCAGCTTTAGACCGGTATAAAATTCACGATATTGAAGCAGTTATTGATAGGTTAGAACTGCCAGCAGACAAACAGAGATTGGTGGAGTCTGTCGAAACGGCATTGAAATTGGGGGGAGGGTTGTTAATTGCGAGTATCGTAGACAAAGCAGAGGATAGGATGTTTTCTGAAAAATTCGCTTGTCCCGACCACGATGTGAGCTTACCAGAGCTTGAGCCAAGAACCTTCTCGTTCAACTCCCCAAGAGGTGCTTGCCAGTCGTGTCAGGGTATAGGTTTTAGACTTACAGTTGATCCGGATTTAGTTATCCCAAACAAAAAACTTTCCATCACGGAAGGAGCACTAATACCTTGGCAGAGACTTTTGGCCCATGATACTTGGACAAGTCGAAGACTCGAAGCTCTTGCTGAGCACCTAAAATTTTCATTGAGCACGCCAATAAAAGATTTATCGAGAGAAGCTATCAAGATAATCTTATATGGATCCGACACGGAGGTTTTTAACGTAACTGGTAGGAATAGATTTGGACGGCAGATATCGTTCGAAACTACTTTTGAAGGGGTGGTGCCAGAACTTTCAAGAAGATATAAGGAAACTGAAAGTGAATGGACCCGGCGAGAAATTCAAAAATATATGAGAGAGGAAGTTTGTGATAGTTGCGGTGGTAGCAGGCTGACAAAAGAAGCTGAATTTGTAAAGATAGTTGGCAAATCCATTGTGGATATAGCTACCGCGTCCATAGATGACGCCAAAAGGTGGTTCGATACGTT
>CAZCIF010000058.1:0-1580 GCA_964498645.1 uncultured Rhodomicrobium sp. | reverse complement strand
AAAAAACAAATATCTAAGCAAGTTCTAAAGGAAATAAAGACTAGGCTTAATTTCCTCACCGATGTGGGTCTTGATTACTTGAGCATAAACAGAACTAGCGCCACTCTAGCCGGTGGTGAAGCGCAAAGAATTCGTCTAGCTAGTCAAGTTGGATCTGGGTTATCTGGAGTTTTGTATTGCCTTGATGAACCGTCAATCGGTTTGCATCAAAAAGATAATTTAAAACTGATCAACACCCTGAAAAACTTAAAAGAGTTAGGAAACAGTGTAATTGTAGTTGAGCACGATAAAGAAACCATTGAATCATCAGACTGGATAATAGATATCGGTCCCGGTGCCGGAGAAGAAGGTGGCTATGTGGTTTTTTCCGGAACTCCACAGGAGATGAAAAAAGACGGTTCTTCCCCCACAGGTTTGTATCTTTCCGGTAAAAAAACGGTTAGAAAAGCGTCGAATCTTCGTATATTTTGGGGGCTAATGAGCACAATCTAAAAAATATAGATGTCCAAATCCCCTTAGGTAAATTTGTCTGCATCACTGGAGTTTCTGGAAGCGGCAAATCGACACTAGTTGAGGATATTCTACACAAAGCACTGGCGAGTTATTTTTACAAAGCAAAAGAAAAAGCTGGTCGGTTTAAAAAGATAACTGGTATCGAATTTATCGATAAAATTGTAGATATTGACCAATCGCCGATTGGTAGAACCCCGAGATCCAATCCGGCGACTTACACTGGTGCCTTTTCGTAGATTCGTGAACTTTTCTCCAAAACATCAGGGGCGAGAATAAGAGGCTACAAACCAGGTCGTTTTTCGTTTAACGTCAAGGGTGGTCGCTGCGAAGCTTGTCAGGGAGATGGGTCTGTAAAGATCGAGATGCAGTTTTTGCCTGATGTATACGTAACCTGTGAAGTTTGTGAAGGAAAAAGATACAATCGCGAGGCCCTCGAAATTACATTCAAAGGAAAAACAATAGCAGAGGTACTTAATATGACAATAACAGAAGCATTAAAATTTTTCGCTAATGTTCCAAACGTGGGTAGTAAACTAGTAACCCTTGAAGATGTTGGTCTTGGTTATATGAAACTTGGGCAAAGCGCAACGACATTGTCCGGAGGAGAAGCTCAAAGGGTGAAGCTCGCGACGGAGCTTTCCCGTCGAAGTACCGGGAAAACGCTTTATATACTCGATGAACCAACTACTGGTTTGCACTTTGCCGATATCGAAAATTTACTTAATGTACTGCATAAGTTAGTAGATAACGGTAATACAGTGCTGGTAATAGAGCACAATTTAGATGTCATAAAGACAGCTGATTGGATAATCGATTTAGGGCCAGACGGTGGGAACGCCGGAGGTCAATTGATTGCTACCGGAACCCCCGAAAATTTAGCTCTAAATAATAAAAGCTATACCGGCCATTATTTGGGGCAAATACTACAGCAAGAAGCTTCTATTAATACTTGATTTCCTAATAACATTTAATTATAGTGATACTATCAATAACAAGAGCTTTATAAGCAGAATTAATAATGGTCGTAAAATTACCCACCGATCTTAAATTCAGATTTGCAGACTTTT
>CAZCIF010000057.1:0-17284 GCA_964498645.1 uncultured Rhodomicrobium sp. | reverse complement strand
CGCATGGCCTATACTAATTGATTCAAATTATTTTGAGTTTGATCCGCTTGCACAGAGCAAGCAACTGATAGAACCAATTTATTCCCGAACTTTTGGTTATTTTCTCTTAGGCGTTGCCGAAAGGTTAGGGTTCGCATGACCGCGCAGGAAGATATACTGGCCGTTCGAACGTTCCTGGCGCAGATCGACCCCAAGGCGTCAGCAAGTGCTACGCAGCCTCCAGCCATAAAAGATATCTACACGCCTAGGACGCACGCAAACGCGCTTGATTCCAGCCGCCCGCTAGTTGTCGGCAATCGGGGTGTCGGAAAGAGCGTCTGGTCAGGTGTTTTGGCCGATGACAGCACGAGGAAGGCGATCGCCCAGTCCTATAACGATCTTGGGCTTGACCGCATGGTCGTTGCGCTGGGCTTTCACGAGGGGGCTGGAAAAACCGACGGGGTGGCGCCCTCGCCGGCACTTTTAGCTTCACTCCTGACAAAGAACATAGATCCGGAAGCAATTTGGACAGCGGTTTTGCTGCGCGCAGTTGCGCCGACGTTACATTTCCAAGTTCCTCTAACATTGGATGACACTGTTGCCTGGATGAATCAAAATATCGAGAGGGCTGAATCGGCGCTTAGAGACGCCGATAACTATTTCCGCGGAGCCAACCTAAAATTTGTCCTCGTCTTCGACGCATTGGATAGACTAGCGACAAATTGGAATGCCATCCGTCCTCTAACAGCAGGCGTCCTGCGTCTGTCACTTTCCATGCAGAACTATAGTGCGATGCGTGCTAAGGTCTTTCTGCGGACAGATCAGGCTAAAGACGACGAGCTTTTTCGTTTTCCCGACTCTTCGAAATTGCGTGCATCCAGGGTGGAATTGGCGTGGCATGCAACTGAACTTTATGGATTACTCTTCAGGTTGCTGCGTCAACATGAAAGCTCCAGGCCAGCTTTTGATCGCATGGTTCGGAGTGCTCTAAATCGCACGGACTTCGGCGAAATCGAAGAGCCTATAGAACAAAAAAAGCTATTTTCGCAATTGGCCGGCGAATTTATGGGATCGGATCGCCGTAGGGGATCAACTTATACTTGGGTGATCAACCACCTTGCGGATGCCTTTAATGAGACCACACCTCGCAGTTTTCTGATCACGCTCAAACGTGCGGCAAATACTAGAACTGCGCCCTTGGCGACTGTTATTGATTACCAGGGGATTCGCGAAGGCGTACAAGAAGCTTCTGAAGTGCGCGTTGATCAACTGGTGGAGGACTATCCCTGGATTCGGAGGGTGCTCCAAGATCTCGAAGGTCTTGAAGTGCCGTGCAGTCCCTCCCAGTTCACACAACGCTGGCAGGACAAGAAGACGGTCGAGGGAGTTAGACATGTTACTGGGGGAGCCGACCGTCCCGGACCCATCGAATTGGAAAAGTTAGATTTGCAACCGGAGGCGGCCCTGCTCGAAGCCATCAAGAACATCGGTGTTGTCGAGGAGCGATCATCGAATCGGATCAACATGCCTGACATTTTCCGAGTTGCCGCCAGGATCAAACGCCGTGGAGGCGTTCGCCCGCCAGTTTCACAATTGCGTCGCTCTCAATAGACTTCAGCAATGCTCAGCTTAGCGTAGGAAAGCCTACGTTGTCGTGCATGCTACAATGCATCGGCAAACAAAAAAAATATCAATAAAAACAGTTTATTAATAGGATGGCACGGGAGTTGCTGTGAGAAGGTCAAAGCTCGTAACTAGCGGGAATGACCGTACCATGATCAACCTCACGGAAAGTGCCGTAAATGCCGTTCGCTCCGCAATCACCGGTGCGGGCGCTCCTGTCGAAGGCCTGCGCATCGCGGTCGATGCCGGAGGCTGCGCCGGCTTCAAATATCAGATGGGCCTCGTCGCTGAAGTGAACCCCGAGGATATCGTGGTCGAGCGCGAAGGCGTGAAAGTATTCGTCGACAGGGACAGCATCTCGCATATCGCCGGCACCACGGTCGATTTTGTGATCGGCCTGCAGAACTCCGGCTTCACTTTCGATAATCCGCAGGCGAAATCAAGCTGCTCCTGCGGCAAGTCATTCGGCTAACCGGGAGCAACGCCCATGCTGGAATCCGCAGAACAGATTGAAGCAACAGCGCCGGAGCCTCAGACGGAAACGCCGGAGGAAGCGAAATTCCGGTTGGTCAGCCAGGCCATCGAGGAGCTTCGCCCTTACCTTAAAGCCGACGGCGGCGACTGCCAGCTCGTGGGCGTCGAGGGCAACATTGTGAAGGTGAAGATGGCCGGGGCCTGCATCGGGTGCCAGATGGCGTCAGTCACCATTCACGGCATTCAGGAGCGGCTGATCGCAAAGCTCGGCATTCCACTCCGTATCATTCCAGTCCCCGGCGGAATTTGAGGTTGGAAGGGCGGCGGCGATGCAGCCAGTATATCTCGACAATAATGCTACGACGCGGATCGACCCCGCTGTACTCGCCGCGATGCTTCCGTATTACACCGACCATTTCGGCAATGCGTCGTCGTCCCATGCCTTCGGGGCTTCCGTCAGCGAAGCGGTGAAAGCAGCGCGCGAGCAGGTCCAAGCGCTGATCGGCGCGGAACATGCTCACGAAATCGTTTTCACCTCGGGCGGAACCGAGTCCGACAACACGGCAATCCTGTCGGCGCTCGAAACGCAGCGCGAGCGCAACGAAGTTGTGGTCTCAGCCGTCGAGCACCCGGCGGTGCTGGCGCTCGTCCAGCATCTGGAAAAGCATCAGGGTGTCACGGTGCGCACCATTCCGGTGGACGCGCAAGGCCGGCTCGATATCGAGGCATACCGCGCGGCGCTCGGCCCGAAAACCGCCATCGCCTCGATCATGTGGGCGAATAACGAGACCGGCACCGTCTTCCCCGTTGCGGAGCTTGCGGAAATCGCGCAAGCCGCGGGCGTCCTCTTTCACACTGACGCCGTTCAAGCCGCGGGCCGCATCGCCATCGATGTGAAGGCAACGAAAATCGATATGCTCTCGCTTTCGGGGCACAAATTCAACGGGCCCAAAGGCATCGGCGCGCTTTATGTGCGCAAAGGCGTCCGCTTCCACTCGCTGATCCGTGGCGGCAAGCAGGAACGCGCCCGCCGGGCCGGCACGGAGAATGTGCCGGGGCTCGTTGGGCTCGGCAAGGCCGCGGAGCTGGCTTTGCAGCGGCTCACAAGCCAAGGAGGCCGCGTCAAGGCGCTGCGCGACCGCTTCGAGGCTGAAGTGCTCAAGCGCGTGGAAGGCTGCTTCATCGCAGGCGACACCGCGAACCGCCTGCCAAACACATCCAGCATCGTGTTCGACTGTGCCGAAGGCGAGGTGATCCTGTCCGAGTTGAACAAGGCCGGGATCGCGGCCTCATCGGGGTCCGCCTGTGCTTCCGGGTCGACCGAGCCGTCCTACGTTCTGCGCGCAATGAAGGTGCCCTTTACAGCGGCACTCGGCGCTATCCGCTTCTCTTTCTCGCATGAAAACACACCCGAGGACGTTGAGCGCGTGCTTGAGGCTCTGCCGCCGATCGTGGCAAAGGCTCGCGAGGTCTCGGGGTTCTCCCCGGCAGCCGGGGAAGCGCAGGCGGGATTGAGCGCGGCCTAGTTATGACCGCGCAGGGCAGTGATTAAAGGACGTGAGAGGACAGGCCATGCAGGATGGAAAGGAGCCGGAGGGCGGCATTGAAGCGAAGCTGCGGGACGCAGGGTTACGGCCGACGCGGCAGCGCCTGGATCTGGCCCGGCTGCTCTTCAAAGATGGCAACCGCCACGTTACCGCCGAGACGTTGCACGCCGAGGCTCTGAGCAACAAGATTTCCGTCTCGCTCGCCACCGTCTACAACACGCTGAACCAATTTGCCGGGGCGCGCCTGCTGCGGGAAGTCGCCATCGAGGGATCGAAAACCTATTTCGACACCACAATATCCGACCACCAGCACTTCTACTTCGAGCATGACGGCCGGCTGATCGACCTCGATCCCGGCGAGGAAGTGGAAGTGAGCGTGCCGAAACTGCCGGAAGGCATGCGGATCGCGCGGGTGGATGTGCTGATCAGGCTGGTGCCTGCCGCTTAAGACTTTGCCCACTCGGCTTCCAGCTTCGTTATACGGATATTTGCTAAGAAAAATCGGGGGCAGCCCCCATCCTATGCTCCTTTCCGAATCGACGCTTGCACGCTAACTAATCTTAAATTTGTTCCGGAGGGCCAAGATAAACAAAAACAACAGTGCGGCACTAAAAACCTTTTGTATGATTTGCAATGTAATAATTAACAGAGCAAGCCATAAACTATATTTCGTTTGCTCATTTAAACAGTCGTCAACCGCTTTGATGATATCAAGCTTATCTGTCGAACTATCCAAGCTTATCATTAATATCGCAGACTTAGTTGAGAAATACAGAGCACTTAGGCTGCTAGTAATGATGTCCATCCCACATACTCCGAAAAAGATCAGCATAAAATATATCAACGCGAAGCATACGATTGATCCCACCCACCACCAGAAAGGTATACTGATTGAGCGCCCAAAATCAGATAAATATTCGTAAGCGATGCCAAGCCAGAAGCTGAGGTCCCACCATGTTTCTTGCAGCCGACGTAATCGCGTCTCCGCAGCAAGAAACATGCGCTCCCTCTCTTGGTCGTGGCCCTGTACTGCCAGCTGTCGTAAATTCCGGTACCTTGCAACGTCATCCCTGTTATTTGAGGATGAGCCCCGCGTTGGAATTTTCACATTGTCGAGGCGCGGTGCTTTTACAAAATGAGCCTGTGTAAAATCGGGAACTTCCGTAAAGTTAGCTCCCGCTAGGGAAAAGTTGCCCCTATCAGCCTGAACAGAGCGAAAATCTGCATCAGCATGAAATTCTGTTTGAGAAAATTCGGTCCATCCAGAAAACTTCGCTTGCCGGAAACTTGCGGCCTCACGGAAATGCGCCCCGCCAAATCGCGCTCTCGAACCGGAGAACCGAACATCATCGAAATTTGAATAATCATTAAATTCTGCTTTATCGAAAAACACCATTCCGCGAAATTCAGCACCACCAAAGCGAGTAGGCCCGTCAAATTCCGCTAGCTGAAATAGTGCATCTCCTTCGAATCGAACGTTTTCAAACTGCGCATGCCTAAGATAGCGCAAATTTTCGGAACTTTTCCGGAAGCCCACATTAAAAAGCTTGCTGTCTTAGCGAACAGCGCGTTGTCAAAATCTCCACGAATAAAAAAAGTCGAATTATCGAATGCCGCAATATCTTTGAACTGCGCTCTCTGGAAATCGCCACCCGCACAAAATTCAGCTCCGTAAAAGTTGGCGGGGCCTAAGAATTCCGCGTCACTGAACAGTGCATCCTGCAAAAATTGCACATCACTGCCGGGGGCGTATATCCCGCGAATAAAGTCCCCCCTCATGCGCCGAGGTGACCATTTCTGGTTTGATTGGTCAATAGCATTGTCGATAAGCTCGCAAACAAAACCAAAATTAGTAGGTCCTGGAAATATAAAGTTACGAAAATCTGCAGTTTCCTTAAACACATACCCGGAGAAGTTGGCGTGCGCGTCCTCGAGCCAATCTATCGTTTGCTGAGTTTGGCCAGCTAGAGCCACATCTCCCATTCTTAGGTACCAGTTTCCACGTTGCTGCAGTTTTTTCTTTCGGGTGAGCATGCTCTCCGCCCATGTATTCCACACCTTTGTCGCCGCCGCATGAGCCGCGTCTGAGCCTCTACCATCCCGCAAAACTTCGGCGCGTGCCGTTTCGCAACGTTCAAATAACGCAATCGTCTCATCTCTCGTCATTCTTTGCCCCCCCCAAGAAGCCTTCCCGCTAATATACTTTGCTCCCAACACCCGCGATGAACAAAAGCGGCATGGTCTCAAGCGCCACGGACTAAGCTTTTGGCAAAGCGCCCTCCCCTATGATGGCGGCTTAAGGAAGCGGCGTGAAAGCACACGAAGTAACCATCAAATTTCCTTCTATCTTGATTCTTTTCCGCAAATACCTTCTGTTAAGGATACTGCCGTGCTGGCCCTGCCGCGGAGTGACCCATGACAGACGCGCTTACCCATGCTCAAAACCTGATCCGCTGCCGCAGCATCACGCCTGAGGAAGGCGGCGCCCTTGCCTATTTGGAGCGCGAGCTTTCCGCCGCCGGCTTTGCATGCCATCGCCTCCCCTTCAGCGAGCGCGGCACGCCCGACGCCGACAATCTCTATGCGCGCATCGGCGACGGCTCGCCTCATATCTGCTTCGCGGGCCACACCGATGTCGTGCCGCCCGGCGATGAAGCGGCGTGGCGCCATGGGCCGTTCGCCGCCGATGTCGAGGGCGGCATTCTCTATGGGCGCGGCGCCGCCGATATGAAGGGCGCGCTTGCTGCCGCGCTCGAAGCCGTTCTGCAGTTCCTGCGCGAAAGAACGGCGCCGTTTCAGGGATCGCTCAGCTTCCTGATCACCGGCGATGAGGAAGGCCCCGCCATCAACGGAACCAAGAAGGTTGTGGACTGGCTAACCGCGAAGGGCGATCGGCCCGATTGCTGCGTGCTTGGCGAGTGCACGTCGGAGGCCGCGGTTGGCGATACGATCAAGATTGGCCGCCGCGGCTCCTTGAGCGGCCAGCTCCGGGTGCGCGGCGTTCAAGGGCATGCGGCGTACCCCGATAAGGCCAGGAACCCGCTTCCGGCCCTCATCGACGCGCTCAATCTCCTGAAGTCGAAGCCGCTCGATGCCGGCAGCGAGCGCTTTCAACCCTCCAACCTTCAGATCACAAGCATCGATACCGGCAATCCGGCTTTCAACGTCATCCCGGCGACGGCCACGGCCCGGTTCAACATCCGCTTCAATGACCGTCACACGGGCGACAGTCTCAAAGCCTGGGTCGAGAGCCAGGTGACCGCCGCCCTTCAGGAAACCGGCGTGGACTACACGCTCGAATATGAGCCCGTCGCGGACGCCTTCGTCACCGAACCCGCAGGTTTCGTCCAGAAGCTCAGCGCCGCCATCCAGGCCGAAGCGCACCGGGAGCCGATTTTTTCCACCGCAGGCGGCACTTCCGACGCGAGGTTTATCAAAGACCTCTGTCCCGTGGCCGAGCTTGGACTTTTGAATGCGACCGCCCACAAGATCGACGAATGCATTCCCGTGACCGATCTCGAAAAGCTCACTCGGATATATCTGCGCTTCCTCCGGCTCATGGTCCCATGACAGGCGGGAATGGGACGAAGCGCGCCGGCGCGAAGGAAGCCATCGCCGCGCTTGCCGTATTCGGCCTTGTCGTAGGCGCCGGCCTTATCGCGGCTTGGTATCTCAGTTTCGCGCGGGCCGGCCCAAGCCCCGCGCTTTATGCCTCCCGCATCGGGCCTGCCGGGCAGGTCATCCCCGCGGGTGAACTCGTCTTCGATGGCGTGCACTTTACCTGCGGCAGGCATCCCACCGTTTTCAACCCCGGCTTTTCCGGCTATGGCGCGGCATTCTTCGGATTTATCCTGCTTAACCCAGGCCGTTTCGCGCTCCTGCCGCTAGGCGTGAAGCGCTTCGCCTACGCCCATGAATGCGGCCATCAATATGTCGGCTATAGCGAGATTGACGCCGATTGCTACGCAGTAAAGCGCGGGCAGAGGGATGGCTGGCTCGATCCCGCGAGCCTCGAAGAAGTGTGCGCCTTTTTCTCGAGATCCAAAGGCACCGCACTGCACCTACCCGGACTGCAGAGATGCGCGGCGATAAGATTGTGCTATCGAAAAAATAGCGCCGTTCACTAAGGTTGCAAATGGTTACAATTCTATCGGCCTGGAGGCCCCGGACAGGGCGAACCTGAACGCGGCGTTCATGTCGCGTTCATGGGTATAAGGGCATCCTCACTCCTGTCCGATCCCTGTAGGTAAACCATCACGAACCTTTCCTCGGCAAAATTCCGGGAGGTATGAAATTCAGGGGTTTCATACCTCCTTTATTTTTTCTAATTCGCCCTCGCGCCGCGCTTGTCATGCCTCCATGGCAGACTTAGTTTCAGGACATGAGTCTGATCCTAACCAAGGAGTGAGCAGTGGCATTCCAATTAGCTGAACTTCCCTACGCCTACGATGCCTTGCAGCCTTATATGTCTGCCGAGACGCTGCAATATCATCATGATAAGCACCACCTCGCTTATGTCGAGAACGGCAATAAGTTCCTCCAGGGCTCGGGGCTCGAAGATAAGAGCCTTGAGGACATCGTGAAGGAGAGCTTCGGCAAAAACCAACCCCTCTTCAACAATGCCGGGCAGCACTACAACCACATCCATTTCTGGCAATGGATGAAGAAAGACGGCGGCGGAACCAAACTCCCGGCCACGTTGCAGGCGAGGATCGACAGCGACCTTGGCGGTTACGATAAGTTCCGCGAAGCGTTCATCGAGGCCGGCAAGGCGCAATTCGGTTCGGGCTGGGCTTGGCTCGCGGTTAAGAACGGCAAGCTCGAAGTGATGAAGACGCCGAACGGCGAAAACCCGCTCGTTCATGGTGGCACGCCGATCCTTGGCGTGGATGTATGGGAGCACTCCTATTACATCGATTATCGCAATGCGCGCCCGAAATATCTCGAAGCTTTCGTCGATCACCTGATCAACTGGGAATATGTCGAGGCGCTCTTTCAGAAGGCGTATTGATAGCCGCTTGCCAGGCAGGGCCTCCCAGCCCAGGCCTGCGAACTGCGATAAAGATTCAAAGCGGGCCACGGCCCGCTTGTTATTTTAAGCCATAGTTTTCGCAATCATCCCGCCTGGGCGCGGAACTGTTTTAATCCTCTATATTTGCCTTCTCACGCATTTCCCGGCAGGCGCTCTTGTGCGCTGCGGGATTGCGCGCTAATGCTTCGCTTTAAGCCCTTAAAGCCGATAACAACAATGGCCAACAAAATGTGGGGCGGGCGCTTCGAAGCCAAGCCCGCTGAGATTATGGAGGAGATCAATGCCTCCATATCGTTCGACCGGCGTTTCTACGCTGAAGACATTCGCGCGAGCCAAGCGCATGCGAACATGCTTTGCGCGTGCGGTATCCTCACCGACGAGGAGGCCGAGGCTATCGTCTCCGGCCTCGACGCCGTCCGCGAGGAGATCGCCAGCGGCCGCTTCGAATTCCGGCGCGAATATGAAGACATCCACATGGCGGCCGAAGCCCGGCTCAAGGAGTTGATCGGCCCGGTTGCCGGGAAGCTGCATACCGCGCGCTCCAGGAACGATCAGGTAGCCACGGATTTCCGGCTTTATATCAGGGGAGCGATCGATCACCTCGACAGCCAGCTCGCGGCCTTGCAGCTCGCGCTCGCCCGCAAGGCGGAAGCCTATTCGGCTACTATCATGCCTGGCTTCACGCATATGCAAACCGCCCAGCCCATCACATTCGGCCATCATTGCCTCGCCTATGTGGAGATGCTGGAGCGCGATCGCGGGCGCTTTGCCGATGCCCGCAGGCGCATGAACGAATCGCCGCTCGGCGCCGCCGCACTCGCCGGCACCTCCTTCCCTATCGACCGGCATATGACCGCGATGGAGCTTGGGTTCGACAGGCCCATGGCCAATTCGCTCGATGCGGTGTCCGCGCGCGATTTCGCGCTTGAGACGCTGGCCGCCGCCTCGATCTGCGCAACGCATCTTTCCCGGCTGGCCGAGGAAATCGTGATCTGGTTCAGCCCTAGCTTTGGCTTCATCAAGCTGAGCGACCGCTTCACCACTGGCTCCTCGATCATGCCGCAAAAGCGCAACCCGGACGCGGCCGAGCTCGTCCGCGCCAAAGCCGGACGCATCGCTGGCGCTTTCACGGCGCTCCTGATGGTGATGAAGGGGTTGCCGCTAGCCTACTCCAAAGACATGCAGGAAGATAAGGAGGCCGTATTTCCGGCCATCGACGCCCTTTCGCTTGGGCTCGCGGCCATGACGGGAATGGTCGAAGACATGGAACCGGACTCCGCAAAAATGCGTGCGGCAGCTTCTCTTGGTTTCCCGACCGCCACCGATCTCGCCGATTGGCTTGTCCGCCGGGCCAAGCTTCCGTTCCGCGAGGCGCATCACGTCACGGGCCGCATAGTGAAAGCCGCCGAGCAGGCCGGCCTCGATCTCGCTCTTGTTCCGCTGGATACCATGAAGAAAATCGAACCGCGCATCGATGCCGGTGTCTTCGAAGTGCTGAATATCGACAAGTCCGCGGAGAGCCGGCGAAGCTTTGGGGGCACAGCACCCGAAAATGTGCAACAAGCGGCCGTAAATTGGCTGAAGAGGCTGGAGTCTGAAACCGCTTCAGGCTAAGAACGTGATGGGCTGGCGAAGTTTCGGCTGCGCCGTAACGGGGGCGATATGTCTCGCATGATGCGCAATTTTGTTCTGGCACTGAGCGTGATGCTCGTTCTTGCCGCTTGCGGCAAGCGAGGTGACTTGCAACGGCCTCTGCCGCCCCCAGATGTTCCTAAAGATGCAAAAGGGAAACCAGATCCGGACCGCCCGTTCATTCTGGACCCGCTTTTGCGCTAAACACACCGGGCTTTCGCTCGAATGCATCATTTCACATACCGGAATGGCACCCTGCATGCCGAGGACGTTGCGCTTGATGTGATCGCGCGCGACATCGGTACGCCCTTTTATTGCTATTCCACTGCGACGATCGAGCGCCATTACCGCGTCTTCACCGAAGCCTTCGCGCAGCACGACATGCTCGTCTGCTATTCGGTGAAAGCGAACTCCAATCTCTCCGTCATCCGCACCTTGGCCAAGCTCGGCTCGGGCGCCGACGTGGTTTCGGAAGGCGAGATACGCCGCGCGCTGGCCGCTGGCGTGCCGCCAGAGAAGATCGTGTTCTCAGGCGTCGGCAAGACGCGCTCAGAGATGGCTTTCGCGCTCGATGCCGGCATTTTCGGCTTCAATGTCGAATCCGAGGCAGAGCTGCGCGCGCTCAGCGAAGTTGCAAGCGGGCGCCACGCCACAGCCCGTATCGCGCTTCGCATCAATCCCGATGTGGATGCGAAGACGCACGCCAAGATTGCAACCGGCAAATCCGAACATAAGTTCGGCATCGGCTGGCGTGAGGCCCGCGCGGTTTACGCGCTCGCCCGCAGCCTGCCGGGCCTTTCCGTGCAAGGCGTGCATATGCACATCGGCAGCCAGATCACCAGTATCGAACCGTTCAAGAACGCGTTCGATCTGCTGACAAGCCTTGCCGGGGATCTGCGCAGCGACGGCCATACGATCTCCTTCGTGAATCTGGGAGGCGGGCTTGGCATTCCCTATCGCTGGGACCTGGAAGCGCCCCCGCACCCGAACGACTATGCCGGCATCGTGACCGCGCTTTCGAACCGCCTCGGCGCCAAGCTGCTCTTCGAGCCCGGCCGCGTCATCATGGGCAATGCTGGCATTCTCGTCACGCAGGTCATCTATACAAAGCGCGGCGGCGAAAAGCTGTTCGTCATCGCCGACGCCGGTATGAACGATCTTGTCCGGCCCACGCTTTACGAGGCTTATCACGATATTTGGCCTGTACGGGAAGCGCTCCGGCACGGCAACATGACCCGCGCCGATGTTGTCGGTCCGGTAGGCGAGACCGGCGACTTTCTCGCGAAGGACCGCGCGATGCCCGAGACCGCTTCCGGCGACTTGCTCGCGATTATGACCGCAGGCGCCTATGGAGCTGTCCAGGCCTCGGCTTATAATTCACGCCGGCTCGTACCTGAGGTGCTCGTCAATGGTGCCACATACGCCGTGGTGAGGCCCAGGCCTTCCTATGAGGACATGCTGAAGGCGGAGGTCATCGCGCCCTGGCTTCGCTAGACAGATATTCGCGAGGCTTTGCAACTCATGAAGACGGCAGCGGAATAAAATCCTGTTCATCGCCCGGCACGATATCGAAACGCCGTTGCGCCCAGTTCTCCTTTGCCTGCTCGATCCGTTCCCGCGACGACGAGACGAAATTCCACCAAATATGGCGCGGACCGTCCATCGGTTCGCCGCCAAGAAAGAGCAGGCGGCTTGGAGTTAGAGCCGTGACTGTGATCGCGTCACCGGGCCGGAATACGAGGAGCCGCCCGCTCTCGAACGTGTCGCCCGCTATGTCGATGCTACCTTCGGCGATATAAATAGCACGCTCTTCATAGCCCACCGGCAGCGGCGCCTTGGCGCCAGCCGAGAGTTCCACATCGGCATAAAACATATCGGAGAAAGTCCTAACCGGCGACATTTCCCCGAATAGCGAGCCCGCGATGACGCGCATACGCTTGCCCTCCGCCTCTATAACCGGGAGCGCCGCCCCGCCATGGTGGAAGAAGCAGGGCTGCACCTCCTCCGCGGCCTGGGGCAGAGCGACCCAGCTTTGAATGCCGAATATTTTCCGGCCCGCTTGCGTCCTCGTTCCAGCTGCAGTGCGCTCGGAATGCACGATACCTTTGCCGGCCGTCATCCAGTTCACATCGCCTGGCGTGATCTCCTGCGCCGAGCCGAGGCTATCGCGGTGCATGACCTGGCCGTCAAAGAGGTAGGTCACAGTGGCTAGGCCGATATGGGGGTGCGGCCGGACATCCAGCCCCTCGCCTATGGCGAACTCGGCCGGCCCCATTTGATCGAAGAAGATGAATGGTCCGACCATCTGACGGTGGGCCGATGGGAGCGCGCGGCGAACGTTGAAACCGCCCAAGTCGCGCACGCGCGGCACAATGACGATGTCGAGGGCATCGCAGGAGCGGCGGTCGCCGGGGACCGGGTCTTCGCAAGGCTGCCAGCTCACTTTGCACCTGCAAACGCGATGAGCACAAAAGTCTTACTAGATAATCTTAACACATCCGGGGGTTGAGGGCATTAACGAAGTGCTGCGCAGCCCCGGTTCCCGGTCCATGGATAAGTTCGCGGTGGTAGCTGGAAAAAGTGCATCCTTAAGAAGAACTCGCAGTGGATGGCGCTTTTAGCCGCATAAGAGATTTATTGAGTTTAAGAAGGTTTTCTGTTTGAAACAGTCGCCGCCTTCGAAATTGGTGATCTTTGGAAGGCTTAAGGAGAAACGTATGACATCGTTGATAAAGATGACTGTGCTGGGCGCGGCCCTCGTTTGGTCGGCAAGCGCGTCTGCCGAGGGCAACGCTGCTAACGGCGAGAAATTGTTCAAGCAGTGCAAAGCCTGCCATGCTGTAGGCCCCGGCGCAAAGGCCGGCGTTGGCCCTGAGCAAAACAATGTGATCGGCTCGAAGGCCGGTTCCCGCCCCGGATACAACTACTCTCCCGCAATGAAGGCAGCCGGCGAGAAGGGTCTTGTCTGGACCGAGGAAAACGTCAGCAAGTTTCTTGAGAACCCGAAGGCAGTCGTACCTGGCACCAAGATGATTTACCCAGGCATGAAAAAGGCCGAGGACCGCGCGGACGTCATCGCCTTCCTGAAGACGCAAACGGGCAAGTAGATTGCCTTCGCATCCAAGCGGGCGCAATTGCCTTTATGGGCCCTGCCAGTTCCGGCAGGGTCCGTTATAGGGTCCGCGAGCCGGAAAACGGCGGCCGCTGGGGTTTTGAGCTAAGCTGATGCCGTAAAGCCATACTCCGGCCCTCACAATGCCATTTGTTGCGCACCATCTTCCGGCTCATGAAATGGACAGAGGACAGGCCATGCCTTTCCGGTTGAGTGCACCCCTAACGGCCTTTTTGATGGCATGCGCCCTTACCGCATGCACTTCTGGGGAGAAGCCCACGCCTGGGATATCCGACGCAGGAGCGAGCGACGGGCCTATCGCACTTGCCCCCAGGAAGGGAGCACCTCAAACGATTGCGATGGCCGCTGATCAGGACGCCCTGGCCAAGGCCGTCGAGCGGCTTCGCATCACCAAGAAAAAGACGGAAAGTCCATACGATCAGGCCGGTGCAGACTTGAACAGCGACGGCCGGGCGGAAGCGCTTGTGCTTCTTACCGGGCAGGATTGGTGCTCGCCGCAAGGCTGTACGCTCGCCGTCTTCCAGCCGGGCGATGTCGGCTTCCGCCCAGTTTCTCAAATCGTTGGCGTCAAGGCACCGGTCGCCGCCGGGCCTGGGTCGAATGCTGGATGGCGCGACCTGATTGTGAAAACTGGCCAAAACAAGATCGTGCGGCTGCAGTTCACGGGCGGCGGCTATCCGTTTAACGCGGCCGGCAAGCCTGACGCGAGCGCCGATGTTGCGCAATCCGAGGTTCTGATCCAGCCTGCAAATAATCAGACCGCCATAGCTTCACCGCCGGCGGGAGAGCCGGCTCCCCGGTAATCTGGCTGAAGCTCGCGTGTTGCTGACGGAGCGAACCGATGGACATCGACCATTTGGAGCCGCGGAAGCAGCCTTCGAAGCAGAAAGATCTTTCCATTTATTCAATCGAGGATCTGCGCCGCTATATCGATCTCTTGAAGGCGGAAATGTCCCGTGCTGAGGCTATGATCGCCCAGAAGGGGGCGCAGAAGGACGCGGCCAGCGCATTTTTCAAGAAATAAGCAGTGCTTGGACCGCTCAAGCGGCAGGGAACGCCAGCCTTATCCGCTCGATCTGAGGGGAGATCGGCGACGCATTCTCCCCGGCTGCGGTGTAGCTCTCACTTAGAATGCGGTCCAGCCGTAAGATGCGGCCGTAAAGCCTGTGGCTCTCATCGATCAAGCGCTTGAAGGTCTCAGGCAGAGCGTCGAAGCCCTCCGGGCGCAGCCCGCTTTGCGGCACAAGCGTGACGCGATGCCGGTGAGTATGCGCCTCCGCGGGCGTGATCTCGCCCTCTGCAATCGCGCGGCGCACGAGCAGCCAGGATGCAAGCTGCGTCAGCCGCGTCGTGAGCTTGATGCTCTCGGAGGTGTAGGCGAGGCTTGCCGGCGGCGTAAGACGCTTCGATTCCATGCGTCCGGCGCGGTCGAGATATTCCGCTGTCTCTTCCACGAGGTCCATGCCCTCGCGGTAAAGCTTGGCAAATTGCGGGGATGCCGTGAACCGGTCTCGAAACGACAGGAGAGCGCCGCTTGAACGGCTTTCAACTGCACGGGAGCTTTTCATATCAGGTCCGCCTCACGCATAACATCCGGTACACTCGGGACTGGCACCGGAAACCGCAAATCCCATGCCCGCATGGCAGCTACAGCCTTTCAATAGGTTGAAGACGGAAGCTCGCCAAGAAAGAGCTTACCGCAAAATATAGCCGTATCAAGGACGCGGCCCAAAAAGCTTGTGGAGGTGTAACCCGGAACGGCTTCCCGCTTAGGTTCCTTGCTGTGACAGTAGCAAGCCCGTCTTAAATTGGCGTAAAATTGGATTGACTTGCATGAGGGTTTTGTTCAAGCGGCGGAGAGAATTTATGAAAACGATCGTCATTCGCGAGCCTGGCGGACCGGACGTGCTTACGCTCGCAGATACACCGGTGCCGCAGCCGCGGCCGGGCGAGGTTTTGATCAAGGTTGCGGCAGCAGGCGTGAACCGCCCCGATGTACTCCAGCGCATGGGGCTTTACCCTGCCCCGCCCGGAGCCTCGAACATTCCGGGCCTCGAAGTGGCTGGCGAAGTTGCTGCCGTGGGCGAAGGGGTTTCTCTCTGGCGCGCAGGCGATAAAGTGACGGCGCTAACGGCGGGCGGCGGATATGCGGAGTACGCGCTTGCCGATGAAGGCTCCTGCATGCGGGTGCCGAAGGCCATGAGCCTGCCCGAGGCCGCCTGCATCCCTGAGACGTTCATGACGGTATGGCACAATGTCTTCGAACGGGGCGCCTTGAAGGCTGGCGAAAGCTTTCTCGTACATGGCGGGTCGAGCGGCATTGGCTCGGCGGCAATTCAGCTCGCGGCCCACTTCGGGGCGCGTGTTTTTGCAACTGCCGGCAGCGATGAGAAATGCGCTTACTGCGAAAAACTCGGCGCCGAGCGCGCCATCAACTATCGCACGCACTCTTTTGCAAGCGAGATCAAGGAGGCCACGTTGAGCCGGGGCGTTGACGTCATCCTCGATATGGTTGGCGGCGATTATGTGAAGGACAACATCGCTTGCGCCGCCGCGGACGGCAGGATCGTTCAGATCGCCTTTCTGAAAGGCTCCCGCGTCCAAATCGATCTCATGCCGGTCATGCTGAAGCGCCTGACGCTCACGGGATCGACCCTGCGTCCGAGAACGCCCGAGTTCAAGGCGCGCCTCGCCCGCGAGCTTGAGCAAAACGTTTGGCCGCTCCTCGAAAGCGGCAAGGTCAAGATCGTGATCGACAAGGCCTTTCCGCTCGCTGAAGCGGCAGCGGCGCACCAGCATATGGAGTCCGGCACCCATATGGGGAAGATCGTTCTTATCGCCGCTTAAACCCGGCCAGAAAGTTATCGATGGTGGGGGGAGTGTCTCAGTTTGAATTCCGGTCCCGATTCCAAAGCGTCCCTCGGCGGCGAACCATGGTTCTGGCGCTTTTGACCCATTTGAGACATTGGCGTGCTCGCGAATTCCGGGGCGTGGAGAAACGAAGGTACGGAACCGCGGACAAAATGAGGTGCGGGCGAGCGTGTCACCGCGATTCCTCCGAAGGCAGAGGCCACAGGTTCGAATTCTGTCGGGTGCGCCATTTTTCAACCACTTAGCAGGACGTTTCTGGGGCCGCCCCTTCCCTGGGGTACGCTTTGGGGAACTCCCGTGCCCGAAGTTTCCCGAGGATGGTCCTCGCGCCGAATTTAATTGCTGGCTGAAAGGCTACTTCGCCGTTCCGAATCGAGTTGGCGAGCGAAGATTCATACCACTAGAATGCACCATGCCGAAGTCGAAGCTGCGCCTCTGCTTTAACGTCGAAGAAAATTGGAGACAGCTCCTTTCTCTCCAAGAGCAAAAGGACGGCACTGTCACAATCGGCATTAATGGCGGCGACATGACGATATGTGGCGACGGCCAACATCGCAGGGTGAAATCTCGGTATCTATCTATGCACGCGAGTAGGGGAACGACCGCAGGGAACCTCGTCAAGTCCACCACGATATGCCTTGACGGATACCAGTCCAGCGTTCCCCATTTCACGGATGCCGTGGAAACGAAGCGCCATGCATTGCTGTTCGTGAATTCGCCGTCTGATATGCGATCTAGGGAGTACAATCCCAAAGGCCAAAGTGGCTTATTCTCACTCGGTCGATTCGATCCTAACCGACAGACACCAGTGGCGATGCTGTTCGTCAGCCACCGCGACAGCGACTTCGGCATTCCGAAGAATCGTCTCGGGGTCTGGTTCAAGATGTCAGATTTCCGCGTTTCTGTGATCTGGAGCTTTCATCCGATTCCGTCGGACCAGTTTCAGACGTTGTTCTTTCCCCTCACCATGAAGCGCGAGGACGGCGGTAGCCC
>CAZCIF010000056.1:8589-17517 GCA_964498645.1 uncultured Rhodomicrobium sp. | reverse complement strand
GAAGTAAGGAACGCCGCCGGATCATTCTGTATGCTTTGTAATAATATACTTGGATGAAATTGCATAAACGAAGGAAGCTTAGCAGTATCCAGATAAATATGAGCCAGCCTACGGATACGAGTATAATATCCTTGAGCCCTTTCCAGCGTCGAATTGCTGTTCGCGGGGGCCATCAATGCGTGTAATAGATTAAGCTGCGCATTAATTTCCTCGGCTAACTTGGGCAGTTTCGATCGACGGTGATACTCAAGATATAGCCAGCTGATACACCGATGTAGCGCCCAAAGGTCTTCTTTTTCAAGAACCGCTTCCGCCAATTCCCGTCCACGACGATCCTCGAAGGCCGAGAGGAACCGATCACGCGAGTCGGCATTTTGGACCAAAAGGCCCAATAGAAATCGCTCGGCCTCATAGGTACCCTTAAGATGTCCTAGCTCGTCTAAAAAAACCCAGCTCTTCATTAATTCTTCGCAGCTGGATACCTCCTCTCGGCTTGGCAGCGTGATCTTAGTAGAAAGTCCATAAGCTTTTGCATGTTGCTTAAAGAAGTGGCACAAATATAGTTGAAAAAAAAGGAATTCAAAACGCGTGTGGATCCCACAGTGCAGCACTCCCCTCAATTCCCCCAGGTGATCAATGCTTTGTAAGTGCGTCAGCGACGCTGATGTGAACTGCTCTAAAAGCTTATAGGTCGCATTGCTCTCTACGTAGAGCGGCACTTGTAGTGTCCCAAGTTGCGGGAAGGACTGGGTGAGAACCGACATGAAAACGGGCCCAAATTAAGTATATTTTTATTCTAAGGCCATCTTCTTATTGAATTCCTAAGAGATGTCTATATTCGATTGCTGAGGGTTGGTCAGACAGACACCTAGACGCACTGCGCTTGCTGTGCCGGATTCTTTTTTTCGATACTTTAGCACGATCCCTCTCATCGGTGAGCGCATTTGTTGTGTATTTTTAGCCACATCCGCCGCCAGGAATGAAGCGGACATTAGCCCTTGAGCGAACAATGGCAGGAATCGACTCCTCGCTGCCACTCAGCGTATAGAGGCCGTGAAGTTCTGTGGACTTAGAACTTACGCCTTCAGATCGGAAGCGGTTCCCGGCCATGCCCTCTAACGCATCGTAACCTGCCACAACCGCGCATCCCCATTGACGCGAGCGCGGCAATGCCTCACATCTACCCTGAAATATTGCATCGCAACATGAACCTTACGAAAGAGGCGCGCCTAGCCATGGACTTGCGCAACATAGCCATCATTGCCCACGTCGACCACGGCAAAACAACCCTCATCGACGTGCTCCTGAAACAATCCGGCTCGTTCCGCGAGAACCAGCGCGTGGCCGAGCGCGCCATGGATTCGAACGATCTCGAGCGCGAGCGCGGCATCACGATCCTTGCCAAGGTAACCTCGATCCAGTGGAAGGATACGCGTATCAACATCGTCGACACGCCGGGCCACGCCGATTTCGGCGGCGAGGTGGAGCGCATCCTCAATATGGTGGATGGCGCCATCGTGCTGGTCGACGCATCCGAAGGGCCGATGCCGCAGACGAAGTTCGTGGTGTCGAAGGCGCTGAAGATCGGGCTTAAGCCCATCGTTGCGATTAATAAGATCGACAAGCCGGACGAGCGGCATGTCGAGGTCGTGAACGAGGTCTTCGATCTCTTCGCCAATCTCGACGCGAATGAAGAGCAGCTCGATTTTCCGATCCTTTACGGCTCGGCCAAGCAAGGCTGGATGTCGCTCGATCCGGACGGGCCGAGAGAGAACATGGCGCCGCTTTTCGACCTCGTGCTCAAGCATGTCGCGGCACCCAAAGTGAGCGAAGGCGCGTTCCGCATGCTCGCGACCACGATTGAAGCCGACCCATTCCTTGGCCGCATTCTGACCGGCCGCGTCTCGAACGGCGTGGTAAAGCCGAACATGGCCGTGAAGGCGCTCTCCCGCGACGGCAAGCTCATCGAACAGGGCCGTGTCTCGAAAGTGCTGGGTTTCCGCGGCCTTGAGCGCCAGCCCATCGAGGAAGGCGTGGCAGGCGACATTATCGCCATCGCCGGCCTGACCAAAACCACGGTGGCGGACACGATTTGCTATCCGCAAGTGACCGAAGCGCTGCCTGCGCAGCCGATCGATCCGCCGACGCTGACCATGACCTTCCGCATCAATGACGGCCCGCTGGCGGGCCAGGAGGGCGACAAGGTGCAAAGCCGCGTCATCCGCGACCGGCTGCTGCGCGAAGCCGAGGGCAACGTGGCGCTGCGGATCGCTCAGGCGCAGGACAGCGACAGCTTCGAAGTGTCGGGGCGCGGCGAGTTGCAGCTCGGCATCCTGATCGAGACCATGCGCCGCGAAGGCTTCGAGCTGACCGTGTCGCGGCCACGCGTGGTGTTTCAAACCGGCCCGGAGACGGGACAGCGGCTTGAGCCCATCGAGGAAGTCATCATCGACGTGGACGAAGAGCATTCGGGCGCTGTCGTCTCGAAACTATCGGAACGCAAGGGCGACCTCATCGAGATGCGGCCCTCCGGCGGCGGACGCCAGCGGCTCATCTTTTATGTCCCGACGCGCGGGCTGATCGGCTATCAGGGCGAACTTCTGACCGATACGCGCGGCACGGCGATCATGAACCGCCTGTTCCATAATTACGCGCCGTATAAGGGCGAGATCCAAGGCCGCCGGAACGGCGTCCTGATCTCGAACGGCACCGGCGAGGCCGTGGCTTACGCGCTTTGGAATCTCGAAGATCGCGGCCCGATGATGATCGACCCGCAGACCAGGGTCTATCCCGGCATGATCGTCGGCGAGCACACGCGCGACAACGATCTCGAAGTGAATGTGCTGAAGGGCAAGCAGCTCACCAATGTCCGCGCGGCGGGTAAGGACGAGGCTGTGCGCCTGACGCCGCCGGTGAAAATGCCGCTGGAGAAGGCGCTGGCCTATATCCAGGACGATGAGCTTGTCGAGGTCACGCCGAAATCCATCCGCTTGCGCAAGCGCTATCTCGACTCGAACGAGCGCAAGCGCATGGAGAAGCAGGCCGCCGCGCTCGCGAGTTAACTAATCGAGCATCGGCAAGTTAGTGCAAACGAGCTTGCCGCTTACTGCATCGAGAAAGAGATAGCCGTCGATGGGGCTAGCCGGATTGTTTACCGGCTTGTCTACGGCGATGTGAAGCCGCCACACGGCGCGCTTCTTCTTTCCGCAGAGGGTGTTTCCGTCGCGATCCAGCCGGGCATCCCTGATGGTCTTGGATACTTGTCCCGCCGCCGATCCGTAAGGATCACCCATCAGTATTTCGATCGCCTTGGCGCGCGCCTGATGCTCATCCATGGGGCCGGCGGCTTCGAGCGGCCCTATCGCGAGCATTAGCGCGGCAACGCCAAAGATGCATCTTATCATGCGAATTCTCCTGAATAATTCTCTACTCGATGCCGCCATTGCCGGGTCAAGGCAGTAACGCGATATTGGTTTCTTATCCGTAGTATTAAATTAGATGCGCGATAGCGCAGTTATCTTGAGCACGGAGAATCCGAAGATGCGGCAAGTGCCTATGATTCCGGCCATCCTGCTTTGCGTTGGCTTGGTATTCGAGGCCGCGCCGTTGCCAGCCGCCGCTGCGGCACTGCCGGGCAAAGTTGGAGCTTGCAGCGAGACGGCAATCAAGAAGATTGGCCACCGGCTCCAAGGAGCCTCCGGTATGACACGATCCCCGCCTTTCATCGCTCCCGCACCGGCGACAGGGTGAGACTCTGTCTTGTCAGTGTTTCACGGAATTGCCCGCCCGGCGACGACCGCGGCAAAGTATACAAGGCGACCAATCTGCGAACAGGCGAGAGCTGGGAAGCACCCGATTCGCAGCATAGCTGCGGCGGCGCCTGAACTCTGAATGAAATATTCCGTGCTCTATTGCATGAATCGCCGTCATTGCGAGGCGCGGAACGCGCCGTGGCAGTCCAGAGCAACATCAGAGACTTAACCCTGGATTGCTTCGCTTCGCTCGCAATGACGGCAATCCTGTTTCCGCCGGAAATGCCTTACCCAGTAACGTCGAACGCGGCGAGCGCGGCCATGTTCACAAGGTCGCTGTCGCTCGAACCAAGCGAAGCGATCTGCACCGGCTTCGACAAGCCGACCAGCATCGGCCCGATCACCGTACCGCCGCCAAGTTCTTGCAGCATCTTGGTCGAGATGCTGGCCGAGTGGAAGGCGGGCATGACCAAGACGTTCGCCGTGTCCGTCAGGCGGCAGAACGGGTAGAGCGCCATGGCGCGCCGGTTCAGGGCGATATCGGCGCCCATCTCGCCGTCATACTCGAAATCGACGCGCCGCTCATCGAGCAGTTTGACCGCTTCGCGGACGCGTTCCGACCGCTCGCCGGTTGGGTGGCCGAAAGTCGAGTAGGCGAGCATCGCCACGCGCGGGGTCATTCCGAAGCGCGAGGCAACGCCGGCCGCCTCAACGGCGATATCGGCCAGTTCCTCGGAATTCGGCATGTCGTGCACCGATGTATCCGCCACGAGCACCACCCTGCCCCGGCTGATAATGACGGAAACGCCGATCATCATCCGGCCAGGCTTGGGATCGAGGACGCGCCGGACATCCTGCAGGGCCGTCGCCCAATTCCGGGTAACGCCTGTCACCATCGCGTCCGCATGGCCGAGTGCCAGCATACATGCGGCGAAAATGTTCCGGTCGGTGTTCACGAGGCGCTGGCAATCCCGGTAAAGGTAGCCTTTCCGCTGCAAGCGCTCGTAAAGAAACTCCGCATAGGCCTCGTTATGCTCCGAGTGCCTGGCGTTGTGGATCTCGAAGCTGTCGTAATGGTTTACGCCTCCCAAGGCAAACGCTTGCCGCACTTGGGCGTCGCGCCCGATCAGGATCGGGTGGCCGAGATTCGATTCCGCAAAAGTGCTCGCCGCCCGGACGACCTGCTCTTCCTCGCCCTCGGCGAACACAACCCGTTTCGGGTGGAGGCGCAACGCGTCGTAAATCGAGTTGATGAAGCCGGCGGCGGGATCGAGACGGGCGGAGAGCCGCGCTTTGTATCCCTCCATGTCGACGATTGGCCTCCGCGCCACGCCGGAATCCATCGCCGCCTTGGCAACGGCTGAGGGGATAGCGCTGATGAGGCGCGGATCGAATGGCGCGGGGATGATGTAATCCGTCCCGTAGCGCAGCCGCCGGCCGTAAACCTTGGCGACCGCGTCAGGCACGTCAGCGCGGGCTAGCCCCGCAAGGGCTTGCGCCGCCGCGATTTTCATTGGCTCGTTGATGGTGCTGGCCTGCACGTCCAGCGCACCGCGGAAGATATAAGGAAAGCCCAGAACGTTGTTGATCTGGTTTGGATAATCCGAGCGCCCGGTCGCCACGATGGCATCGTCGCGGACTTCGGCCACTTCCTCGGGCGTGATCTCAGGATCGGGGTTGGCCATGGCGAAAATGATCGGCCTATCCGCCATGCTCGCCACCATTTCCCCCGTCATAACCCCGGCCGCGGAGAGCCCGAAGAACGCATCTGCCCCTTCGAGAGCCTGGGCGAGAGTGCGCGCCTTGGTATCGGCCGCGTGAGCCGACTTCCACTGGTTCATGCCCTTCTCGCGCCCCTGATAGACAACGCCTGAGGTGTCGCAGAGGAGGACGTTCTCGTGGCGCACGCCCACCGCCTTAACGAGTTCGAGGCACGCAATGCCAGCGGAGCCCGCGCCATTACAGACAAGCTTCACTTCGGCTATGTCACGGCCCGTGAGGTGCAGCGCGTTGATCAGCCCTGCCGTGGCGATGATGGCCGTACCATGCTGATCGTCGTGGAAGACAGGAATGTCCATCAGCTCGCGCAGGCGGCTTTCGATGATAAAGCAGTCTGGCGCCTTGATGTCCTCCAGATTGATGCCGCCCCATGACGGCCCGAGATAGCGCACGGCGTTTACGAAGGCATCGGGGTCCTGCGTGTCAACTTCGAGATCGATGGAATCGATATCGGCGAAGCGCTTGAACAGGACTGCCTTTCCTTCCATCACCGGCTTAGAGGCGAGCGCACCGAGATTGCCCATCCCCAAAATCGCCGTGCCATTGGAGATCACCGCGACGAGATTGCCCTTCGTCGTGTAATCGTAGGCAAGCCCTGGGTTTTCCGCGATGGCCTCCACCGGCACCGCTACACCCGGCGAATAGGCAAGGCTCAAATCGCGCTGAGTCGCCATCGGCTTGGTCGGCACGACCTCAAGCTTGCCGGGCCTGCCTTCAGCGTGGAACTGCAATGCCTCCTGGCGTGTAAATTTCGGCTGCGTGGCGGCTGGGCGCGTCTCGCTTGCCGGATTTCCGGAAATGATCGTGAGTCTCGCCTTGGCGGCGGGTATGGAAGGGGACATCTTTTTTCTTCTTGGATTTGTAAAATAGCTATCCAGCGGCCACGCGTTTCGTGCCGCTTTTATAAGAAGCTAGTCCTGCCTATCCCCAAGTACAAGCGGAGAAAAATCCTTCTAACCGCCTTTTCCCCTGCGGCTTAGGATTGGGAACTCATGGTTCGGCGCCATCGGCTCCCAGGTTGCATGCCCATTCCGGGTGATGGTCACCGGGGATAAGTCTGGCAAGCTCTTCCGGCCTGTGCTCGCCTCCCCTTAAGCTTCGCTCTCCGGAAGTGAGTCGCGGGGTAAGGAGCAGGCTTTGTCTTCAGCTATGCAAAAGCGGGCGGCGCGCGCGCCGGAAGCGGCGGCGGACGCGAAAAGCGCCACGCCCATGATGGCGCAATATCTCGAGGTGAAGGCGAAGCACCCGGATTTTCTGCTTTTCTACCGCATGGGCGATTTCTTCGAGCTGTTCTTCGGCGATGCGGTGAAAGCTGCGGCTGCGCTCGGCATTCAGCTCACCAAGCGCGGCAAGCACGCAGGCGAGGATATTCCCATGTGCGGCGTGCCGGTCGCGCGCGCCGATGAATATCTGCAAAAACTTATCCGCAAGGGCTTCCGCGTGGCGGTGGCCGAGCAGCTCGAAGACCCGGAGCTTGCGAAGCGGCGCGGCCCGAAGTCGGTGGTTCGCCGCGATGTGGTGCGGCTCGTAACGCCGGGAACGCTCACCGAGGATGCGCTTCTTGTTTCCGGCGCCAATAACTTCCTAACCGCACTTGCAAAGGCGGGGAAAGGGGCCGCGCCGCGCTATCATCTGGCGTCGCTCGACATCTCGACCGGCGAGTTCCTGCTAAGCGAAGCCAGCGCAGCCGATCTTGAAGGCGAGTTGCTCCGGCTGAGGCCGGCAGAGATATTGATCGCCGAAAATGAGCTTGGCGATGAAGCGCTCAAACGGGCAGGCGCACCGCTTTCCCCATTATCGGCAGCCTGCTTTACAAGCGCGAAAGGCGAGCGGGCGCTCAAAGACGCTTTTGAGGTCGCGGCACTCGACGGGCTTGGCTTTTTCACCGAGGGCGATCTCGCCGCGATGGGCGCGCTTCTCCACTATGTCAGCCTCACGCAAATGGGCGAGCGGCCGGCGCTTCGCGCACCGAAACGCGAGGCGGCAGGCGCGCTCCTTGTTATCGACGCCGCGACCAGGGCAAGCCTCGAACTCGTGCGGCCAAAAAACGAGGGCGCGCCAACCCTGTTCTCGGCCATCGACCGCACGGTAACGGCGGCAGGCGCGCGCGAGCTGATGAACCGGCTCGTTTCGCCCTCCGCCGATGTGAAGCTGATCAACCGCAAGCTCGACGCGGTGTCCGCGTTCATCGATGACTGGGGACTTCGGGAGCGCATCCGGAATATCCTGAAATCGGCGCCCGATATCAGCCGCGCGCTCTCGCGCCTGAAGTTGAAGCGCAGCGGCCCGCGCGATCTTGGCGCGCTCCGCGATGGGCTTGGGTCGGCACGGGAGCTGGGCGCACTGCTCGCAGGCGCCGCTGCGTTACCGGATGAACTTGCCTCTCTTGCGAAGGCCCTTGCCGGCGTACCGCACAAACTCACGCAGGAGCTTGACGCAGCGCTTGGCGAAAGCCTCCCTTATTTCACGCGGGAAGGCGGTTTCATCGCGGCAGGCTACGATGCCGCGCTCGACGAGCTGCGAGGGCTCGCCGCCGGCACGAAGGTTGTCCTGGCCAAGCTGCAGGCGGCTTATGCGGCGCAGACCGGCATCAAGACCCTCAAAATCCAGTATAATCAGGTCTTCGGATATTTCGTCGAGGTAAGCCCTGGCACCGCGGCCATCTTGCAGGCGGAGCCGCACGCGGGCGTTTTCCGCCATAAGCAGACGCTCGCGAACGCCGTGCGCTTCACCACGGACGAGCTATCGGCCCTCGAAAACCGCATTCTGAATGCTACAAGCGAGGCGCTGGCGCGCGAGCTTGCGCTTTTTGACAAGCTCGCCAGCGCAGTGCTCGGCGCGGAGGACAATATCGCCGGTGCGGCTGCCGCTCTTGCCGCCCTCGATTGCACAGCAGCGCTGGCAGAACTCGCTCAAGCGCAAAACTACGTCCGGCCCCGCATCGATGAAAGCCGCTGCTTCCTGGTCGAAGGCGGACGCCATCCGGCGGTGGAGCAAGCGCTCGCGCGCGATGGCGGCGCCTTCATCGGCAACGATTGCAAGCTCGATGGCACGGGCGGGTGCGCGCCGGGGTTCCTCGCCGTGACCGGTCCGAACATGGCCGGAAAATCCACCTATCTGCGGCAGAACGCGCTCATCGCCGTGCTTGCGCAGATGGGATCGTTCGTGCCGGCGAAGTCTGCCCATATCGGCGTTGCGGACCGGCTCTTCGCGCGGATCGGCGCCGCCGACGATCTTGCCCGCGGCCGGTCGACCTTCATGGTGGAAATGACCGAGGCCGCAAACATGCTGCACAATGCCACGCGTCATTCGTTGGTGCTGATGGACTAGGTCGCGCGCGGCTCCTCCACGTTCGACGGCATGGCGCTGGCGATTGCGATCGCCCGGCATCTGGTCG
>CAZCIF010000056.1:0-8579 GCA_964498645.1 uncultured Rhodomicrobium sp. | reverse complement strand
CTCGCTGACCTGGGGCCAGTCGACCTTCATGGTCGAGATGACCGAGACGGCGGCCGTCCTCAATCAGGCAACGGCGCGCAGCCTCGTGATTCTCGACGAGATCGGGCGCGGAACCGCGACGTTCGACGGCCTTTCCATCGCCTGGGCCGTTTTGGAACACCTGCACGATGTCATAGGGTGCCGCGGACTGGTCGCGACGCACTATCACGAATTGACGCGGCTCGCCGGAAGCCTGCCCCGCGCCGGCAATGTGCGCATGGCGGTTACGGAGTGGAGGGATACAATCGTGTTCCTGCATTCGGTCGAAGCAGGCGCCGCACATCGCTCCTACGGCGTACAAGCAGCGAAGCTCGCGGGGGTGCCGAAGCCGGTGCTCGCCCGCGCGAAGCAGGTCCTGGCTCAGCTTGAAAACGGGGCTGGACCGCACGGCCCGCTTACGCTGCCGCCGGATATGCCGTTGTTTTCCGCGTGCGCACAGAAACCTGTGGAAGAGAGCCTGCCGCATCCAGCAATTGAAAGGCTATCGACCCTCGATATCGACAGCCTTAGCCCCCGCGAGGCGCTCGAAATTCTCTACGAACTGAAGGGCGTCCTTTAAAAAAACCCATTCGTTTTACCGAGGCGTTTGCGTGCCCGGCGCCTACCGGGATTTGCTAATGCCTGATTTGATCCGGCTCTTCAAGCTTGCCGTCCGGGCTGGCTTGGTCGACCGTCGAAGGCAAATACTGGGATAGAATTTGCAGAATGCGGTCTGCCGGAAGGCCAAACTGCTGCGCGATCCTTTGGACCTCTTCATTGCCGAGAGCACCCCGGAGCTGTTCGGCGTTCACGGGGAGGTTAGCACCGCTTCCCAGCCAGGATGAGACCTGCTCGCTCAAACCGCCTGCGCTCAAACGCTGGACGAGCCCCGAGAGGCTGCCAAAGCCGGCGCTAGCGAGGACCTCCGGCGAGGAACCTTGAACCGTGTCCTTAGACACGCCGGCTTCCGGCTGCCCGGCTTGTCCTGATTTCCCATATCGCCGCATGGCTTCCCCCAGCGCGCCGGAAAGTGCATCGAAGATTCCCATGATTCACCTGTAACTTCCGCTATTCACCCCGGAACGTAGCACAGGCGGGATGGGTCCAATCCGCGAATCGGCAAGAGGGCGAACGCGAAGCGAACAAAACCCTTCGAATTGAAGAAAGACGGCCTAACTCAAAGCCGTCCTTAGCATTTCTGCGTGCTTCTCCAGGAGCGCGCCATCCGCCATGATGCCCGCGGGACGCAGATCGGCGCCGGCATGGCGCGGCAGCACATGAAAGTGCAGGTGGAAGACAATCTGGCCGCCGGCCCGCTCGGAAAACTGCGATACTGTAATGCCGTCCGCGTTGAACGCCTTTTTGGCAGCGATCGCGACACGCTGCGTGGTTTGAATGAGCGGCGCAAGCATGCTTGGCGGGGCATCGAGGATGTTGCGCGCGGGCTGCTTCGGGATCACAAGGGCATGGCCGTCCGAGCGCGGCATAATGTCCATGAACACGAAGGTGTCCGCGTCCTCATAGACGAAATAGCAGGGTGCCTCTTTGCGCAGGATTTTCGCGAAGATGTTGTTTGGATCGTATGCTGGCGCGTCCATCTCGATCTCCTTCTGCTATAAGAGCTTTCTGTTTCATGGTTCGAGACGGCCTTCGGCCTCCTCACCATGAGGTCCGCACGCCTCATCCTGAGGAGCCGCGCAGCGGCGTCTCGAAGGATGAGGCGATTCTTGAAACAGGCTGCATATGAAAACCCAGCGCCGCACCCATTT
This sequence comes from uncultured Rhodomicrobium sp., assembly GCA_964498645.1. Taxonomy (GTDB): domain Bacteria; phylum Pseudomonadota; class Alphaproteobacteria; order Rhizobiales; family Rhodomicrobiaceae; genus Rhodomicrobium. The sequence continues at coordinate 6,792 of CAZCIF010000056.1, read as the reverse complement.
CGTTAAATTAATCATCAAAGAGTCGCAAATTCGTCACGAAACACCACATGACCGCCGGTGATAATCCGTGCGCCGTTTTCTTTTCGTCAGCAGCATGCGATTTAAGCGCACCGGCCGCCTGGACGGCTGGCGGTTCACGGCAGTTGGAGTTTTCAGATGGTGCTTCCGGCCAGACATGGCGGCTCGTCCTATTCGTTTCTCATGATCCTGCTCCTCGCCGGTCTGAGCGCACTTGCTTGGATTTCTACCTATTCGGGGATGATGCAGCTCATCGCCGCCAGCTCCGGCGACATCGGTATAGGTGCTCAGATCGCAATCGGTTTTGCGGTGCTTATGCTGCAAGGCATGATCATTTATATTCTCGATGCAATGTTTTCGGGCCAGCTCCGCATCGCTCTTTATCCATTCTATATTATTGGCTATCTTGTGCTGGTCTTGATCTCCGTTGCCTTCGCCTTCGGATTTTACTGGCGTTTTCTTGAGGCTGGCGCACAAACAACGCAGGCGGCGGGATCCTCGGTTTTTGAGGTCCAGCGGGCGCTTCAGTCCGGGCAAAGCCGTCTCGAGCTTTTGCAAACGACATTCACAACGCTCAGCACGATCTCGTCTCAAAAGGCCGCAACCGAGCGCGCTTCTGGTGGAACTTGCCCGAACAGCCGCGCAGGCGAAGGCCCGAGACGGCGCCTGCGTGAAACGGACGCACAGCGCTTTCAGTTCGCCAACGATTTGATCGCTGCCCGCACCGGTGCCGTTAAGGCCGACATCGCGGATCTCAATAACGACTTGCAGCGCATTCTCAAGAAAGATCCTTCAACCATCGATCCCGGGACCGGGACGAGAACGGCGTTTATCGAAGGGCTCGATCGTAAGCTTGGCCTTGTGACCACGCGCTTCAATGCGCTGCGCACCGACCCGCAGCTCCGGCAAATCCGGGATGAGTTCGCCGCCCGCGCTAAGCAAACAACTTTCTCCGACGATCGCGGAGGGAAGTTCATATGCCCGGACGGGCAGTTGCAAATCGCGCTCGACGGGGTTGTGCGCTCGATCGACAATCTTCCCGAGCTGCAAAAGCCAGAGCTACGTTCGGTTGAAGGCTCCGAAGCGGTGATCGAGGCGTTCCGGCGCCTGTCGAACACAGCCGTCGGTCTTGTTATGCACGGCAAAGTGCCGCCTTCGCCCGAGCGGATCAGGGGCGAGCAAGGCAGCCCGCAACCTGGCGCTCTGGACCATTCCTTCACTCAAGATAAAGCTGGCTTGAGCGACCGTGATTATATCCCGCTCATGATCGCCATTTTCGTGGACGTCTGCATTCTGCTCGTCTCGATCAACCGGCCTTTTGGCCCCTTCTTCAATCTGGGCCAAGACCTCACCCGCGCACGGCAGCGCGGGCCGATGCAGGGCGTGCTCGAAACGTTCTACAGGGTCTTCCAGGACCAATTCCATCTTCCGCAGGGACCAGCGCCCGGTGAGTTGATCGCGCCTTTGCAGGATGTCGTGTTCGATTACAAGGGCGATTACTACGCGGCCGTTCCGCTCGATTTCCGGGAAGAGAATTACGAGCAATGGGCACACGCCCGCGCGAATGCGCCGAGCTTCGAATCGTCCCGGGCGTTGGAACGCTCGCGGTATCTTGCCGCCGTGTTCGCCATCCTCGAAGGTGAAGGGCTTGTCCGCTTGCTCGGTGAGGAGAAAAGAAACCGGCTCCAGGGAAACTTCCTCAACGGCCTTGACGAAGCGACCGTTCGCGCCAAGCTCGACAAGCAGGGCAGTATGTACGCTCAAGCCGATGCTTTCCGCATCTACCGGTTCCGCAAGGGCAAATGGGCCAGCCTCTTGATCCAAACCGTGGGAAGCGCGGCTGCCCGGCAGGATGCGGACCGGCACTCGCAGCGAGGCGGCGGTGAGATTTTTGCGGGGTGGCTGCGAGGGCGGCGGATGCAGAATGCTCTTCCCAAGCGCCGGCAGGAGCAGCGCAATACGCTCGCCAACAGCGATGCTGAAGACCACCTGGAAGAAGGTGTGCTTCCGCGTATAACGGGCCGCCGTTCAAGTACGGATTAGCCCCGCCCGCAAGCACAGTGGCGAACTTGCTGCGGCTCGTCCAATTCGCCCTTCGTCATCTTTCCAACCGCGTGCGAAAGGACTATATTATAAGGTGCTGGTTCGCCCAGCTATGGCGATAAACGGATATCGTAATAAACCTATCGGACCCGGGGGCGGTACCCGGCGCCTCCACCACAAGCCGCTGGTTTAGCCTGCGATCTGGCGACAACCTGAAACGCTTCGCGAAAGCGGCTTCTGATGGGGGCGAAATAGGATCGACGAGGGTGTAAAGGGTACTCTTTCGCTCGGCATGGTTCCGCCGTATCGGGCCATTCTAATAGTTGCAAACGACAACTATGCTGGGGCACGCCCCGTCGCGCTAGCGGCGTAAGTGTTCCGACCAAAGTCCTAACGGCGTAGCTGCTGTTAGGCGCGGCTGGCGGCGCCGGGCAACAGAAGCCCGCCATTTTTACAGGCGTTCATGAGCCTTTGGCGTAGAAGCGGCAATGCCAGAAGATTTAATCCGGTACGAGGCTCTCGTTCTAGATGCGCTGCGTGGTGTGGTGCGCGCGGTGTTGCAGCGCGTGCTCAAACGCGGCATTCCGGGTGAGCATCATTTTTTTATCACATTCGACACCCGCGCTCCCGGTGTCGGCCTTTCCAAACGCCTCAAGGATCAATATCCGCACGAAATGACCATCGTGCTCCAGCACCAATTCTGGGATCTGGCAGTCACCGAGGACCGGTTTGAAGTCCGGCTTTCGTTCAATAACATTCCCGAACGGCTTGTGATCCCTTTTAGCGCGGTGCGGATCTTTCAAGATCCAACCGTTCACTTCGCGCTTGCCTTGCGCCCGCCGGAGGGCGAAGAGGCCGGAAAAACGGGCGCATTCTCCGAAACGCCGCTTTTGCCCGCGCCGAAACCGGAGTTGGGAGGGGTTGGGCCGCTTCAGGGACAAAATCAGGACGCGCTCGATGGGCCGGCCCCGGCGGCTGCGCTTGCCGAAGACGGGCGGGAACCGCGCGGCGGGCGCCGCACGGCTGAGGTCGTCAGCCTCGATAAGTTTCGCAAGAAATAGCGCAACTCAAGATAGTCCAAATCATCTTCACGGGCTATGCCTTCGCATTAATCACATAGTGACAAAGTCGTGTCATCTTCGCCACATCATCCGCCAAAAGCGGCAGGATGGAGACGACTTAGGGGCTGACGCCGCAGGCGCGCTTCGCTATGGTCGGCAGCAACCAGATGGTGCGCTAGCTCTTCGAGCCCAGCTCATTGTCAAGGCGGCTGAATCCGTCTGCGCTGAGGTGATTTATATACCGGCGAGACATTGGAGGGATTAATGTCACGGCTTCTCAAGCAATTTGCGATTGCCAGTCTTGCGCTGACAATTGCCGCATCGAATGCGAATGCGTCGTTTCTCGATGGTTTCTTTAACGACCTCTTCGGCCCTATGGGCGGAGGCCCCCGTGAGCACGTCAGGATTCGCGGCGGCTACACTCCGGGCCAAATCGTGGTGAGTTTCGGCGACCGCCGTCTTTATTACATTGAGTCGAAAACCACCGCTATCAGTTATGCGATCGCCATTCCGAAGGCTGAAGCAAAGTGGTCGGGTGTGAGCTATGTCAGCCAGAAGCGGGAAAACCCAACCTGGACGCCGACCGCCGACATGCGCCGTGAGAATCCAAAGCTTCCTGCTTATGTCCCCGGTGGCGATCCGCGCAATCCGCTCGGCGTGCGCGCGCTCTATCTTGGCGAGTCACTGTACCGCATCCATGGCACCGACGCGCCGTGGCTGATCGGGCAGCAGGTATCTCACGGTTGCATCCGCATGTATAATGAGGACGTGGCCGATCTATACCGCCGCGCGAAGGTTGGCGCCAAGGTTATCGTCACCTGGAACCACGTGCATACGGCTTCCTAACGGCTGCCTTCAAAGCCGCTATTCCAACTAGGCCGGGCGATCCGGCCTTTTTTTATGCCTTACGCATAGAGAGTTTCTATCCAAATGCCGATTGTGCTGGGGTCGCGCTCTGTGTGAGACTGGCCCGCTGAGAACTTGCCGCCCCGGCCCAGGGGCGCTGAAACCAAGGAGAGCGCCCATGGGATGGACAGCGAGGCGGTTTTTCGTTATGGCACTCGCCGCCTCGGCGCTCGCGGCTTCGAATTCGCAGGCGAGGGCAGCCGGTTTCGATCCAGCCAGCTTCGGAAGCAAGCCAGTCGTGCTCTCAAACGGCGTCGCAGGTGAACCCGTTCGCGTGCCAAGTAACACTCCAGAAGACTTTGCTTTCATCATTAGAGGCGATCCCGGCAAGCCGGTGACGCTCACCGGTCAACTGTTTCTGCCTGTTGGTGCAAAAGGCCCGGTTCCGGTGGTTATTCTTGCGCCGGGCAGCGGCAATCTCGGGCCTAGATACTTTAGCCATGCCGCGAAGCTGACCTCGGCAGGCATCGCAGCGCTCGCCATAGACCCTTTCACTGCGAGAGGGGTTGTGAGCACGATCCAGGATCAGGAGCAGTTCAGCTTCGCAGCGAGCGCCTATGACGTGCTGGCGGCGGCGAAATTCTTACGCACGCGGGCGGATGTCGACGGAGCACGCATCGGCGCATTCGGCGGCAGCCGCGGCGGCACAGCGGCTTCGATGGCGGTCTCCGCACCCCTATCGGACGCGGTCTTGGGCGCAGGAAACGGCCTGAAAGCAGCCGTCGCCGGATACCCCTGGTGCGGCGTCCAATTCCGCTCGGCGCGGCTGGCAAGCGGAGCGGCGCTTTTGATACTGCAAGGCGACCGCGACGATTGGGTCAACCCCCTTCAATGCCAGGATCAGGCCCATGCCATGGACATCTCCGGGCAGGCCGCCATTATGAAGCTTTTTCCCGGCGCGCGCCATAGCTTCGACCAATCCTCCGGCCCGGCGGAATATCCAAACGCGATCAAGGCAATGCAGCTCCCCACGATCTATATGAACGATAAGGGAGAATATTATAGTTGGAGGACAGGGAAGGCCGATCCAAGCCTCACGATCCGGGCGCTGACCGTCTATGCCGCAAAGGGCGGCTTCCTTGAACGCGGCGCCACGACGGGCGGCAACGGCACTGAGGCGGCAGAGTTCTCCCAGGAAATGCTTGCTTTTTTCAAGAAGCAGCTCCGCGATAGAGGGCTAGCCGCAGCGTCGCGGGAGTAGAGGACGCACCTCCACAGCATTACGAAATTCAGATCCTGTATGCTGTTAACAAGCAAAAATTATCGCACTGCTTTGTGTCAGGCTGTGGTTAATACACATCATGTTTTGGCCTGAATTGTGCGAGGCAAATGACACTATTGATACAGCAAGAACACAGTTGTGTGATGCACCTGCTGGGGAATGGCTGCCCTGATCTTGATTACTGGACAGGTAACCCCAAAAAATGCCATCTCAGTTCGAGAATATCGAGCGATCCTCGGAACGGTGTGGGGGCGCCGCTTGTTTGGGGCAGGCGGGCATAGTTAATCGCGTGGGCATGAGCCACTTCTGGGACACGGGGTACGATGATGCAAGAACTCGCTCGCAATGGCGGCTCTATCGAGGTTGTGCTCGCGCAGCCTCGCGGATTTTGCGCCGGCGTGGTCCGCGCGATCTCCATTGTGGAGCGCGCGCTTGAGAAATTCGAGGCGCCAGTCTATGTGCGCCACGAGATCGTTCACAATAAGCATGTCGTCGAAGATTTGAAGGCGAAAGGGGCCCGCTTTGTCGACGAAATCGACGAAATCCCCTCGGGCGCCGTCACCATCTTTAGCGCGCATGGCGTATCGAAATCCGTAGAGGACTCTGCGCAAGAGCGCAGCCTCCCGGTCATCGACGCCACCTGTCCGCTTGTGACGAAGGTCCACCTTCAAGGGAAAAAATACCTTGGCCAGGGGCGTGTGGTGATTCTTGTCGGCCATGCGGGCCATCCCGAGGTCGAGGGAACGATGGGGCAAATCCCTGGTCCGGTGTACCTTGTTCAAACTGAGGAGGATGTGAAGGCCCTTCCCCTCCCGGCCGATATGCCGGTTGCTTATGTCACGCAAACCACACTCAGCATCGACGACACACGCGGAATCATCGACGCCATCAAGCGCCAGTTCAAGGATGTGGTTGGGCCTGAGACGAACGACATCTGCTATGCCACGCAAAACCGGCAGACAGCGGTCCGTGAGTTGACCAAGATCGCCGACGTCATCCTGGTTGTCGGCGCCAAGAACAGCTCCAATTCGAACCGGTTGCGCGAGATTGGGGAGGAAGCTGGCGTTCCAAGCTATCTCCTTGCCGATGGCAGCGAACTCAATACCGAATGGGTGAAGGGCGCCCGCATCATCGGCCTCACCGCCGGCGCTTCAGCGCCCGAAGCCATGGTGCAAGACGTCATCGAAAGTTTGCGGGCTGTTGGGCCGGTTAACGTGACAAATTTGCCAGGCGTCCAGGAAAACGTTGAATTCCGTATTCCCGCCGGGCTGAACTCCCTTTGATTTGAACGCATGTCCGTTTAAGCCGCCTGGGACACTGGCGGAATATCGTCTATAACGCGCTCCTTTGTGCGTTTCTTGAATTGGAGCATTACGCTATGGTCTTGCCGTTTTTCCAGGAAAGACGGATCGGCGCCTATCTTCTCAAGCAGAAGCTTAAGGGCCGGAAACGCTATCCGTTAGTTCTAATGCTGGAGCCCTTGTTCCCGTGCAATTTGTCCTGCGCGGGCTGCGGGAAAATCGACTATCCCGATCCGATCCT
>CAZCIF010000055.1:9345-17600 GCA_964498645.1 uncultured Rhodomicrobium sp. | reverse complement strand
CGAAGGCTGAAAGCCAGCCGAACAGGCGAAGCGATGGTAGATCCGAAAACACTGTCACGGCGAGGCCGCAGGCGAGAACAACCGTCGTCAAGATCAACGCTGGACCAACTAGAACGGTCGCGCGCGCCACGCCAATGGCCGGATCCTGCCCTGGCCGGTCCTCCAGCCTGAGCCGGTTCAAGAAATGAATGGTCGCGCTCAGTCCCAGCCCGAAAGACACCGTCAGCGCGACGATGCTTGCAAATTGCAGCCCCATGCCGAGAAGCCAGAGAAGAACCCCTGAGGCGAATATCGGGAAGATCGCCGGCAGTATCGCAGCCAGCATGACGATCAATGAGCGGAAAGCGAGCCCGATGAAAGCGGCGACAAAAATTATCTCGATCGTCAAGGCCTTGTTGAGCCGGTCAATCATGCTGGCGCTGTTCCGGGCCGCGATCACGGAAAGCCCGGTCACCGAAATTCGATAAGAGGGATGCGCTGCGCGGACCGCATTGAGCGACTTCTCCAAATCGTCGAGGATTGGCAGCAACTGACTCGCATCGACATCGGGAACATAGCCCGCGACGACGGACGCATCCTGCTTCTCTGAAATGAATCGCCGCACCAGATGTTCGGGCAGATAGCTCACATATTGCTTCAGCGTGGCGATGTCCGATTTTCCAAGCTTTTCGGCAAGCCAGCGGCGCAGGGTTTCCAGCGACCAGACATTTCCCACTCCCGCCTGTTTCTCCAGAATAGAGTGTACCTGCGCAAGAACGGCGAGAGAGTCCGGGTCGTAGATCGAGGCGCCATGGGGCAGATCGATCAAGACGTCGATCGGGTTGGAGCCAGTCAGCTTGGTGTCGAGCTGACGGCTTGCGGCAACGGCTTGCTGCTTATCGGGCACCTGATCGGCGAGCCGGTAGCGCGCATCAAGGTTCGAATAGGTGACCGCGAGAGCGCCTACGATTAAGAGGCTGATCAGGCTATAAACTCCGGGCCGGGGCACAACGCGCGCTGCGATCCAAGAGCAAAAAGCGCGTAAGCTATCGACCGCTGCATCCGCCCCCCGGATCTGCGCCGCAAAAGAACTTTCGCGGTTGACGAGCAAAACACCGAGGAGCGGAAGAAGCGTAATGACCGTGAATAGGGCTATGATTGTAGAAATGATGCCGGCCGCTGCGAAGTTCTGAATCATCTCCGAACCGGAGAAGAGAAGCGCGACAAACGAAAATGCCGCCGTTGCGTGAGTTAACACACAAGCCGGACCGACTACGAGGATCGCATTGCGGAACGCATCGCGTTTGCTCTCGCCCCAGATCAGCCTGTCGCGTGCCGCGAAGGTGAGCTGCATGCTATCGGAGAAGCTGATGACCATAATTAGCGGGGTCATCACATTCAGGAAGGTATTCAGCCTGAAATCGAACCAGCCCAGCGTGCCTAGCGCCAGCAGAATTGCGATGAGCGGCGGGCCTGCCGCGATAATCATGAAGGAAATCCGGCGGAAAAACAAAATCGCAATCAGGCAGCCCGCGGCGAAGCCGATGCTATTATAAAGCATCTGGTCGCGCTCCACTGCGTTTCGGATTTCAAGCCGCATGACGGGCACGCCCGAAAGTTCGGCTTTCAGCCCGGTGCCTTCCAGGTCTTCCGCAGCCGTTGTGCGGATCGTAGAGATGACCTTGCTATCCTCCTCACCATTCGCGATGGCGGGGTCGAGTGCGATGACGATGAGAGCCAGCTTTCCGTCATCAGCCAGAAGTTTGCCGCGGATTATTTCATTGGCGCGCACCTTCTGGATCAGCTCATCGTAAGCGGCGCCCTGAGGAAGGTCCGCCGGGAAAAGCGGCCCTGGCAACTGACCGTCCGTCTCCGGCGGCTGGCGGGCGGAGAACAGGGAAAGCACGCCGCGCGTTCCTTCGATCAGCTGAAGATCGGTGACGAGATTCCGCAGCTTATCGATCGAATCGCGGTCGAGAAGGCTGCCGCCTTGCACGACCATGAGCACGTCATATTCATTGGAAGGGAAGCGTTTCGAGAACTCCTCGAAATGCCTGAACTGTGCCGTATTCGTACGGAACAGCGAGCTGAGCGAGTCATCAACCTTGAGTCTTCCAACGCCAAACGCGGCGATCACGCAAAGCGCGGCGGCGATAACCGCAGATACTAAAGGAGTTCGTAATGCAATGAGCCCCACGCGCTCGAAGCCAAGCACCAAACGATCGGGGCCCGTAAGGGAGCTTGAGGTCTTGGATGTACCGGCATTTCGCTTGCTTCGTTCCGTGCCGGTCATGACCCCATTCGCCTTTCCTTCCCGCCCTATGCCGCACAGCTAGCGCAAATCCTCAATAGGATAAAGGCGCATAATAGGTCCGCAATGCCTCGATGACGGAAATTTGCGATATCCTAAATGTCAAATGCAACGGCTTTCGTGCCGTTCCCGTGGAAAAGAGCACAATCGATTGGCGGGGGGCTGGTGTACGCCGTGCTTCATTGAAAAAACATAGGCGCACGTTGTGCAGGGATTGGTATTTATGAGGCGGCCTTTTCGCCGGCGCGCCCGGCCGGCGCCGCATTACGGTATCGATGCATCCGCTGCGGTCCGGAAGCTTCTCATCGGAGGCGGTGGCGCAGTCGCGGCGGGTTTGCTTCTGCCAGAATTTTATATCGGCGGATACAAGATTTTTCTCCTCGGCCCGGCGCTGTTGGCGGTAGGTTGCCTAAGCCTGGGATTTTGCGCCTCGATGCTTGCCTATTCCTTGCTAGGCAAATTCAACATCCGCGACCGTATGTTAGACATGGTTCAATGGAGTGGCGGCGAAACCGTGCTCGACATTAGGACTGGGCGCGGGCTCATGGCGATCGGCGCAGCCAAGCGCCTGCGCACGGGAACCGTAACTGGCATCGATAGCTGGAACCTCGAGGACCCCTCCGGCAATGCGCTCGAAAAGACCCAACGGAATATCGAAATTGAGGGCGTTCAGGACCGAGTTGAGTTAAGAAGCGGCGATGCCCGCGACATCGAGTTTTCCGATAATTCCTTCGACATCGTGCTTTGCCTCCACAGTCTCGACGATGCCAATGATGCCGAAGGCCGTGAACTGGTGTGCCGCGAGATCGCACGCGTATTGAAACCGGGCGGCATCGCAATCATCGCCGATCACGCTAACGCCGCCGGCTACGCTGCAGCATTGCGAGCCGCAGAAATTGAGGCCGGAGAGCCGAAGTCTTACGCAATCGCGGCCTACACCTCGATGGAGATTGTTACCGCTCGAAAGCGTTGACCGCGTTGGAAATCCGGCGTGCTACTTACTCTTCTCGTTCTTCGCAGCGCGGATGCCGGCGGAGGTAGCCTCCTTCTCGCACATATAAGCGCCGCGTTTCGTCGTCCCATATTTCGCGTTGCCGGCGAAGTGATAAACCTTTGTGCCCGTATTGGCCCAAACGACCGTTTCGCCGGGGCAGCTCGCCTTCGCCTCGGCCTCGCTCGCAAACTGGCCCGCTTTCAACGCCGGAGTGGCACGCGCCTTCTTTGGCTTAGGCGCAGGCGCGGCTGGCGGTTGCGTTGCACCGAAGGGATTTTGTGCCGTGGTGGTTTGGGGTGCCTGCGCGAATGCTGCCCCAGCGGAAAAAGCGGTTAAGGCGAAGCCGAGCATAAGAATGGAAGGGGAAGGGAACGTTATTTTCATCAATCGATCCTTTCAATTTTTATTAAAACCAAACTGTTACAGCTTTTATTAAAACCAAACTGTTACAGCGAGATTTTCGCCGGGGCAAGCCCAGCATTTAAGGCCGTGCGGCATCCGCGGACTGGGCCGCCAAAGCATTACCCTCCTGGACACAGCCACCAGCTTTTTCACCGCCAGGTGCGTGAAGAATCAGCGTTCTCACAAGGAGGTAAAGAACGGCAGCGTTGAAAATGTGCCAGAAATAGTGGGTCCCAATCGGAAGCTGGCTACAAAGCGGCTGATCGATAGTTCTTGCCATGAAAGAGAGCGCAAAAAGGCCGGCGGCAGCGAAGAAGGCCTTCCCAGCGTCTGGATCGCGCCGCCAAATCCCGATGCCCGCCGCCATCAGGAAGAAGAGCGTCGGCAGATACATCGCGCCTCCCCATAAAAACTCTTCGAAGGCATCGGACTCGAGGAAGAAGGTTGCCGCGAAAAATACGAGAGTAGTCAGCACCTTGAGCCAAGCCGGCCACTCGAAGAACACCGTCAGGATCAGCCAGCAATAGGCAACCATAAACACGAAAATCGGGATGACATCCGCCCACTCGGCCCATCGCGTCGCAAAGGTATGAAAGGTGAAACTGCCAATTCCGACCACGGCGACAATGATGCAAAGTGCCTGAATCGGCCCCTGAAGGGTGGCATTCGGCCGCTGCTTTTGTAGCCGCCATGCAGCCCGGGCCGCGATCAAAAAGGCAATATTGGAGAGAGCATTCAGCGGCTCGGCCACCCAGGCAGAACTTGTCCGTTCGCAATAGATGTCTATCGGACGGTAGAGATCGCCGAACCAAGAGGACATAGTGATCATCGCACCAATCTCTCTCAAGCTTCGGCTTCGGGCCGGGCTTGCAACTTCCGGTCTTTTGGGCCGCCGGAGCTTAGCCTTGGATGGTTTAGCCTAGCGCCAAACCGGCCGCAATATGTTCGAACGTAGCCGGTGAACGGTATACTGCCTCCAAATCTCATTCTTGTATAATCCGTGATAATTACGAAAAACAATCTAGACAATCTAAAATGCGTTGATAACGGTTCCTTAACCAAATCGTCTTTGCTTCCGGCGGCAGTTATGATAGGCGAGGTCTCTGGCGGAAACGTAGCGGGTGCCGGCTTGGCGGCAGAGAACCAGCCAACAACCGAATTCATCGCTCAATCCGCGCGCGGCAGACATTTTGATATCCCCAACTGTAAGGGAGTGGACCATGCGTTTTATTGCAGCCCTTTTGACACTGGCGTTCTTGCTGCCCCTTCCGGCGGCGGCGCAGCATCGCCGTTATCGTGAGCGTGACTATGACAGACAGTGCAGGGAAGTGATTCGCGCGGCGGGCGACGCCTACCACCTTCTCCGCGCCGCGAAGAAATCCGCGATCAAGCGGTGGCAAGAGCAGGTGATCAATGCTCACGGCGAGCGTTACATCAACTATGCGAATGCACGCGTCGTCGATTTTCATTGCGATCCGGCCCGTGTCGGCGGTGGCGACACAATCTTGGACCTAAAGCGCTGTGTTGTCGCCGCACGGCCTTGCCGGAACGAAAACGATAGCTAAGACTGCTCCTTAGACAAAATTGTCATTGGCCCGCCTGGTTAACCTTCGGCGGGCCTTTTTGCATGTTCAATCCGGACCTGCCGGCCGTTACAACCGCAACAATTCGTGACTTGTACCAACCGCGCGAATCGACAATGCTGATGAAGCATCCCCCAGGTGCTCTCTCAAAACGTTAAAGACCCCGCTCTCTCCGCGGGGTCTTTTCTTATTACAAGGCTATACTCACCAGGCGCGGCTGCCCCATTGAGGCTGTGGCGCTATTTTTCAGGATTTATTCGGCTTTGGCCGCCGAGCTTTTTTGCATCGCCCCGGCTTCCTTGAAAAGAACATCGGTGCGCATGCCTGGTAAGAGAGGCACGCCATCGTCAAGATCGAGAACGACCTCAAGGACATCGACATCGGTTTGTTTCCTCTGGCTCCGCGCCGCAAGCTGAGGTGCGCCAAGCGCCCGTGCCATGACCGAAACCCGCGCATCGAATGTCCGGTCCGGAAAAGCGTCGGACTTCACAACCGCAGCCTGCCCAGAATAAACTTTGCGGACATCGCGCTCTTCGACTTCCGCGCGCACTTGCAAGTGCGAAGTATCGCCAAGAACCAAAAGAGGCCTATCGGCTCCAGGATTTGCGATCTCGCCGGGCTTCGCGTGCAGATCGAGAACCGCCGCATCCACCGGCGCCCGGATTCGCATGCGCTCCAGCGCCGTGCTCACGACGGCGACTTCAGAACGCGCAGCGGCCAGCGCGGCCTCTTCTCGCGTGAGAGGCGGGAGGTTCTTGGCCTGAACGCGTTTCAGATTGGCCCGCTCGTGTTTAACCTTTTCATTGGCTGCCGTCACATCCGCACGTCCATTTTCAATCCCGGAGGCCTGAACCTCATTTTTATTCGCGAGAGAGATGAGCCGGTCCAGTTCGATCCGCGCATCGAATGCGTTCCGTTCGGCGGCGTAAAGGCTATCCTCCGCTTTGCGGCGTTCCAGAGCGGTCCCCCTTACATCAATTGAATCCCGCTCGGCGGCCCGCACCGCCGCCTCCGCTTTGGCGGCCGCAAGCTTCGCCTTCAATTCCTCGTCGTCGAACTGGATAAGGAGATCGCCTGTCTTGACGCGGCCGTTCAATTGAACAAGAACTTCTTTGATCGCGGCGGGCGCCGAGGCGCCGATACGGAGCTCGCGCCCTTTCGGTTCGACACGTCCGGGCGCGGCGGCTGCCCATATCGCCTCTATTGGGGCAGCCTGCTCGGAATGAGCGGGTTCTGGGCCGAAGGAAAGCATGCCAGCTGCGCCCAAAGCTGTTCCAAGCGTCAAAACCCCAAAAATAAGTATCAACGAAGTAGGCTTGATTCTAAACATGAACCTGTCGCTTTCTCTTCTGATGGTGTTTAGCGCTCCCGCTCCCTATCTGCTTTTGTTTTACAGTAATATCTAGCACTTCTTCGTGCTTTTTTTGTCCGCTGATCTGTCCATCCTCGATTTCGATGACGCGATCTGCGTAAGGAATAGTTCGTGGGTCGTGTGTCACGGCTAGAATTGCGCGGTTCTCGTTCTTGGCGATCCTTGCGAGGAGCGCCATAATGGCGTGGCCATTTTCGGTATCGAGAGCGGAGGTCGGCTCGTCGGCGAGCACGATCGATGGAGAGGATGCGATCGCGCGGGCAATCGCAACGCGCTGTTTTTCGCCCCCGCTCAACGTTCCGGGATATCTTTTTAGGCGGTGACCGAGTCCGACTTCATGGAGCGCGGCTTCCGCTCGCTCTTGGCATTCCGTGGCTGAGAATCCGCGAACGTCGAGTGCGAGCTTGACATTGTCGAGGGCGTTTAAGGTCGGAAACAGGTTATAGGCCTGAAAAATAAAACCGAAATGGCGGCGCCGCAAATCCGCGAGATCTTCGGCGGCGCGGTTGCTCGCCCTCTCGCCCGAAACCGCGAGTGATCCCGATGTTGGTGACAGGATGCAGCCGAGAATGGAAAGGAGGGTGGTCTTCCCGCTCCCCGACGGTCCCATGAGAAGCGTGAACTCACCCGGAAAGAGTGTGAGGCTGACCCCCTTCACGGCCACGACTTTTCCGCCACCCTCGCCAAGCTCCTTCACGATGTGGCGTGCTTCGAGTATAGGGCGCCGGATCATCGCGCAAACACCATGGCTGGGTCGATCTTCGTGACCTTGAAGATGGAGGACACGGCGGAAATCGCGCACATTGCGATCGTTACCGCGAAAAGGAATGCCGCGAGCGCAGGGGTGAAGAGGATCGGCAGCGCCGTCTGGCCGCTGAAGGCCACGATGACTAGGGAAAGCGCAACACCGAGAGCATAACCTGCGATAGCGCTCACAGTGGCTTGCATCAGAATCACCTTGTGGATGTAAAAGGAGGAAGATCCCAGCGCTCTAAGCGTGGCGAATTCGTTGAGGTGATCCTTGGTGCTCGAATACAAGGTCTGAGCGACGATAACGGTGCCGATGATAAGGCCAAGTAATGCGCCGCCGAGAAGAGCGACGCCTGCTCCGGTTCCGAACAGCCAATAGTTGAGATTGCGCTGCAGAAACTCCGCTTTCGTATACACCGATGCGCCGGGAAGACGCGAGGCAAGTCCGCGCTGCACTTCGGCCGGGGTTGCACCCGGCGCAAGCTTGACAAGATAGAAAGTAGCCTGATCGGCAGGTGCGGCCAGAAGCGCGCGCGACTTATTCAAAGATGTAAAGACATAGGGCGAAGTCGTGAAGGACCGTATGCCGTCCGTGAACGATTCAACCCTTACGCGCTTCCCGTTGATTTCGCCAAGGTCGCCAACTTTGGTAATGCCGAGCGCCTTCGCGTATGTGCGGTCAACGGTCACGCCATCCGGCGACGCTGCCGCAGAGCCGCCGGCGGCATTCCAAGGCTCAAGACTAGCCCCATCCTTATCCGAGCCAATAATTACAACGCTTGTGGAACTTGAATCGGGCCTGCGCCAATCGGCGAAGGAGACCACGAGCGGGCGGCCGTCGTGCTCGAGTGACCGCAGGCTCGC
>CAZCIF010000055.1:0-9335 GCA_964498645.1 uncultured Rhodomicrobium sp. | reverse complement strand
GCGCGGCGTTACGGCGGCGGCGCCTGGCGCCGAGTGCGCGGCGAACGGCTGCCGCCCCGTCGAGAGCGAGGCTTGCTCGAAACTCTGTGCCCCATAGGCTGAAATCCATATTTCGCCTTTCGCGTGCTCGATCATGCCGACGATCATTTGGCGCGCACCGAGATACAGCCCGAGCTGCACAGCGACGAGCACAACCGCGAACAGGATACCCACCAATGTCACTAGGAAACGGGCCCGGTCATGAAACAGGTTCCGTATCGCAAGTTTAATAACCATAGTTGCGGAAAATTGACCTTTGGGTTGCAGGAGATGCGACTCGCTACAGCAAGCCAATGACGGCGCCGTAGGCCTTCGGATCAGGCCTCGCGCTATATCGGGCAATTGTTGAACAAATAACTGTGGCAGGACGCGGGCACACAATGTGGCCATCGTGCCACATACGTTTGGGCTCGCGCAGGTCTATAAAGCGCTAGGCGTGGCCCGCTGCCCCGGAAAGATGGGTGGGATCGACACCCAGGAAATGCAGGGCGCGGGAATATTTGCTTTCCAAATCGCTATCGAAAAGAATATCGACATCAGCGGGGCAATTGAGCCATCCGTTGGATTGGATTTCCCGCTCAAGCTGGCCGGGCGCCCATCCTGCATATCCAAGCGCGAGGATCGCCTTGTTGGGGCCGCTCCCCTTAGCGATCGCTTTCAGGATATCGACTGTCGCGGTGAGGCAAACACTATCGTTGATAGGCAGCGTGCTGTCCGCGGCGAAATAATCGGAGCTATGCAACACAAACCCGCGGCTTGTTTCAACCGGTCCTCCAACATGGACCGCCATTGAACCGGCGCGGATGGCGATAGGCCCCGGCCCCGTTGGCGCTATTTCAAGCTGCTCCAGGAGCTTCGGTAAGGTGATGTGAGGCGCACGCTGATTGATAATCAGCCCCATCGCGCCCTCAGCCGAATGCGCGCACATGTAAATGACGGCGCGATGAAAGCGCGGGTCTGTCATCGATGGCATCGCGATCAGAAGCTGACCGTCGAGATAACCATCGGATTGTAAATGGCCCATACCGGCTTTCGTTTTTGCCATAGGCTGATGGTAGCGCTTCTGACTGCTTCTTGTGAAGGGCGAACGGCTAAATTTTTGTACGGTGAAGGAAGTTATTCCGGCGCGCTTTCACTCGTTTCCTAAGCAAGATGAACGGCAAAGGCCGTGCAGCGGTTCCGCTACCAAGCCGGCCGCGGGAGTGCTTCAGCAAGCGCCTATTCGCGCTGCAAAGCCCGATTGACAATCAAGTTGGCCCAGCCATGGGATTTGAAGTCGCGCTTGATGCCGGCCGGATCGTACCGCGTTTCGATCCACTCGAAAAAGGTCATTGGCTCGGCACTGCTTTCGGCGAGATAACGCTGGAATAGGTAATCGAGCACGCCCGTATCGGACGTTTTGAAATGGCCGTATTTCAGGCTGAGCTGCTTCACCGCCTCTTCGATAGGCTTGCCCTCTTTCATATACATGAAAAAGGCACTCATCAGTCCGGCGCGATCCGCCCCGGATTTACAATGAAAGAGGATGGGGTATTCCAGCTCTTGAAATAGCTTCCGCGCCTCATGGATAACCTGCGCGGTAGGCACCATCCGGGACTGAAGCTGAAAATTCACGAGCTTGATCCCGTGGCGGCGGCAGGCTTCCACTTGCAGGCGGTAGCTGCCGCAGTTCCGTTCACCCCGCAGATTGACGATCGTCTTGATGCCCTTGCGCGCGAGTAAGGCAATCTGCCCTGGGCTCGGCTGCGCCGAACGCCACACACCCGGCGCGATCTTATGCCGGTTGGAATAGATAGCGCGGAAGATGTGATGATCCACGAAATACAGATCGAAATAGTCCAAAGCCTTGTTCGCGTGCGGTTGCAGCCAAGCGGGCACACGCTCGTCGATGCGGCGCCGGAAGGCGCGATAGTTTCGCGAAAGCGCCTTCGAATATGGCTTCATGAGGCGCTTGGCGTGACCCACAGGATTTAGCTTCATTCGGACCGCGCGTTGAGAAGGCAGACAACCTGATTCGTATACTCTGGTGTGTCCTAATTTTCCAATAGCCAAAAACTACTTAGGTATTGCATCACTGCAGGATGAACCGGCCATCCAGGTACCGGAACTCTGCCGGGTCGATGAGCCGTTTATTGCACACTCTGACGCGGCTGACCTTCCCGTCGAGATTGCCGTTCCAGAATTCGAGAAACTGGAGAAGTTTCGGAAACCTGGGAGCCATATCGTAATCCTGCCAGATAAACGATTGCAAAAGGGCAGGATGATCGGGCATGTGGTAAAGGATTTCCGCTGTCGTGAGGCAGTAGCCCTTAAGCTGCGCAATAAAGTGCTTATCGGCCATGGACACCTTCCCTTGCAGGGCGTAACACACACCCACTTTATGGTAACGCAAGAAGCAAGCCATTGGCAAAATATAAGAGAACTCAATGTGTTAGCAGCGGCCTAGCTTGACTGCTGCTAGTGCCGTTCCTCGCGGAAAGGGAGAAGCATGAGGGATTTTTTGCTTTTCGAAGAGGAGCTAAAGTTCAGCCCAGCCGCGCAGCTCCCGCTTTATGATGCCGATAAGCGCCGCGATACTCGCTTCCGTATCGTTAAGGCACGGTAGCGCCGCAAATTTTTCGCCGCCGTGCTCATGGAAAGTCTCGGCGCCTCGAATGCCCATCTCCTCAAGCGTCTCGATGCAATCCGCGGCGAAACCAGGCGCAATCACTGCAAGCCGCTTCACGCCGCTCTTAGCGAGCCGTTCAATCGTCTCGGCCGTGTAAGGCTGCAGCCACTCTGCCTTGCCAAACCGTGACTGAAAAGTGAGCATCAGACGCTGTTCCGGCCAGCCCAGAGCTTCCCGCAGCAGCCGCGTTGTCTTCGCGCAATGGCAATAATAGGGATCGCCCTTCTCGAAATATTCTTTCGGCAGGCCATGGAAAGATGCCAGCACGATCTCTGGCTCGAAATCGAGTGCAGCGAGGTTCTCTCGCATTGAGATCGCGAGCGCTTCTATGTAGCCAGGGTCGTCATAGTAAGGCGGGACGACCCGGAGCGAAGGCTGCCATCGCATCGTTTTGAGGGCGTCGAAAGCCTTGTCGCATGCGGTTGCGGTGGTGGCCGCTGAATATTGCGGGTAGAGCGGAAAAAGAAGGATGCGGTCGCAACCCGCCTGCTGGAGCGCCTCAAGACGGGATTTCACGCTCGGATTGCCGTATCGCATCGCCCAATCGACCTCGATGCGCGGCTCTTTTGCGAGAAGGGCTGCAATCCGGCCGGATTGGCTCCGCGTGATGGTGCGGAGTGGCGACTCATCGCGTTCCATATTCCAGATGGATTTATAGGCCTCGCCCGAGGCGAAGGGACGCTTTGTAAGGACAATGACGTTTAGAATGAACCACCAGACGGCGGGATTGACTTCGATGACGCGGCGGTCGGAAAGAAACTCCTTCAAATACCGGCGCATCGGCCAGTAACCGGTTGCGTCCGGCGTACCGAGATTAAGCAGCAGAACGCCAATGCGGCCGTAGTTGATGGCCGGGTGCCCTGCAGGTGCCCCGCCTGGAACATCTGCGGCCTTGAAACGCTGCGCCATTTCATTCATCAGGCCGCCTCCTGCTTACTTCCATCGCTGCAGCCCCTCTCCAGCGCTAAGTAATGATTTGTTATTCCTGCTGCAAATGCCGGACTAACCGGCACATTCCTGGAGAAGCTGTGCCGCTCGCCAGGCGTACTCTTCCCTCAAGCGGCGGCAGAGATCGAGATACATCTTAACCACCGGCGCCTCGGAGAATGTAAGTTTGAAAAGCGAATTCCCTGCCTCGCCCAGGCGCCGGGCAAGATCTCTGTCCGCGAGCAGGGATTTCAAGGCCGCAGCGAGGGCGTGAGGATCGTCTTTGGCAACGAGCAGGCCGGTTCGCCCATCATCGACGAGCTGTTCGGTATCGGCCGACCGCGCTGAGATCAGGGGAAGGCCGTGCGCCCAAGCCTCAAGCACATTGCCAAGCCCTTCATTCCGGGACGAGCGCACGAAAATGTCGGCGGCCTTGAGCAGCGCGTGGATATCATCCCTCCACCCTAGAAAGCGGATGCGCGCGGACACTCCTAACTGAGCGCTTAGCTTTTTGACTTCATCCTCGTAAGGCCCGGCGCCCGCCATCCATAAATAGGCGCCTGGCGCTTCGGCTAAAGCCCGGACCATGACGTCGGGCCCCTTGTCATAAGCCATGCGGCCAAGCCAAAGAACAAGCGGGACATCCTCCGGCGTGTTGAAGGCGGCGCGCCGCGAGGGCGCGGTGTGAATTTCAGGAACGAAGTTTGGAATATAGGTAACGCGGCTGGCGGGCCAGCCCTGGCCTTTGATATAGGTCAGGATATGGGGCGAATTCGCGATGAGATGGTCGCAGGATGCGAATGCATCGAGCTTGTAGCATTTGCCAAGCCGCGCAACCTTGACCCAAGGCCCCGTGGGGCATACCGTTACAGCGTTTTGCATCCAGTTGATCGCGATCGCGGCTTGAAAGGTCTCTAATGTCCGCCGGTATTTGGCGCGCGTGATTATATCGAGCCTACCGCCGAACCAGGCCGTGTAAGCCGGGATACCGGCCTTCGAAAGCTGTTCCGCAGCCCACGCATCGCGGCGCGTGAGGATCGCCTGTGAAATATGATGGGCATGCAACGCCTTTGTCAGCCGCGCGAAAAAGCGCTCCGCGCCTCCGCGGCCTGAACTGCCAAGCGCTTGGACAATCCGCATGGGTAAGATCCAGAAATTTCGATTAGCGCCAGTGTTCTGCGATCCAGGGCGTGGGCCGCACTCTCTTATAGAGGCCCTGATACCAATGCTCGTGGGGCCAGCGGCCTTCCATCGCCTCATCCGGATCGGGTTTGCCGGTGAAGGCCACAACCTTGGTTCCGGACGGGAGGCCCGGCGTTAGGAAAAGATTGAGTGGCCACGCCGGAAGAAGGCTGTGCTTGAAGCTGACGCACCAATGGTCAGGCCAGAATTCCATGTCCTTGATTTCACGCGAGATGAAGGTCTGGCTGTTGCTGTGGCGTGCGAGAACGTCCTCACAATCACTCATGATCCGGTCGTAAAGGTAGGTGTGCCCGCCGACGGGAAAGCGATAGACAGATGTGTTGCCGATCCGCTCCTTGGGCTGCGTCCAATTGCGCGCAACGCAATAATGGCCGGGCTTATAATCAAAGAAGCCGTCCAAGCTGCCCGTGATAACAACGTCGAGGTCGAGATAGAGAACATCTCCAGAGATACCCTGCAACTCCTTTTGCCACAGTGAGATTTTCCGCCATGGAAACCAGCGCCGGTATTCGGGCAGCTCAATGTAAGGCAGCGGATAGACCTCGACAGCACTGTCAACCCCTTCGGCTTGGTCCGTGTAGCAAACAAGCCGCGCCGGGCGGGTTGTTTGGCGCTGGATCATGGAATACAGCCGGTTGACATAGTCCGGCCCGTATCGCGTCCCCCACTTCATGCAAATGACTGTCTGCGTCATCGTTCGCTCAAGCGCCTGATTCGTTTAAAAGTGCTTCGCCCGCGCCGCTTATAGCCGTCCTGCCCGGGCGTGTCACGCTGTCACCGCCGCAGCAGCGCGTTTTCTCAGAAGGTGCAAGCTTGCCTTGTGCGGCGGTCCCTCCTGGGTTAGAGACGCCTATCTGAGCAAATGGGTGGCGCGTTATTTCATGAAGATCTGGGGTCCATATAGTCTGTTGGGTCTAAGCGCCGCCGCCGCGGCATGCCTCACCGATCAGCTGCATAAGCTGTGGATGATTGGCATCCTCAAAGCGGAGCCGGAGCAAAAAGTTACGCTAGCTCCGTTTCTCGATCTGCAACTCACATGGAATCGCGGCATTTCCTACGGGCTTTTCCGGCAGGATAGCGATGCCGGCCGCTGGGCGCTCATTGCGTTTTCCGTCGCCGCCGTGCTGGCGTTAGCCTATTGGCTTGCGAAGTTTCAAAACCGTCTGCCGGCGATCGGCGTGGGTCTCATCATCGGGGGAGCGCTGGGCAATGCTATCGACCGGCTTCACTACGGCGCCGTGGCGGATTTTTTCTACTTTCATATTGGAAGTTTCGGGTGGTACATCTTCAACTTAGCCGACGCCGCCATTGTCGCAGGCGCCGCCGGTGTGCTTTATGACTCGCTCACATCGAGTCACAAAAGTGCCGGAAATGAGGTTTAGCGGCATAGGCTGAAAGGGAATCGGGGCGGTTAACCATGCTGGCATCGCGCAAATTTTTTTCAAGCTTGGCTGCCGTCCTGGCGCTTGGCGCATTCGCCGCAGGCTGCGATGGCGGCGTCGATCTTGAGGTGAATGCCCCGCTGCTTAACGCCGCCGGCCTCAATGTCAAGGAAGCGCTGTTAGGCAAGAAGGCGCCGTCGCCTAACCTTCCCGACCGGGCGCCGCTGGTGCTGCCGCCTCAAAATGCCCCGTTGCCGGTCCCAGGGCAAGCGCCTCAGCAGACCGCGCTTGACGGTCAGCAATGGCCTGCCGACCCCGAAGAGGCGAAGAAGCAGGCCGCAAAGGCTGAGGCGGCAAAAAAGGAAGATTATTGTAAGAATGGCGACTGGAGCGATCGGGGCGGGATCAATGAGTTCAATAAGAACTCCAACCAGGATACGCGCTGCCGGCCAAGCTGGATTTCCCGCGTGTTAGGTTCGGACGACTCGCAAAAGGCCGAATAAGAAATTCCTTCTTTGCGCAATGCGGAAAAGGCCGGGTCAGCCGGCCTAATTCTTTTCAGAACTTGGTTTTCACCCCTCATCCTGCCCTCTCCCATGGGAGAGGGCCCATTGATTACGCGATTTGGCGTCAAGATTATGTGATGTCATAAACGGTTGCCGTAGCCGGCGATCATGCTGTATGAATAGTTCGAAAAACTTGATCCAGACTCCGGTACCGGCAAAACTCGCAGCGAGCCTTTCTTATGTGTCTGTGAGTCTTGGACGAAGGACAGAGTATGCGAGTCCAGCTAAAATCCCGCGCAGCCTATTCGATCCTCCTTGCCTTCGCCGCGCTCGTCCTCGCGGCCTGCGAGCAGAAGCCGCAGGCTCAAGCTCCTGGCTCGCCCCCGCCCCCCGCCGTTTCGGTAGCGAACCCGGTGGAAAAGAACGTGGTCGAGTGGGACGAATATACCGGCCGCTTTGATGCAGTCGATACAGTCGAAGTGCGCGCGCGGATCTCGGGCGTTTTGAACGAAGTCAAGTTCACGGATGGCGCCATTGTGAAAAAAGGCGACCTCCTCTTCGTGATCGATCCACGCCCATTTCAGCGTATTCTCGACCGCGACCGCGCGGCGTTGCAAGGGGCAAAAATCCAGCTCGAATTTGCGCAAAAGGACTTGGAGCGGGCGAAACCGCTTATGGCCAACGCGACGATTTCGGCCCAGGTTTTCGATCAGCGGACACAGGCCGTGCGGGCGGCCGAAGCGAATGTGCTTTCGGCAGAAGCGAGCGTGCGGTCATCGGAGCTTGACGTCGAGTTTACGCAAATCCGCTCGCCCGTAACGGGCCGGATCAGCCGCAAGCTCGTGAGCGAAGGAAATTACATCACCGGCGGCTCGGGCAGCGGAACGCTTCTCACGACCATCGTATCCATCGACCCGATTTACTTTTACTTCGATGTCAGCGAGGCTGACTTTCTGAAATATCAGCGGCTCGGCTCCATGCAGCCGAACGCGCGCATTCCGGAGATTCCGGTGGAGCTGGCGCTCGAGACGGATAAGGGATTCCGGTATAAGGGGAATATGAGCTTCATCGATAATCGCATCGACCCGAATACGGGATCTTTGCGGGTGCGGGCGGTTTTCAATAACCCCGATCAGCTCTTGCAGCCCGGCCTTTTCGCGCGCGTCCGCCTCGCAGGCAGCGGCGAGTACAAGGCGATCATGCTCCCCGATGCCGCGGTTGCGGCCGATCAGTCGAACCGTTTTGTCTTTGTGGCGGCGGGTGACGGCACGGTGAGCTCGAAGCCCGTCACCCTTGGTCCGGTCATCGATGGGCTTCGGGTTATCCGTTCGGGCGTGGCGCCGGATGACTGGGTCATCGTGAACGGCGTGCAGCGTGCGCGCACCGGCATCAAGGTCAAGGCTGAGAAGACGGTCATCGGCCAGAATCACAAGGCGGCGTCGCTGCAATGAAGTTCAGCCATACATTCATCCGGCGGCCGATCTTCGCCTCGGTTATCGCGATCTTCATCGTGATCGTCGGCTGGCTCGCTTACGTGCGCCTTCCGGTGGCGCAGTTCCCGGAGGTAGCGCCTCCAACCGTGACGGTCACGGCATCCTATCCCGGCGCCAATGCGCAGATTGTTGCCGATACTGTCGCCACACCCCTCGAGCAGGAGATCAATGGCGTCGAGAACATGCTCTATATGTCGTCGCAATCGACGGCGGATGGCAATGTCGCGATCACGGTGACATTCGAACTCGGCACGAATCTCGATCTCGCACAGGTTCTTGTGCAGAACCGGGTTGCCGTGGCGGCGCCGCGCCTTCCGCCAGAGGTGCGGCAAACCGGCGTGGTGGTGAAGAAGAATACGCCCGACATTCTCATGGTCGTGCATATGATTTCCCCGAATAACAGCTACGATCAGCTCTACCTCTCGAACTATGCCCTACTGCAGGTGCGCGACGCCGTTGCGCGGGTGAAAGGCGTCGGTGACGTCAGGCTGTTCGGCATTCGGGAATATTCAATGCGGGCTTGGCTCGATCCGGCCAAGATTTCCTCGCTTGGAATGACCGCCACCGAGATCGTGAACGCGCTGCAGCAGCAGAATATCCAGGTCGCCGGCGGCGCGCTCGGTCAGCCGCCGGTTCCCGGCGGTCAGGCTTTTCAAACGAGCCTTCAGCTTCGCGGACGGCTCGCGAAGCCCGAGGAGTTTGGCGAAATTGTCGTCAAGACCGGTGCCGATGGCCGCTTTACACGATTGCGGGATGTGGCGCGCGTCGAGCTCGGAGCGCTCGATTACACGACGAGCGGCTTTCTCGATGGCAAGACGGCTGTCGTTCTTCTCGTTTCGCAGACGCCCGGCGCAAACGCGCTTCAAGTGGCGAACTCGGTCAAGGAGACCATGACGAACCTGTCCAGGGGCTTCCCCAAGGGCATCGAATACCGGATCATCTATAATCCGACAGAGTTCATTCAGCGGTCCATCGACGAGCTGATCAAGACGATTTTCGAAGCCGTCGTTCTCGTCGTGATCGTGGTTCTTGTCTTTTTGCAAACCTGGCGTGCCACAATCATCCCCCTGGTGGCGATCCCCGTATCGCTGATCGGGACATTCTTCGTCATGTCCCT
>CAZCIF010000054.1:0-17882 GCA_964498645.1 uncultured Rhodomicrobium sp. | reverse complement strand
GCGCGCACGGGATGACGCCAGAGGGAGCGCCGTCAAGCAATCAGCCGGATTTGGTATGACGAACTAATATCATCACGTTGCAGTCCTAATGGGCGGCTGGTCCGCCGAACGCGAGGTCTCGCTCAATTCCGGTGCGGCCTGTGCGAATGCGCTCGAAGAGGCAGGCTATCGCGTGACGCGCATCGACGTGGACCGGGACATAGCCAGCAGGCTTGCCGCTCTCAAACCCGATGCCTGCTTTAACGCCCTGCACGGCAAAGGCGGCGAGGATGGGTGCATCCAGGGCGTTCTCGAAACGCTGCAGATCCCCTACACCCATTCCGGCGTGCTGGCCTCGGCGCTCGCGATGGACAAGGCCCGCGCGAAAGCTGCCTTCAAAGCCGCAGGCGTGCCTGTTGCCGAAAGCCTAGTGACAACGCCTGCCGAAGCGGCGCGCGCTCATCTCATGCCGCCGCCCTATGTCATCAAGCCTGTCACCGAGGGATCGAGCGTCGGCGTTTTCATCGTTCGCGAGGATCACGAGTATCCGCCGCAGGAACTGACCCGCGCCGATTGGGCCTTTGGCGATGTCATGGTCGAGCGCTATATCGGCGGCCGCGAGCTCACCTGCGCCGTTCTTGGCGACAAGGCGCTGGGAATCATTGAGATTTTGCCAGCCGAAGGCTTAGGCTTTTACGATTACGAAGCCAAATATGCAAAAGGAGGCTCACGCCACATTCTGCCTGCAAGAATTTCACCGGAAATTTACGGTTTTATCCAGAAATTGGCACTCGATGCACACAACGCATTGGGATGCCAGGGCGTAAGCCGGGCCGACTTCAGGCTCGACGACCGCGCGCAAGGGACCGGCGAGCTTGCCTGCCTTGAGGTTAACACTCAGCCAGGCATGACCGCGACATCACTGGTCCCGGAACTGGCGGCCCATGCTGGATTGACGTTCGGTGAGCTTGTGCGGTGGATTGTGGAGGACGCTTCTTGCAGCCGTTAGCAGAAGATACGTTCCGCTTCGAGAACCCAGGGGACGGCAAAGCAGAGCAGCCTGCGGCGGGCCGGCCCACGGCCTCATGGTTCTTCTACGCTTTGGCGCATGCAGACCGCGCGTCCACTGCGGGCTTTGTTCTCAGCATGATGTTTCTCGCCGCAACGGCAATCTACGCGCTCACTTTGTCCGATGTCGCGAAGCTGGTTTTCGCCGTGGTTGCAGCCCTTGCGGACCGCGCGGCGTTCGATGCCGGCTTCCGGCTCGAGGATCTCGCTCTGTCCGGCTCCGAGAACACGCCGCGAGCCGCGCTGCTTGAGGCGCTCAGGCTGCCTTATAACGGCTCTTCCATCTCTTATGACACCGCGGGAGCGCACGACCGGCTCTTGAGACTGGGCTGGATCGAGGCGGCCGAGGTTCGCCGCATTCTTCCTTCGCGCCTCGAAGTCATCGTTTCGGAACGTACCCCGTTTGCGCGATGGGAGAAGCCCGGGAACCAGATCCAAGCAATCGATCGCGAAGGCCATGTGCTTGGTCCCGATGCCGAAGGCCGGTTTTCCAGCCTCCCGCTTCTCGCGGGCGAGGAGGCTCCCGCGGAGGCAGCCGATTTCGAGGATGCGCTTTCCGATAATGCGGCCATAAAGCGCCGGATTGAACGCGCTGAGTTGATTACCGGGCGCTTTTGGCTGGCGAAGCTCGATACCGGGCTGATGTTGAAACTTCCGCGCAAGGTGAGCATCCTAGTCTTGAATCGGCTTGATTCGCTTCTTGCCAACCCGAAGATTGCCGAGATGGGCCTAGAAACAATTGATTTGCGTCTGTCGAACCGGACGATCTTGCAATTGCGGGAAGCCACTGTTGCCAACCGCGACAGGGCCATTGCATCGCTTCTTTCAACGCCGCGGCAAGCCGTAGCCCCACCCCGGCGAGGCAAAGCCTTATGACGGCCGCTCCGCGGCGCTTTCGCGCTCCGTCGCGGCTGTGGCCGTTCAAGGCGCGGGATGACATCGTTACGATCGTGGATTTGGGAGCGCAAAAAGTCGCCTGCGCGATCGTTTCCCTGGCGGTGCCGCGCTTCGGCTTGGATGCGGGCGCGAGAAGCATACGGGTGCTCGGCAGTTCGATCGTCAGGTCCTCCGGTTTTTCGGGCGGTCGCATTGTCAATCTTGTCGCGATGGAAACGAGCGTGAGGCGTGCGGTTGCCCAGGCGGAGGCGCAAGCCGGGACGACCGTGGAGGAAGTGATTGTCACCGGCCAATTCCAAGGCTTGGCCGCTCAAATATTCGAAGCCAGGCTCGGAACCGGTCAATCCGCCCCTACCAAAGAGGACGCGCATGCGATCTCTGCTGCCGCCGAGGAGCACTGCCTTTCGGCACAAAGAAAGCTTTTGCACCTTTACACCGCCGTGGATGAAACCGGAAACCCTGATGCCGGTGATGGCAGCGGCGCGCTGGCCGGGGAGATCGACGTCGTAGCCATATCGATGCCGCTGAAGGGCGCTCGTCAAATCGCAGCCTGCCTTGCAAAGAGCTTGCTGACCGTCCGAAGCTATGTTGCGGGGCCGGTTGCAACGGCGTTATCCGTGACAACCCCGCTCGAACGCGAGGCTGGCGTCCTTGTCGCCGATATGGGCGCACAATCCACGGGATATGCATTATTCTTCCGCAGTATTCCGGTTGCCGTAGAGTGCATCGTCGCCGGCGGTCAACAAATCACCGAAGACATTGCGCGGACCTTCGTTCTGCGGAAATTCGAAGCCGAGCGCCTGAAGGTCCGCTATGGCAGCGTCTACGATGGCCTGCAGGCCGACATCGATTTGCCCGTCTCAAACGGCGAAACGCATGAGCCTATCTCCAAATTTTCGCTTAATCATATTATTCGATCGAACGCATCTTCAGTGCTTCACGCCATTAATGAACGGTTAAAGGGTGCTGGATATTCTGTTCCCATTGGGGGCGTAGTGCTAGCCGGCGGAGGAAGCTTGCTTCCCGGCATCGGCGAGTTTGCATCGCATCTCCTCGCCTCGGAGGTCAGAACGGCGAGGCCCACAGAGTTAAACGGCCTGAGCGCCGGAAATGCGCTTAGTGCGCTTGTGGGAGGATGTCTTTATGCAAGCCGGCATCAGTCTCCGGGTGAAATGCCGTACGCACCGGGGATTGCATCCCAAGACAGTAGCTACGCGTCCCGAATCAGCCAATGGCTGCGTGCAAGCTTTTGACAGGCTGCGCCCGGTGCGGTTGGCGGCAAGCATAAGCGGGCGAGCAAAGCCCGGACAGGAAGCTGACGAACATGGGAATTAACCTGCAACTTCCAGGTCTGACAGAGTTGCGGCCGCGTATCACCGTAATCGGCGTTGGCGGCGCCGGCGGTAACGCCGTGAACAACATGATTGAGAGCGGCGTCGAAGGCGTGGAATTCATCGTCGCGAATACCGACGCGCAAGCCCTTTCGGCGTCGAGCGCCGGCTGCGTCATTCAAATCGGCGTAGGCATCACCGAGGGCCTCGGAGCCGGCTCCAAACCCGAGATCGGTGCCGCAGCCGCTGAGGAAACCATCGAGGAAATCCGGTCTCACCTGGATGGGGTGCATCTTCTATTCATAACCGCCGGCATGGGTGGCGGCACGGGTACGGGCGCGGCGCCGGTTATTGCGCGCGCCGCCAAAGAAATGGGCGTTCTGACCGTCGCCGTGGTTACAAAACCGTTTGAGTTCGAAGGCCAGCGCCGGATGCGCGCAGCCGAAGCGGGGATCGCTGCCCTGGCGAAGCACGTCGACACATTGATCGTTATTCCGAACCAGAACTTATTTTTGATCGCAAGCGAGAAAACCACTTTCGCCGATGCCTTCATGCGCGCCGACGATGTGCTGAGATCGGGCGTGAGTTGCATTACCGATTTGATGATCAAGGAGGGGTTGATCAATCTCGATTTTGCCGATGTCCGCACCGTGATGCAGAACATGGGCACGGCCCTTATGGGAACGGGCGAGGCGGAAGGCGAGAAGCGCGCGTTGCAGGCTGCCGAGGCCGCGATCACAAACCCGCTGCTCGGTGAGGTCTCAATGCGCGGCGCGAAGGGCTTGCTCGTAAGCATCACCGGCAGTTTCGATATGACGCTTTACGAAGTCGAAGAAGCCGCATCGCGCATCCGCCGCGAGGTCGATCCCGATGAAAACCCCGACGTGAACATCATCGTGGGAGCGACATTCGAGCCTGCATTACAGAACCGCATCCGCGTCTCGGTGGTCGCGACCGGGATCAGAACCGGACTCGAATACGCTCATATGGCTGCAAGCACCGGCGCGCATCACAGGGACGGCGGGCTTTCCGACCGCCTCTCTGCTGCGGGAGCCGAGCAGGGACGGAACCGCGGCGGCGCTGCGTTCCGTGAACAGCTGCAGGGGGCGTCGCGGCCGTCGCAGGACCGGCAAGAGGCCGGGCGGCGCGTGGTGCTGGAGCCGAAGGCAAAAAAGGCCGCGGATCAGGAAGCACGCGGCTTTGGCCCCGCCGACCCGGGAGGGCAGCGTTTTGAGCCCTTGCCTCCTGCGAAGACCGCCCGTCCGCCCAAACGTCCCCTGACCTATCAAGATTTTCCTGAGCTGAACCAGACCGGGGGCGCGAACGGGGTATCCGCGAATCGAAATCCGGCAAAGCCGCGCGGATTTTTCGACTGGATGGCCGGAAGAACCCGTGCTGCGGCTTCAACCGGTAAATCTGTTGCATTGCAGCCACGCGCGCCTCATGAAAAGTCATCCCTTGATCCGGCGCGCAATGGACATCGCAACGGCTTTGCCTCGCATCCTCCCCGACATCATGACGGCGCGGGCATAGGCGACGATGGCACGGCGGAGCCGCATTTTTCAGACGAAGTAACTGATATCCCTGACTTTTTTAAAAAGCCCGTTTCGCAGTAACGGGCTCGGGCCAGGCGCACCATCGGAATCGGCGCCGTTCCTCCGCGCCACGTATTAATCCTGCTTGGTGCATTTGATTTAAGTCCAAGCCTCCCCCGTAACAGACTGTTAGAAAGCGTGATTTGAAGCGGCGCCGATTGCCCGGCTAATTTGCCATCGACAGATGTTGTTGAGCTTAAGCGTGCGTAACCGGTACGGCCGGTTTCCAAGAGTAGCGTGAGCTACTGATGCTTCGCCTGAAGGCTTTGCGGCATTTGCTCACGTGGGGGCGCCTTCCATCGGCAACGGATGGCGCAGTGGCACAAGACAACGGCGCGCACAATGAGCTTTCGGAGCTATTCCAGCAGACAATCTACAGTCGATCGCGAAATCGTCATGAAGGGCATTGGCGTTCATAACGGCGCCGAGGTTTCGTTGATTCTGCACCCTGCCGAAGCGAACACAGGTTATAATTTCTATATTCAGGGCGGTGAGCGCGTAGGGCGTGTTCCCGGCGATTTCCGCGCCGTCAGCAATTTGACGCTTTGCACGGTGCTGAGCGGGCCCGATGGAACAACGGTCGCGACTGTCGAGCATCTGCTGGCAGCTTTGCGCGGACTTGGGGTCGATAATGTTGACATCGAGCTCGATGGCAATGAGGTTCCGGTCATGGATGGAAGCGCCGAGCCGTTCGTCGATGCCATCGAAGAGGCGGGCCTGCGCGATCTGGAAGAGCCACGCCGCTTCATCAAAGTCCTGCGGCCTGTCCAGGTGAGGGATGGTGACGCAGTGGGTGAAATCTTCCCCTATAATGGCTTCCGGCTCGATATCGAGATCGACTTCGCCTCCACCTTTGTTGGGCGCCAGCGCCTCGACATTGAGATTACGCCGGCCGGGTTCAAGAAGATCTGCCGCGCGCGCACATTCGGCTTCATGAAAGATGTGAAGCAGCTTTGGTCTGTAGGGCGCGCGCTCGGCTCATCGCTTGATAATACGGTCGCTATCGGCGACGACCGGATTCTGAATCCCGAAGGCCTTCGCTACCAAGACGAGTTCGTGCGGCACAAGACACTCGACGCCGTCGGCGACCTCGCGCTCGCCGGCGCTCCAATTCTCGGCCTCTATCGCTCCTATCGCGGCGGACACCGCCTCAACTCCGCGGTGCTCCATGCGCTTTATGAGAATAAGGATGCCTGGACAATCGTGGAGATGGCGGAGAAGCCGCATGTCCAGCATGTGGCCCCCCGCGCAGATTTCGGCATCGCTTTCGCAACCCCGAATTTCGCTCCCGAAGCCGACTGAGCGAAACCGGCGAGGTGCGCAAATCCCACAGACGGCCAAACAACTTTGTCCTAGCCGGGTTCTGACTGAAAAACTCCGCATTTGACCATCATTTTGCGGCTTTCTATCGTAGAACGTATACGGTAGCAGGATGTGAGTCGATTTTGACGGCTCATGGCGATCCCGGGCTTCGGAGCAGGATAATATGAGAATGCGATCGATCAGGCCGCTTGCCGTGGCGGCCGTATTGGCGGCAAGCCTCACTGGCTGCGGCTCTATGGGTTCTTGGTTCGAAGCCAGCGACAGCAAGCTCGATAATAGGTCTGCGGAAGCCCTCTATAAGGAAGCGGACGAAGCTCTCGGCAGCGGCAGCAATAACAAAGCGGCCCAGCTCTTCGAAAAGATCGATCAGCTCTATCCCTATTCCGAAGAAGCCAAGAAGGCCATGGTGATGGCGGCTTACGCTTACCAGAAGGCCGGAAAGGCGCCCGAAGCCGTCGCAGCCGCACGCCGCTACCTCGCACTTCACCCAGGGGCCAAAGAAGCGGCTCTCGCTCAAGAAATCGTCGCATCTTCCTACTATGATCGCATCTCCTCGCCGAGCCGGGACCAGAGCGAGACGAGGAAGGCTATTGCCGAGATGGAGACGCTTATCCGGCGCTACCCGGATAGCCGCTATGCCGAAGAGACGAAGAAGCGCCTCAAAATCGCCCGCGATACACTTGCCGCCGCTGAAATGAATGTCGGCCGCTACTGGCAGAAGAAGGGGAACTATCTCGCTGCCATCAACCGCTTCAAGACTGTCGTCACCGAGTACCAGCAAACCGCCGATGTCGAAGAAGCCCTTATGCGGCTCACCGAATGCTATATGGCGCTTGGCGTTGTGAACGAAGCTCAGACCGCGGCTGCGGTCCTTGGGCATAACTTCCCCGAGAGCCAGTGGTACAAAGATGCCTACGCACTTTTGCAATCCGGCGGGGCAGCGCCACGTGAAGACTCGGGCTCCTGGATTAGCCGGGCTTGGAAGAAAACCGTCAGGGGCGTGACAGGTTCTTAGCGCGGAGGGTGCCTGCTCAGCCCACGCTGCACTGGAAGGACGAATCGCGTAAAGAGAGCGTCATGCTTGCGGCTCTGTCGATTCGCGATATTGTTTTGATCGATAAGCTCGATCTGAGCTTTTCAGATGGACTGACCGTCTTCACCGGCGAGACCGGTGCCGGCAAATCGATCATTCTCGATAGTCTCAGCCTTGCCCTTGGGGCGCGCGGCGATGGTGGCCTTGTGCGCAAAGGTGCGCAATCCGCGAGCGTGACGGCATCCTTCGAAACAGATCCAGCGCATCCCGCAAACGGCCCGCTTCGTGAGCACAGCCTCGACGATAACGGCATGCTTATCCTGAAGCGCATCCAGTACGCCGATGGGCGGACAAAAGCGTTCATCAATGACCGGCCCGTTTCCACAGGACTTTTGCGCCAAATTGGCCGGTCGCTCGTCGAGATCCACGGGCAGCACGACGACCGCGCCCTGCTCGACCCTTCCACACACCGGCATCTTCTGGACCAATTCGGTGGCCTTCTGCCCGATGCGCAGACCGTATCGCGGCTGTGGGACCGGTGGCGCGAGCGCCATGCCAAAGCTGAGGAGCTTCGCGAAAATCTGGACCGTGCCGGGCAGGAAGCGGATTATCTCAACGCCGCCTGCGACGAACTCAACGCCCTTGCCCCGCAGCCCGGAGAAGAAGAGGCATTGGCAGCGAAGCGGCAATCCATCCTAGCATCTGGAAAAGTCCGCGCCGACCTCGAAGCCGCCGCGGATGCTTTGTCAGGCCCTCACTTTCCTTCCGCGAAGCTCAGCGCCGTGCTTCGCCGGCTCGAGCGTCAGCCGAACCTTCCTGAGCATCTGAAACCCGTTCTCGCGAGCCTGGAGCGCGTCATGATCGAGGCTGAGGAGGCGCGCGCGCTGGTGGAGGCGCAGCTCCGGGCGGGCGGCGAAGACGATGCCGAGGCCATCGAGGAGCGCCTTTTCAAGCTCCGCGCGGTGGCGCGAAAGCATCGCGTTCCGGTGAGCGAGCTTCCCGCCGTCCATCGGCGTTTCCTGGATGACTTGTCGCAACTCGAAATGAGCGCGGAGCATCTGCACGCGACGCAAAAGGAGGTTGCGGCGGCTGCTGCCGCTTATGCTCATGCCGCGGATGCGCTCAGCAAGAGGAGGATAGCGGCTGCAGCCAAGCTCGACCGCGCCGTACAGAAGGAGCTAAAACCGCTGCGGCTTGAAAAGGCACGCTTCCTCACACATACTCAAAAACTCACCGAAGATGAGAACGGCGTCTGCGGCGGGCCATCGGGGCGTGAAACGATTATGTTTTATGTTCAAACCAATCCCGGCGCGAAACCCGGCCCTCTCATGAAAGTCGCGTCGGGCGGTGAATTGGCCCGCTTCCTTCTTGCACTCAAAGTCATCCTCGCGGAGCAAAATACCGCGCCCGTTCTGGTCTTCGACGAAATCGACACGGGCGTTGGCGGCGCGACTGCTTCGGCTATTGGGGAGCGGCTCATGCGGCTCGGCCGGCAGGCCCAGCTGCTTGCGGTCACGCATTCGCCGCAGGTGGCGGCCCATGCGGACGCGCATTACCGGCTTTACAAGACGTCGAAAGGGGCGGGCGAGAACATAAGGGTCGAGACCTGCGCCGAGGCGCTCGATGGAAGCGGCCGCCGGGAGGAGATTGCGCGGATGCTGGCGGGTAGGAAAATCACGGAGGAAGCGAGAGCCGCGGCCGAGCGCCTGATTGGAGCGAAGCATGAAATCGGCTGAGGGCGATGGCGGTGCCGCGAATTTTTCGCCGGTGCCGGTGGAGGATCTGACTCCTGCCGAGGCCAAAGCCGAACATGATTTTCTTGTCCGCGAGATCGAGCGGCACGACCGGCTCTATTATCAGGAAGCGCAACCGGAGATCCCGGATGCGGATTATGACCGGCTGCGCCTTCGCTGCGATGCTTTGGAGCAGCGCTTTCCAAGCCTTGTCAGCGAGATAAGCCCGTCACGCAGGGTCGGCGCGCCACCCGCGGAGAAATTCGCGAAAGTCCGGCATGCCGTGCGGATGCTGTCGCTCGGCAACGTCTTCAGCGAGAAGGATGCGCGGGACTTTGTGGCCCGCATCCGGCGCTTTTTGAAGCTTGCCGCCGGTACCCCTCTCGATTTCACCGCCGAGACGAAAATCGACGGCCTCTCCGTTTCGCTGCGCTATGAGCGCGGCCAGCTCGTGGTCGCGGCCACGCGCGGCGACGGGACCGAAGGCGAGGATGTGACCGCCAATGTTCGCACGATCGCGGAGATCCCGCACCAGTTGAGAGGGCGCCACATTCCCGGCGTGTTCGAAGTGCGCGGCGAAGTCTACATGTCCCACGCCGATTTTGCCGCGCTCAACGAGCGCCAGGCGAAATCCGGCGGCAAAGTCTTCGCTAATCCCCGCAATGCGGCCGCGGGGTCACTGCGGCAGCTCGATCCTGCGGTTACAGCGGCGCGGCCTTTGCGATTTTTTGCCTGGGGCTGGGGCGAGGCCGGCGAACTTCCTGCTCAAACGAACTATGGCGTGTTGCAGGCTATCGGCGGCTGGGGCTTTCCCGTCGTGCCGGTCACGCACTGCAAGTCCGAGGACGAGATGCTCGCGGCCTACCGCGCGATTGAACTCACCCGCGCCACGCTCGGCTTCGATATAGACGGCGTGGTCTATAAAGTCGACCGCCTCGACTTGCAGGAACGGCTCGGTTTCGTCTCGCGGACGCCCCGCTGGGCCACCGCGCATAAATGCTCCGCCGAAAAGGCGGCTTCGATCCTGCGCGACATCGAAATTCAGGTGGGACGCACAGGGGCGATGACGCCCGTCGCGAAGCTTGCGCCCGTCACGGTAGGCGGCGTAGTGGTTCAGAACGCGACACTACACAACGAAGATGAGATCGCGCGCAAGGACATCCGCATCGGCGACACGGTCATCGTTCAGCGCGCCGGCGATGTGATCCCGCAAATCCTCGGTGTTGTTCTCGAAAAGCGTCCGGCCGAGTCTGCGCCATTCGTCTTTCCTTCCACTTGCCCCGTTTGCGGCAGCCATGCCGTGCGCGAAATGAACCCGAAGACCGGGAAGCTCGACGCGGTGCGCCGCTGTACGGGCGGTCTCATTTGCACTGCGCAGGCCGTGGAACGGCTGCGCCATTTCGTGTCGCGGCATGCCTTCGATATCGAAGGGCTCGGCGAGAAGCACATCCAGGCTTTCTTCGACGAGGGGCGCATCCGGACGCCCGCCGGTATCTTCACGCTCAAGGCCCGCGATGGCGTTTCACTGCCGAAGCTCTCTGAAAAAGAGGGCTGGGGCGCCTTATCCGCCGCCAATCTCTTCGCCGCCATCGAGGCGCGGCGGACCATCTCCCTCGAACGGTTCATCTTTGCCCTCGGCATCCGGCATGTGGGCGAGACCACTGCGAAGCTGCTGGCCAAGAACTTCGGATCGCTCGCACATTTCCAGCAAGCCATGGCAGAAGCGGACGCGCGTGAGCGCTTGAACGAGATCGGCGGCATTGGCGACGTGGTGGCGCAGTCCATTGTGGATTTCTTCGACGAACCGCACAATCGGGAGGCCGTCTCCAGCTTGATGCGCGAGCTGAACGTCGAGGATTACAAATCCGATGTGGTTGCTTCGCAGATTGCCGGTGCGACGATCGTTTTCACGGGCAAGCTAGAGCGGCTGACACGCGACGAAGCCAAATCCCAGGCCGAGAGGCTTGGCGCCAAGGTGGCAGGTTCGGTGTCGAAGAATACGCTTTACGTCGTCGCCGGTCCCGGCGCGGGTTCCAAGCTCAAGAAGGCCGAAGAGCTTGGCGTCAAAATCCTCTCCGAGGACGATTGGTTCAATCTTGTCAGCGCCGCGTAGGCCGCCGCGCCCGCGCAGGGTCAGCGATTATCGGATTCGACGCGCATGGCCTTCCAGGCGCGCACCGCAAAGGCAAGGCTCGCGGCGGTGAGACCAACAGTCAGCACGAGCAGCGCCATGCGCAGGAGGTAATGCATGCCGTTGCCGTACTGTGCCGCGTCGAGCGCCGCATAGAAGGCTTGCATCGCGCTGAATGCGCCGACCACAAAAACCGCCTTGTTCAGGCTGCGATCCGAGGCCGCCCTGTTCTGCTGCTCCTGATAGCGCTTATCCTCCTCGATATCCTCGATGGTTTTGTCGAGGCCCTCCAGGATGCGGTCACAGCGGTCGAGCCGTGCGCTCGTGCTGCGGATGCGCTGCAGATCGTCGAAGAGATCGCGCTCGGTATCGTAGCGGAAGGTGTTGCTATAGAGATGCCGCTTGTAGACCGCGAAGGCTTGATACCGGAACACGTAGAAGGGCTGCGTCGCCTTTTTCAACTCGCGCGTGTCAGCCGGTTCAAGCCGCTTTAAGAGCGCATCGAGATTGCCGTAAGCCGTAAGCCGCTCATCGGAAAGCCGCGCCTGCAGCGCGCTTGTCTCGATCTCGTATTTCCGCACCAGGAACTCATTATGCAACGCCATGAGATGCACGAGAAACACATAGGGACACGTGCCGATGTAATCGTTGCCGGCCTCCAGGCTGCGCGAGCGCGATACGACTTGATAGAGCGCCCGGCCGTTCGCTAGCCGGATGAAGAAGGCTTCCTCTTCCTGCTCCCCCGTCTTGGGATAAACGGGATCGGTTCCGTCGCGCAGCTCCGTCACGTCTTGATTGAGGAAGTCGATGATGTTCTGGAAAAAGCCGGACTGGAAGTAGTAGCGGATGTCGAAATGCGCTTCGTGATGATCGGGTGAGCGTTCGAAGAAAGACCGGTCGATGACGATTGGCGCGCCGGGGCCGCTCCTGGGGACACGCGGGCCGTAATCGGGATTGGATAGCAGCGTGCGGCGTGGCCCGGCCTGGAGAAGATCGAAAAATTCCTGATCCTGAAACAGGAAAAGCGCCCGCGCGGGAGGCGCTTTCAATCCGGGAACCTCAATAAAGTCCGCCGTCTCGATCAGCTTGTTCCATAATTGATTGGGCCGGCGGGCTTCTTCACTCAAATGACCCCGGAGGATAAGGCCAGCACCCTCCACAAGCTCCGAGACGTGACGCATAAACCGTTGCCGGACGAAGCTCCAAAACGGAATCTCCTGGCTCGTGTCGCGATAGTCGAGCCAAGCGGCAATAATGGGCTGATCGAGAAGCCAAAGGCCCGTTTTACCGGAGCAAATATCGTCAGGTTCCGTCCCTTCTGGGATGCAGAACTCTTTCGGGAACATGAATTTCTGCAACATCGACAGAAAATAATAGTCTTCGAAATCGTGATTATATTGACCGGTAAAGGACAGATGATAGGAGAGCGCGCCGTCCGAGTGGGCGTACCAGAACATCCGGCACTTCAGCGAGCGGGAAACCGGCCGGCCTAACTCAGCGCGAAACTTCTGACCTTCCGTCTCCCATTCGATGGTTTCCGGGATGGTTACGGTGATGATTTCAACCTCGCGCGGTCCTTCGACATCGATGAGAAACTCATCGATGGTGGAATTCTGGTCCCGGATTGCGACATCGTTAAAGAGTGGGTCGATCGCCCGCCTCAGCGCATGGGTCTGCGCATAGGTTTCCTTTATCTTGGATCGCTTCCCGGCCGTCCAATTCTCGAACACGGACGCCATGCTCTCATTGGAGATGTAAAGCGAAAGCGTCGCATGAAAGGTCTTGTCGCGCCCCTTCTCGAAAGGCTCGCTGAGCGCACTCCCGGCGGCATGGATATCCATGAGTTGCCCCTTCCAACTCAATTGCTCTGGAAGGTTTATGCCCTGTCAGTGACGGAATTGCGAAGGGCATCGCGCAAGGAATGCGGTCTTTTTTCCGGGGGTGTAGCCAGATATGCCGCAAGTGCCTCATGATTAAGCGCCGAGAGATCGAGAAGCGGAATTGCGCGGCGCTCCGCGCAGGCCTTGGCAAGCTCCGAAAGTTGCGGCCTGGCGGTGGGGTCGCGCTCCGGGTCGCCGCCCTTCAACACTGAAATCGCGAAAAATCGCATGAGATGCTCGCGCAGGAGGCAGGCGTCGATGGCGGGGCCCGTGGTGCCGATGACAGCGTAGCAGAGCGTTGCGTCCGGCGATTGAGCGGCCGAAAGGGGTGGCTGCACATAGGGGAAATCGACGATACGCGCTCCAAGCTTTGCCCAAATAAGGATACGCTGGATCTGGTCCAATCCGGCGTGACCGGTATCCCGCCGGTACTCCTCCTCCGTCATCCGGAGCGGATCGTTCTGCTCTATAAAGATGATTGGCTGAAGGGCTGCGGCGCCGGGCGCGAAGAATTGCACCGCATTCCGTTCAACGGCGGCCAGTAGCTCACGAAAGTAGCCGCGCCGCCGCCACGCCTCCACGACGAAAATATAGTTCAGGTTGACGGCAAGGATGGGCGAGCCGTCTGACGGCAGCGGATAGGCGATATAGTTGGCGCCGCCCACGATCTCGCCGCCAGCCTCGCGCGCAACGAGAACAACCTCGCGAAACGGACCGTAGCGCGCTCGCAAGCGCTCATAGGATTCGCCGTGGTTGAGTGCAAGGCATTCGCGAAAGCCCTCAAGCCCTTCCTTTTCATGAGGAAGAACAAAAGCGCGGTCATAGTGTTGGAAAAAAAGGCCGGCGACTGGGCTTTCCGGGTCCACTGTACTTTCTACCCTCAGCCCGCCATTGGCGCCGGGCGCGGCTGGCGTGGGAAAAGCCCGTTGTGGATCATTCATCATCTGTCCGCCTGCATCAGCTTGCCAATTCCAGTGTAAAGCAAGGCCGCTCGTCCACGAAACGTTCGCTCAACGGATTATGAATGGCTAGAAAGATGGACGCGAAGTAAAGAAGCGCATTCACGTGAGGGAGAAAGGGGCAGCAATGATCACGCTATATACGTTTGGCCCGGCTTGGGGCCTTCCCGATCCCAGCCCATTCGTAACCAAGGCAGCGATCCTTTTAAAGATGGCAGGCCTTCCGTTTCAAACGGACACAAAGGGGTTTCGCAATGCCCCGCGAGGGAAATTGCCCTATATCCGCGACGGAGAAACCGTGATCTCCGACTCGACCTTGATCCGTTTTTATCTGGAGCAGCATTACGAGTTCGATTTCGACCATGGGCTTTCTCCGCAGGAACGCGGCTTTGCCTGGGCGGTCGAGAAAATGTGCGAGGATCATCTTTATTGGCTGATCGTCCACGCGCTCTGGATCGACAGCGCGAATTTCGAACGCGGACCCGCGCGCTTTTTTAAAGCGGTGCCGGCGCCAATCCGGCCCTTCATGAAATCCATGATCCGCAGCAAGACCCGCCGGACCGTGCACGGCCAGGGAATCGGCCGCTACACCGAGGCGGAACGGGCCATGCTCGCGGGCCGGGCATTCGCGTCGATTTCGGCGATCTTGGGCGATAAGCCCTATCTCATGGGCGACGCGCCCTGCGGTGCGGATGCCAGCATCTTCGGCTTTGTCGCTGGATCGCTTTGCCCCCTCTTCGAGTCCGCCCTGCGCTCGCATGCCGAAGCCTATCCGAACCTTCTGAATTATGCCACGAGGCTGTCGCAGCAATATTTCCCAAGTGGAACCGTTGGTTAGCGTTCAAGAGACGCCGGCTTGCGCGGCTCATCGAGGCGCGGCTCCTCAGGATGAGGCGCATCTCAGCCCCGCCGGCTTATTCGGTGTGGGCTGCGTTGCGCTGAGATTCTTGCCATATGTTCAGGCACATTTAGCGCCGCTTCGGCGGTATCATGGGCGTGCTTACCGGAACCAGCGGATGCTTCTTCGCTTTCTCGCGCGCCCGCACCTGCTCAGGCGTGAAATCGCACAAAGGCTGCCGCCGCTCTTTCATATCGAGGTGGAAGTGGTTTTTGTGCGCATTGTTCGCCTCCGGCCCAAGCGCCGTACCGAAAATCCCGCAAGCGCCATCGTGGATTACGTGCAAAAAGGCGGATCGTTCGTCCTTTCCGTCCCAATGATCGAGAACGCTGATGCGCTCGCCCTTTGCGGTCACAAATTCGCTGACATCGATTGCGTTCGCATAGGCGTGCTGGCTGATCCGCTGCACGGGGTCATCGTAGCGCGTCCGGCATTGATAAGCGGACAAACTGACTATGCGAATGATGGAGGCGTGCAATTGCGCCTTCGCAATCGGCTGGACAACTTCGTCGAACCAGCGCCGCAGTGCTTCGGCCAGTTTGCAGGAAACCATTGGCGCGGGCGAGAAGGCAAGATCCGGTTCGGGATTGCCTTCGAAGCCATTGAGCCGGATCGGCGCCGGAGAGCCGCAGGCGCCTTCCCTGACCGGATCGAGCGGGTCGAAAAGCACCTGCAGGCCGGAAAGGCGGCGGGCGCAATCCGCGCGGCCGGCCTGCACCTCGGTTGTGGTCCAGCCGGGAGGGGGCGGTGGTCCCATCGGTTCGAAAGAAGATGTTGCCGGCTCATCCTTGCCGCCAGCCAGCGATACCGGCGCCAGCGCGGCAATGGCAGCGAGCGCGAAAATCCAGGCAGCGGCTCAACTCAAACGGCCGGACCTAAGCCGGGGCATAGTCGTCATCTTCGATGATTTCTTCCGCGCGAGGCAGAAGCCGGATGCGCGGCTCCAAATGTTTGAGCCCCTCGGGGCACTGCCCGCCATCGACCCAATCTAAAAGCTCCACCGTATGTACAACCGGCACAGATCCAGAAGACAATTGGGTGATGCAGCCGATCTTCCCGCTCGCCACGCAATCGGGCTTGACGCTGCTTATGGATTCGAGCTTGCGATCCCTTAGCTCGTTCGCCAGCTCGGATTGAAGGATATTGTAGGTTCCCGCCGAGCCGCAACAGAGATGGCCGTCCGGGATTTCGAGAACCGTAAATCCGGCGTTTCGTAAGAGCTGGCGTGGCGGCTCTTGAAGCTTCTGGCCGTGCTGCATCGAGCACGCGGAATGATACGCAACACGGATGTCGCTCCAGCCGGCAGGAGCGTCGAGTTTTTGCTGCGCCACGAATTCCGTAATGTCCTTGGCGAGCGAAGAGACATATTGCGCCTTCCCGGCATAGGCGGGATCGTGCGCGAACAGATGCGCATAGTCCTTCACTACCGTCCCGCAGCCCGATGCGTTAATTATGATGGCGTTCAGGGGGCCTTTTTCACGCTGCGCCTGCCAGGCATCGATATTGCGCCTCGCGAAAGCCTTGGCATCGGCCTCCTTGCCCATGTGCAAGGCGAGCGCGCCGCAACAGCCCTCGCCCTCGGAGAGGATGACATCATAGCCGATATGGTTCAGAAGCCGCACCGTGGAGTCGTTGATTTCTGGCCGGAGCACCCTTTGCACGCAACCGCCCAACAATATAACACGCCCTCTGCGAGGTATCTTTGATTTCACGGTCTGCGGAAGCAGGTAGGAGCAGCGGCGCACTGGACTTACAGGCGCGAGCTTCAGCATTGCCGCCCATGTCTTGAAGCGCGAACGCCTTAGCGCATTCCTGAAAGGCCGCAATCCGATTGCGGCAAGAAGAGCCAGGCGAAACCGCTTCGGATAGGGCAAGATTCTCCTCAGGAGCTTGCGCATGAAGTCATCGCCCGGTGCGCGCATCGCCGATTTTTCGGCAAACTGCCGGGCGTAACCGGACAGATGCATGTAGTCGACGCCGCTCGGGCACGCCGTCATGCAGGAATAACAGGACAGGCAGCGGTCGAGATAGGGCCGCACCTGCTTCGGCGCAGCCGTGCCTTCCAGCATGGACTTGATGAGATAGATCCGGCCGCGGGGGCTGTCACGCTCGTCGCCAAGCAGGAGATATGTCGGACAGACTGCCGTACATAATCCGCAGCGAACGCAGCGGCGCAGAATTTCCTCCGCTTCCTTGAGGCGCGGGTCTTTGAGCTGCTCTGGCGTGAAGCTGGTTTCCATGTGCTCCTAGACTCCTGCATACATGCGCCCGGAATTAAGGATGCCGGCCGGATCGAAGGCATTTTTCAACGCCTGGACGATCTTCATCTTGGTGAATGGCAGGGGATGGAAGACTTCGATGCTCGAACGCACCGTCCGGGGCGCGCGCATGAGCATGGAATCCGCCTCGAACTCCGCGAGTATGCGCCGGACTTCCGTAACGCTTGCATCCGAGGACGGCGGTAATTCCAGCCAAAGAAGGCCCCCCGACCATTCATAGGCGGCATTCACTTCGAAGAACGCGGAAAGCGCACGGACGATGAGCGCGGCCTTGGAAGGGGCGGTGGTAATGCGCCATAAGGGCCGCTCGAAGCCAGCGGACAGAAAAGCCAGCGAGCGGACGCTGGACCAGAAATTCCGCGATCTTTGATGATCGAGCTCGTAGGTATCGCCAAACGGCGCCAGCTCGCGGCGAAGCTTTTCCGCACGGTA
This sequence comes from uncultured Rhodomicrobium sp., assembly GCA_964498645.1. Classification (GTDB taxonomy): domain Bacteria; phylum Pseudomonadota; class Alphaproteobacteria; order Rhizobiales; family Rhodomicrobiaceae; genus Rhodomicrobium. The sequence goes on along the minus strand of CAZCIF010000054.1, from coordinate 344 downwards.
AGCAAGGCTTCGCGGAGTGCCTTCCAGCCGGAGCGCGGTGAGAGCTGTATTTTTGGGCGCGATCTCGCCGTCATTCAGCCGGCCGGCAAGCGAGCCGTGCAGATGGATCGTGCCGGACACCTCGTAGGGCGTGCCCAGGCTTGCGCTCATGACACCGACAGCGGCTTCATCTGCAAGGCCGAGAAAAATAATGCTGCGGCTTTCAGGGGCCTTTGGCAGAACTCTGAATGTCAGCTCGGTGAAGACCGCGAGCGTACCCCACGAACCGCTTAAGCCCCGGACGAGATCGACACCCGTCACGTTCTTCATGACACGCCCGCCCGATTTAATGGCCGTGCCTTCAC
>CAZCIF010000053.1:0-17931 GCA_964498645.1 uncultured Rhodomicrobium sp. | reverse complement strand
GCAGCGAGCGCGAATTGGAGGAAGGCCTCCGTAAGGCTCAGCCGGTGCTCGAGGCTTTTATTCTGGCGGAGGCCGGGCGGTTGAAGCTGCCAATGCGCTCGGTTGCGCTTGTGGGCTTCAGCCAGGGAACGATGATGGCGCTGCAAACGGGCCTCCGGCTTGGCGAGTCCCCCGCCGCGATCGTGGGCTTCTCGGGGCACCTTGCCGGGGCGAAGCGCCTCGCCGCCGAGATCAAATGCAAGCCGCCGGTTCTATTGATCCACGGCTCGTCCGACGATGTGATCCCGGTTGAGGCTATTCATTACGCGCGGATCGCGCTCGCCGCGGCAGGTGTTCCGGTAGAGTGGCAAATCAGGCCGGGGCTAGGCCACGGCATAGATCCGGAAGGGATGAAGGCTGCGGGACTCTTCCTGCATACCGCATTCGGCCCAAGTTGAAAGTGGTTCACGCTCATGCGATTGCTTCACACGCTTTTTCGCAGGAACGGCAAACGCAGGCTACCAGCTTTGGTATTGCGGTCTTAATGGCGTTTCAGGTACTGCAATCCGTACCGGTCAGCGCCCAAAGCTGAATGTCGCGCTTGACTTTCGTCAGAAGGTCGGACGGCAGGGAAATATTGCGTGTCACAATGAGCGTATTGTCGTTATATTTATGGAACTGAACTTCGAAGATTTCAGGGCTTCCATTCACATTATATATTTTGACGTTCTGATAGCCGTCAGAGGACTCTCCGTCCTCACCAGCCAGCCGTTGTCCCGTCTCATAGCGATAGCCGGATAAAGTGCCGCGCCCGGTAAACCAGCAGAGTTTCATTTTCTCGACAAAGCTGTGCAAGACTTCGGGCGGCGCACCGAACGATAGCCGCTGCGGCTCTGAGCCGATCAGGCTCTCAACGGCCGGGTCTTTCCTCGCGCATGCCTGCGGGAGCATCGCCAATAAGAGCAGGAAACAAATCCGAAATCGCAAGCGCGCCCCCTAAAAAGCGTTGCCTCAGTGCCATTGAGGCTGTTCATGGCAAAACTGAGGCTGGATCGCCTGCTGCTAGGCTGGCGCACAAGCTTTTTGTCTCCGGAAGGCGCTATCGGGTGCTTGCGAGGCTGCCGATATGTCTTGGCGGTTTGCGGCGTGCGGCAGGCCGGACTTGGCGCTGGGCTTCCAATTCGCCCGCCGACTCCGACAGTTTGAGCTGCTCGAAAGCGTCGAGCGCCTCCTGCCTCGCGCGCTCCAGCCGTTTTTCCAGTTCGGAGATCGACGACCTTAGATTGTCGCGCCGCGTTATCGCGGCACGCGCGAAGGTTGGGTAAGCGAAGTGATTGACATCGCTGATTCCGGAAGCCTGCTGCTCGATCTTGATTTGCTGATCGAGGTCGTTCGCCATCCGGCGGAAATCGGCAATCATCATTTCGAGGTCGTTGACCTGCTGCCGCTTCTCGTCATACTCAAAGCGCTGATTTTGAATAGAATTAACTGTCTCTATCATCTCGTTCGAACGCCCCCTACTCCAACTTACAGGTCTTGCTTGGGCCCAACTCGCCCTCTCAAAATATTTTCGCGCGAAACAATTAATCCACGGTAAAGCGTCGCTACTTTGCAACAGGCTGTATGTTAATTATATATTAGCCAATTCGGGGTTGGCCCAGTTCGCGAATTGGGTCACATTAGTAGGGTCATTGATTCGCCGGGGATAATTCTATTTGTGGCAAATGAATGGCGGGGCATTCTTTGGGGGCTGGTAGTCTCTCCGTCGCGGGGTTCGCGCTCAAAAACCATGAATATGTTTGAAACCGGTGCCTTAAATTGCGCACTGGTTACCAATGCGCGTGGTAAGCTTAAGTTTTCTTAACCTTTTCTGCGTTAATGTCAGTCCTGAAGTTAAGCTTCACGGCGCGGATTGGCTTTTGCCCCGCGTCTTGGCAGATTTTGCAAGCGAGGGATACCATGCGGGTGCTTCTCATCGAAGACGATAGCGCGACGGCTCAAAGCATTGAGCTTATGCTGCTTTCGGAAGGTTTTAACGTTTTCCAAACCGATCTCGGCGAGGAAGGCATCGATCTTGGCAAGATATATGATTACGATATCATTCTGCTGGATCTCAATTTGCCTGACATTAGCGGATACGAGGTGTTGCGCGCGCTTCGCGTGAGCAAGATCAAGACGCCTATTCTGATTCTCTCCGGCCTTGGCGGCGTCGATGAGAAGGTGCGCGGCCTTGGCTTCGGTGCCGACGACTATCTGACGAAGCCCTTTCACAAAGATGAGCTTGTCGCACGCATTCACGCGATCGTTCGCCGCTCCAAAGGACACGCCCAATCCATCATCCAAACCGGCAGCCTGCGCGTCAATCTCGATACGAAAACTGTCGAGGTGGATGACACTCGCGTCCATCTGACGAGCAAGGAATATCAAATGCTGGAGCTGCTTTCCTTGCGGAAGGGGACGACCCTCACGAAGGAAATGTTTCTCAACCACCTCTATGGCGGCATCGATGAGCCGGAGTTGAAGATCATCGACGTCTTCATCTGCAAGCTGCGCAAAAAGCTTGCGATGGCGAACACCGGACAGCACTACATTGAAACGGTTTGGGGGCGGGGATACGTCCTGCGCGATCCCAAGGACGAGCAGGCCGCTGCCTAGTTTACGGCGGGCTGAGTTTCGAATATCCCGCAGCAGTCAAGCGCGCTTTGCCGGTGAGCGGAACCGAGCTTCACACCGCGGCTTCGGTGGTGCGCTTTGCGGTGCCGGAATTCATGCGGTTGAGCGTGAACAACGCGAGCACTTAAGCCTTCCAGCGCTGTTGAACGCCTCGCATTTTCGATGCCGCGCTTGATGTCCCTGCTAGCCGGCGGGATCGCGTAAACAGGCGAGCGGGGCCTTTATCGCGGCTCGAGCGAGAACATCACATCCTCGCCTTCTTTGGCCGCCGAGATCTTGTAATGTGCCTCCTCCGCGAGCCGTGCGGCGTAATAGGCAACGACAAGCTTGCCGTCGATGGCTTTCGAATCACGTCCCGAGAGGGTGTTCGCGATATCTTCTTGAAGGCGGGCCGCGCGCCCCCGGCAAACGATAACCAGCTTAAAGCGCGATGCGGCGGTGCGGCCCGAGGGCTTTCCAGCGGTAAGGCCCAGATAAATATCTCCGCCTGCGGGTAGGGAGTTCAGGGCCACGGCGAGAAGGGCAAGCACAAGCTTCGCAAGCTCTTTCTCGATATCCTGCACATTGGCCTGCCAGTGCAGCTTCCGCTTGCCGTTTTCGACGTACCGCCGGGCGACCTGCTCGACATGTCCCAAGGGCACGACAGCGCCAAGGCTGGACGAGACGCCAAAAGCGAGCCTGTTGAAATCGAGCTGCGCCCACGCCGCCTTTGCGCTGTTGTGGATCAGTTCGAGCGCGTAGTAGCGGGTGTCTTCGTCGCTTTCCTCTTCCAAGAGCTCGAGGCCGTTATTGATCGCGCCAATTTGCCCTGCGAGGTCGTGGCAAATTTTGCTAGATATCAGAGCAGCAAGAGTTGTGTCTTCGAGAGTTGCATGTGCAGTCATGATAAGTCTCCTGCTCCGGCGGGCGCCGCTCCTTTTGTTATCGATTCGGCTGGCGCGGCGAAACGGAATTTAGGCACCATGATTTGCCCATGGACTTCAACCTCTCAGGTAAAAAAAATCCGCGTAAAACGAAAAACGCTACAACTGCGGTAGCGTTCGATACACTTCATCCTTCTTTATAAAGGACTTAAGAAATCGTGACCCTTGAAGCATCCGACTACAGAGACATGGCGTTCGCGCTCATTGCCACGGCTCAGCAAGCTGGCGCCGCCATCCTGGATATTTACCGGCTGGACCCAAACGTCCGGTACAAAGCGGACCGCTCTCCCGTAACCGATGCCGATCACGCCTCCGAACGCATTATTCTCGCGGCCTTGGCCAAGCTGATGCCGGATGTTCCGGTCATCGCCGAGGAGCAAACCGCGGCAGGCATTCTTCCAGAGACCGGCGAAGTATTTTTTCTCGTCGATCCCCTGGACGGTACGAAGGAATTCTTAAAGCTTAATGGAGAATTTTCGGTCAATATCGCACTTGTGGCTGGAAACAAGCCGGTATTCGGCTTGATTTACGCGCCGGATAAATCCGACTGCTATGTGACGCTCAGCCCGGGCAAGGCATTCCGCTGCGCGCTAAGGCCCGCACATAATCCCCCCTTGCGTCAGGATCTCGATTTTGTGCCGCTCTCAGGGGAAGCCGTAGTTTCAAGACCTATGACGGCGATTGTCAGCCGTTCCCATCTCAACCCGGAAACGGTAGCGTTCCTCGAAAAGCTGGGGGATCCTGGCAGGATCACCCTGGGCTCATCCTTGAAATTCGGCGTATTGGCGCGGGGCGAGGCGGATTTCTACCCAAGGTTCGGCCCAACGTCCGAATGGGACACAGCCGCCGGCCAAGCTATTCTAGAGGCCACCGGGGGCTGCCTCCTGACCACTCAGGGAGAGCCGTTCATTTACGGAAAAAGGGGAACGCGTTTTACAAACCCGCCTTTTATAGCCTGGCGCAGGGCATCCGATGCGGTTGGGGCCTAGCTGGGCGTGGCTAGGCTGGCGGTAGCGCCAGCTTCTCAGCCAGTCCCAAGATCCCGGCGTTGTTGCGAAGACAATGATCGCTCCATCACTGCGGTTCACTGACCTCCACAACACCGCGGCCCGGCAACGCCGCTGGAGGAAAATGGGAATAATCCACCGGAAACTGCCGTTATACGAAGGTATGAAAATTCCAAGCGCGTTAGCTAGCTTATATCGAACACATACGGCGAGGTTGTAACAAGCGGATTGTCTTTTGAAACTAACGATGTTGAGAATACCGCGCTCTCTAGGCTTCGTAAGCTTTTATCTAGCGGATTGCTTGCAATTGCAAAGCAACCTAGGAACAACGCACTCGATCTTTCAGATCAGAGCATTAGGCGTATTTATATATTCTTGATCGATCATGACTATCCTGGCGGCTCAGCTGCCATGCATAATGCCGTGTTCGAAGCGTACGGGCTACCCTATCGCAGCTGCTTCATGATTGGCGATCCAGCCAGGGTAAAGGACATTTTCGCAGAGCTGCGCGCCAGCGCCGTTTACTTCGGCGGTGGCGCTGGGTCGGGCTTTAAGGACAAGATCGGCTCATCCCTCGACAAGCTCGATGGCTCCGCCGCGACGATAGGCAGTGTTAACGTAATCGCGCGCGAACATGGTTCTTTCGTTGGCTACAACACAGATGGAGCTGGCTTCACCGCTGGCTTACTGGACGAGTACCCGAACTCGGTCGCTGGCCAGAAGATCGTGATATTGGGCGCTGGCGGCACGGCGCTTCCCATCGCCTACGAGTTGGCCAAGCGCGGACCCAAAGAGGTGGTTATCGTCAACCGCACCGTGGCAAAGGCCGATCATATCGCGCGCCTAATTTCACCCCTCGTGTTAGCCCGGGCGGCGGGCGAGGAGGCCATCGGCGATGAGCTGCGGGATGCAGGGATCGTGGTCAACACCTCCAACAAGGGCGCTCAGCCGAATGAGAAATTCAGCGCTTTCGCCCCGATGACCGGCGATGCCAGCGCCGACATGGCCGTGTCACTCGCTAATATCGCGCGGCTTCCGGGATCGGCGATCGTTGCCGATATCCTGCTCGAGGATCAGCCCTTGACCCTGAAGCTCGCGGCCGAGCGCGGACATCGCACGCATAGCGGCCGCCATATGAATCTGTTCCAGGCTGTCCCTGCATTCAAAATCCTTACGGGCCTCGAAAAGCCAGATCACGAAATCCTCAACCTGATGCGCAACGCGATCCACACATGATCGCGCGCGCAAGAGCTCAAGGGGGTTTAAATGGTGTTGCCTCGCGACGAAATGGCATTTCGCAAGCAATATGAGGACTTACTGGTCGCAAAGAAAATCACCACCGTGTTCCGCCCCGGCAACCGCGTGTATCCCAACCGGCGGGGCTATATTGCCGGCGAAACCGTTACCGCCCGTGTGATCGAGCGTTGCGGCTCCGACCGTCTCGGCGTGCCACCGCTCTTCAATGCAATCCGTATTCCGGTCCAAATCACCCGCCTCGTGGTTACTACAATCGACCGCGTCGAGAGCGACGACTTTCATGGCAGCTCTCCGGACGTTTACGATCGCCGCAGCCTGCTCGATCATCTCACCGGCATTTACCAAAAACCGATCGATGCTTTCGATCGTACGGTAACGAAAATCGAGTTTCGATATGTCGAATAGGGCGATTTGAGCCGAAAGCGCCGGTGCAATTGTAATTGCTTCTGCGACTCGGGAACGTCCACCGGTGTGCCGCAACCGGAAACGCAAGCGCTGGCCCGGCATAGCGCGATCTAAACTCACGCTTACCCACATTTCCTAAAGCCAAAATTTAGCCCTCATTGCGCGGGCAGGTGAACCGCGTGCTGCGTAACGGCGACCAGAGGCTTTGTTTCAGCGATTTCGCCGTTTCATGCTGGCCAAACCGGAGCTCACCATGATCCGCCATCGCCTCCTGATCCTTAGCCTCGCTTGGCTGGGCCTTGCGGCGCCGCCTGCGCTGGCTCAGCCAGCCAGCGGCGGCTACCTTCCACCGCAAGGCACTCCCGGTCCATACGATAATCAAGCGCCCCGCTCCATCCTGCCTCCGCAGGGCAACGGTGCATACAACAATCCCGGCTATGGTCAGCCCTACTCCGCGCCTCCACCGGCGAGCGCCTCGCGCGATGCGACCGGCAACTACGATGGCCCTCCGCCTCAGCCCGGCACTTATTCCTCCAACGAAATTCTCGACAAGGGGCACCACTTCTTCGGGAGTGTCTCGCAGGGGCTTGCGGGAGTTATGGAGCATGCCTTCAAGCGCGATGGCCGCCCCACCGGCTACATTCTCGGTGAGGCGGCAGGCGGAGCCGTGTTTGCCGGATTGCGGTACGGCAAAGGCACGCTGTACACCAAAGGCTATCCGCCGCAAAAGGTGTACTGGCAAGGCCCTTCGCTGGGCTACGATTTAGGTGCAAACGGGTCTAAGGTGCTGACACTCGTCTACAACTTGCAATATACTTCGCAAATTTATGACCGGTTTGGCGGAGTCGATGGATCCGCCTATTTCGTGGGAGGTGTGGGAATAACCTTTCAGCAACATGACGATGTCATTCTTGCTCCCATCCGCGCCGGGGTGGGGTTGCGCTTGGGAGCCAATGTCGGCTATCTCAAATATACGCCTTCGCCAACTTGGAACCCATTTTAGTACCTCGTCAGGGTGGCCGGCTAAACCTTCGCTGGTTACAGCGTTTGGAGACGATGCCGGGCGCCTTGACTTAGGCAGGACGCACGGCAAATAAGGAGGCGGGGGCGTAAGCATCCGGCTCTTCGAAGATAGCGCGCGCGTCCAATGTCAGGCGGAATATTAGGGGAGCCCAGTTCAATGATCCAAGCGATTATGCTGATCGCGCTGGGCTTTCTGGGTGCGAGCCTCATCGGCGTTCTCCTCGCCCCTTCTCTCTGGAACCGCGCTTACCGCCTCTCCCGCAAGCGGCTAGAACAGTCGTTGCCTCTGACTCTTTCTGAAATCGAGGCGACGCAAGACCAGCTTAAAGCCTCGTATGCCGTGCGCATGCGGCGACTCGAATCAGCATTAGCCAACGCCAAGCAGAAAGCTGCCATGCAGCTTGTGGATAACAGCCGTCTGCAAATGCAAATCGCAGCGCTCAAGGACCAAATCGCCGATCTCGACCTGAAACTTGCTGAAAGGCGCAACGCCGCCACCGTGCTCGAGCAGACGATCACGAAGCGCTTTCCAGAACTCGATCATGAAATCGCCGGCCTGAAGGAAGAGCTGCAAGAGCGCTCGTTCGAGCTTCAGGACCTTTCGAACAAACTGAACCGCCGCAATGAAGAGCTTGCCGGAGCCGAACGTGCTGCGGCATTTCATGAAGAAGAGGCGGCACGGCTGCGGCAGGTCCTGGAAAAGAGCAGCGCGGACCGCAGCGGGAGGCGGCTCCGGCGCGCGTCGCAATGGAATTTGGACGATTACCGGGCTGAATACGACCGGCTCAATCTGGAGCTTTCGAAAATGCGCCAGCAGCTTGCGCAGCTTCAGGACCGGGAGGCTCAGCAGGCCGTCGTCGTAAAAGAAGAACTTCAGAAGCTCGCGGAGCTCATTCTCATATCCGCGCAACCTAAGGGCGAAGTCCGGGCCGTGGAACGGCTCGATACCCCGGTGAAACGGGTCGCAGGTCCGGAATTGCGCCGCGACCGGCCCGTGCCTTGGCCGGAAGCGATTCCCGCGGCTGTCTCTCCTGCTGCCAGCCCTTTGGAGGAGCGGCTGCAACAGCCCTTGGCTCCAGATGTGCAGCCTGCACTTAACCATGCGCTCATGAGCCCCGTTCTCAACAGCTTGCCGGAGGCGACCACTGTTTTGACGTCTCCCCACCCCAATGCAAGCAGAGAGGCGCCTTCTCTGGTCCGGTCGACGCTTTTGCGCGAGGCCGTGCCGGGCAAAGCGGTGCTGCAGGCGCTTGATGCGGTAGCTGTCCAAGAGGCTGTGCAGAACGCACAAAAGCGGGTGGGGCCCAACGAGGGCAGCGGGGCCAGGAATGGGGCTGCCGAAAAGTCCAGTGCGTCCGCTGCAGAGACGGCGGAGAATGGGCAAGCACCGCAGGCTGCCCCCCAGGTGGTGGACAGCGCCTCGAAGGAGCCGGTCAAGGGGCCTGCTCCCGCTTCAGCCTTGCAGGCTTCCTCCGGAGCGGGCGTGAAAGACGCGAGCAACGGGGCCTTGCCGCGGCCAGGGACGAGCGAGGCGGTTGCAGAGGCGAAAGCGGACCAGATTTTAAGCCTGGGCGCACTTGAGCCGCTGCCTTCGGCCGAAGAACCGGTCAGTTCCTTCCAGAACCTGACGCTTCTCGATAGGCTTCGCGGCGTAAACGGAGAGTCCGCCGAGGCTGAAAAGTAGCTGGAGCGGGTTCGGCCGTCATCGCGAGGCGGCATTTGCCGCCTCGCGATCCAAGTAATATCAGAGACTTGGTCGTAGATTGCTTCGCTTCGCTCGCAATGACGATGACGCTTTAGGTGGATAGAAACCAGCGGCGCGAGCCTTCGAGGCCCACCGCCGTAAGCTTCCCGGTCTGAAACGCACCGGTATCGATTCCAATCCTGTTATGAAGGTCCTCCGGCGTGAGCATGGGTGTGTGACCGTGGACGACGACCGCTCCGAAATCGCCGGGCCATGCTAAGAACTCCTCCCGTATCCAAAGCAGATCCTCTTCGCTTTGCCCCTCAAGCGGGACACCGGGCCTAACACCAGCATGGGCAAAAAAATAGCCGCCCGCACGGTAATAAAGTTCCAGCGCCTCATAAAACCGCAGATGATCCCCGGGCAGCGCGGCCCGGAGCATCGCGCTGGCTTCTCTCAGCCCTGCCCTGCTTTGCCAGAGAGCATATTCAACAACACGCTTTTCTACACCGTAGGACAGCAGGGTGGCGTCGCCGCCATTATAGAGCCAGCCCGCAGCCGAGAGGGGATCGTGCAGGAAGGAGAGAAGAAAGTCCTCGTGATTTCCTTTGAGAAATACAGGCGTCATGTCTGACGGAAGCCCATTCATCAGCCGGTCCACAACGGCTTTCGACTCATGCCCGCGATCGATATAGTCGCCGAGAAAGACAAGCACCGTGTGCATCGCGGCGCGTTCCGCGCGGTCGCGACCGATGAGGCCAAGCATTCGATCCAGCAGATCGAGGCGGCCATGGATATCGCCAACAGCATAAAGCCGGACACCCTCGGGCGCACTGGCATTCGTATGCTCTTTGACCTCGACGCTCAAAAAGGACCTCTTAAGGGATTGTTTGTTCACGTTGGCAGCACCGGGTGCCCGTACTATGGCACAGTTTCGCCGCTTTTTTCACCCAGGTATCGGAACGGACGGCGCAGTGGTGTATGATTGCTTCCTTGCGTGAAATGTTTTACTTCCGATGGTATCTTTAAATCCCCGCGCGGCCGTATCTTGGGGCCTGCTTCGTCAATTAAGAGGGTTCGGTATGGTGCTCAGGCTTATCGCGGCAAGCCTTTTCATCCTATTTTTTGGAATAGGCGGGACAATGGCACAAACACCGGCGGGACTGGCAGGTCCTGCCCAAGGTGTGAAGCCTGCGGTAAGCGCAGGCACGGTGGGCGTGATGGCCGGAGACATCGATAGTACCGGCATTAGGATCGCGAGCGATCTTTCCCGTGTGCTGGACAACGGCAATGAACTTCGCATCATTCCCATTATCGGCAAAGGGTCGATTCAGAATATCAACGATCTTTTGACTCTTAAGACAGTAGATATCGCGATTCTTCAATCGGATGTGATGGCCCGTTTTCTGAAGACAAACCGCCAGCCTGGCATCCAGACGCGCATGCAATACGTCGCGAAGCTCTATTCTGAGGAGTTTCACGTATTATCCCGGATGCAGTTCTTGTGCTTGCAGGATTTGACGGGCCGCCGCGTTAGCTTCGGCCCCAAAGACAGCGGCATGGCCATTACAGCCGAGGCTGTTTTCGAGGCTAATCATATTTCCGTGGACCCGCTTTATCTCGATCATGAGGAAGCAATCGAGCGCCTGAAGCGGGGCGAACTCGATGCTCTTGTCTATGTTGGCGGTAAACCCTCGCGCGCCTTCGATGGCATTAGTCACAAAGACAAAGTTCATTTCCTCGATGTCGAGTATTCACCTGCGCTTCTTCAGGCAAACTATCTTCCGGCAATCATAACGTCCGAGGACTATCCAAAGCTGGTGGCATCGAACGAGAGCGTGGCAACAATTGGCGTTTCGTCGGTTATGGCGATCCACAACTGGCCCCCTCAGTCGGAACGCTACCGGGCGATGACGCGGTTTGTGGAGCAGTTTCTAGGCGGTATCGATAAATTCAAGACAAGAAGCTTTAGCCCGAAATGGAGTGAGGTCAATGTACGCGCTCCCGTCAAGGGCTGGCAGCGGTTTCAGCCCGCGGAGCGTTGGCTGGCAGCAAATCCGCTGCCCAAGGCGCAGGCCGTACCTCCGGAAGCAACGGACGAGTTGAAGACGATGCTCCAGAGATTTGTCGAAAGCCAGCGGGGCGCCTCCGGCGATCAGGAGGAGCTTTTTAATCAGTTCGTTCAGTGGTATCAGCAACAAGGCGCTTCGCCGCAGCAGCGATGAGACTGCCGGGAAAGACCTGCGTTGCACGTGCCGGGGAGCTAGACATGCCAGAGACAAACAAGCCCAATGAGCATGATGAGGGTGCTTTTGTCATGCATGAGACCGAATCCGGCACGCCGGAGACACCTGCCGCGCCTGCCGCTCGAGGTCCTTCTTCGGACCATGAGGCAAAAAATGAACTTGTGAGCGAGAGTGCACCGGACAGTATCGACGTGTTACCGGAGGAGGAGAGTCCGGCCGGCATGCTTCCGGACGTGCCGGAAGAAGAGAACATTAGCGAGTTCGCCAGGAGCGTAATGTCCGGCCTTGAGCATGCAGGTCTCGGCTTCGATGGGAATGAGAAAGCCGCGCCTAAGACGGATGCGGGCAGTATCGATCTGCCGGAAATGGCGGAGACCTATTTCGCGGGATGGGGTGGCCTAGCGGATGAGGAGCCGGGAAAAATTCCTGCTGAGCCTCAACCGGAACCACAGCCATTCAGCAGACGCAGCTTTTCTGAGATGGGCTTGAAGGAGGGTCTGTCCGGGCCTCAAGCGGAACCGCACCCCTTCAACCTGCGCAGCCTTTCCGGGATGGGCTTGGAGGAAGGTCCTGCCGAACCGGAGCCGGAGTCCGAGCCGAAGCCATTTAGCCTGCGGAGCCTTTCCGGCATGAGTCCAGCGGCTCCAGCGGATTTCCATACCGGATTTTCCCAAAACCTGAGCGGTGACGAAACCAAACATGAGGAACTGGCGGACGCTGTCCAGTCGGCGCTTCTTAGCGTCTACGGGGACCCGCACAGTGCCGGCGTGGCCTCCAAGACTCCGATGCACGCCGAAGACATGCATTCCTCCGGCCGCGCATGGGATACCGTTTCCAAGCCGGGCTTTACAACGGCGGCTGACGATAAGTTGTCACCCCAAGAGGTCATTCTCAATTATTTCGATTACGACTCAAACGCTCAAAACGTGAATGGCCACATAGCGGGAGGGTTCACCGGGGCTGCGGCCTTCCGGAATGACACCGGGGTACCATTCACCTCCCGTTCCGAGCCTGTCTCCACGCCTCGATCCCGGTCTGCGCAAGAGTATCCCGGTCAACCGCTGGAATGGACGGGGACTTCTCCGCGCCAGGGCAGGTATGACGGGGCGCCGGCCTTTCCGGTTCCGGCTGAGATCGCCCTGCCGCCGAAAGCGCCTGCCCCAACTCCCCGCGAGAGCAACCGGCTTCTGGGCGCGGCCGCGATCGGCATGATTGGCGGCATCGCGATTGCCGCAAGCCTCGCAGCCTTCCTCATTTATGGGGGAACGCGCCAGACAACCATTAACGTCCCTGGCGTTGGAAATCTACGTCTTGACAAAGACGATCCGGGTTATGGCCCTGCGGCGCGGGAAGAAGCCTTTGCCGAGCCTCAGAATACTGTTCCCGCGGAGGCCGCGGGCGAGGTCGTCGTGGCGGACGCCGTGGCAGAGCGCGGCCAGCTGGTACCCTTGGCAATCGGCATCAAATCCCGGCGTCCTTTCGAACAAATGCTTGTTAGCATTACGGGAGTTCCGGAAGGCGGGCGCCTCAGCGCAGGTGTGGACGCAGGGGCCGGCAATTGGCTTCTTCCGCCCCGGCGCTTGAACGGGCTGACGATCAATCTTCCGGGCAGTGCGCCCGCCGCCGTTCCGCTTGAGGTGCAACTGCTCGATAGCAATGGGAGAAACCCGCTCTCTCCTAAAGCGTCCTTTGTAATTCGCGCCAAAGGGGCAAGCCCGGAGGCCATCGTTTCCGCGCCGAATGGTGAGAATGCGGTACAGGCTGCGGTACAGGCTCCTAAAGCGCCTAGCCCGGCACAGCCTTCTGCTCCAGCCCCTTCCTTCAGCACGCAGACCGTTCCCCACCGGACGGCGCCGACTCCTGTGGTGGCCGCCGCTCAGGCGCCGGCTCCGGATGGCTTTAAGACGCAAACCGTTAATGCGCCCGCGCCCCAGCAGCGGGCTGCCGCGGTACCGTCTCAAGCCTCGCTCGCGCCTGTAACTCCTCAGGCAACACCTTTTACTCCTCAGGCCACACGGGAAATCGTGACACGCCGGGAAGCTTCCCGGCCTGAGGTGGAGGATTTGATCCGCGAAGGTAACAAGCGGATGCGCGACGGCGATATCGTCGAGGCCCGCCTGCTTTACCAAAAGGCCGTGGCATTGGGCGATCCCGAAGCCGCGCTAGCGATGGGCCGGTCTTACGATCCGATCTATTTCGCGAGAATCGATAAAAAGAACGCCGAGCCGGATGCCGCAAAGGCCTTCGATTGGTACCGGCGTGCCATGGATGCGGGCGCGTCGCAAACCGCCATGATCCGCATCGAGAATCTCAAGCATTTCTTGAATGAGTGATACCATCCATGCCCGGCGGCGGCCATCCCGTGCGCGGCTCGCGGCTGCATCACGCCTGCCCTCGGGCGTTCAGGGACGCCGTTTTTCATAGACGGCGATCATAGGCCCCAAGCCGATCAGGGTGTTCCCGGCTCGGGAGGCCGAAGGAGCATACAACGCAGGCGCGCTTCCGCCGTCGAGAAAAAGAGCATTCCGGCATCTGAGGCCATCGCGGAACAGACGTTCGAACGTATCGAACGGCACCTGCTCCTCGGAGATCGCGAAGAAAGCGGTATCGCCGCGAACGCAAACTCCATCGCGCTGCTTTGCCGAAGCATTCGCTTTGGCTAGGCGCGGATGCAGCTTACCGTCGATGACAAGCATCGGGCCCGACTGTGTGGCAAACAGAGCCTTGGGCCTTTGCTTCAGAAATTTGATTGTCTCAAGAACGCCCGCTCCGCCTTCGCCGGCGTAGAAAACGCCGTTGGGCTTCAAATGAAAATTGCCATAGCCGGATCGCGTGTTGGCGCCCACAAGCTCGCGGCCCTCTTCAATGTAAAGTCCGGCGGGGCGGTAATCCGATTGGAACATGCCTCCATTGAGGGCAAAGGCCAGCTGACCGCCTTTGCCGTCCTTTTTTGGCAATGCGCTCAAATAGGTGTAGGGTTTGCCATCCGGCCGCTGCCAGAAAATCCGTATGTCAAAGCGCGTAAGCGGCGCTTCGCACAGCGTGTATGGATGGTGCTCGAAGCGAAAAGGCCGGCAAGGCTGATTGTCCCTGCTTTCCGCCTTCGAGTGAAGGACGGGTCCGGCAAGAAGGGCGAGAAAGACGGCCGCCATGTCCCGGATGTAATATTTCACGATTGTTCACCCTCAGGCTGCCGAAGATTTCACAGCTTAAATCGAAGCCTGTCTTAGCACAGGTCCAATCTGGCCCAAAGCACCGCACCGTTGCCGGAAGCGCCGTCTCCTCGCGATACCTGACCCAGTGGTGAAAATGACGCGCTTTATTCCCGGCTTTGTTGTTATAAGTACCCCTTGAATGGTCAGAGGCTTACGTCCCTTATGGAGGATCAAGTTATGTTCATCGAGCTTCACGACACCGGTGGAAACATCACGCTGATCTGCGTTGAGGACATCCAGCGCGTGCGCAAAGGTGCCCACGGGGGATCCGACATCTTCATGAACGAGCTCGAAGGCTGGGTGCAGGTGGCTGAAAGTGTGCCCGCCGTCCGGGACCTAATCGTCAAGGCAGGCGATATCGTGACCGCATCGCAGAAGGTGGAGGGAGGAGGAAAACCGATCCGGCTGCAGCCCGTGGATACGCCGCGCGACAAGGATTAAGGCAGTGCATCTTAACGCGCGGCGCTCAGCCTCGAACAGCATGGCGGATGACGCGCGAAGCGCCTATCAACGGACTTTCATGGTGCCGCTTCTGCTCGCAGACCTCGATCTCTTTGGATCGGGACCGGCAAACTTGCGGCAACGGGGATATTTCAGCGGACAATCCACGCTTTTTGTATAAGCCGCCTTCGGCGTCCGGCAGCGCGCGTACTTCTTCGGGCAAATGACAGGGCTCTTGAGTGCGACGCGCAACAGCCTGCATCTTGGGGTCTTTGAATTGCAGCTCTGTGCATCGTGCTCGACGGTCTCTTTCGGGGGCTCTGTAACATTTCTGGCGGTCTCTTCGGCTACGGTGGACGCGCTGGGAAGAGATTTGCGAAGAACGGCGGCTTCTTTGGCCGTAATCGGCTCATCGAGCGGTTTGCAGCCCGGCATATGCACGGAGTGCCGGCGCCTATCGCCGCGGCGGTCGGCGAAATAGTACCGCCCATCGCAAACCCAGGCGGTCGGAGGCAGCCTATCCCGCGTGAAGAGCAGATCCGCGCGGCGCAGATCGGTCCAGAATTCGTTCATATCCCGCGTATTCTCCCTGGTGGGAGCCACGGCTGCGAACCGGAAGGGCAGGGATAGAACCGGAATATAGGCTTGGCCGTCACGGAGAGCGGCCCGCACCGCGGCATAAACCTCCTCGACGTTCTCGTCCTGGATCGCAAAGCACACAATCGATGAGCATTTGTCGTGAATGAGAATGCTGGAACCCGACAGGACATTAAGAATGTCGAACGAGTTTGGATAGTTGATCTTCATCGCCCGGTCCCAGCGCCTGTTCACGATTAGATCGCCAGAAGTAATGCGATAATAGCCTTCGGGCGACTGCCTGTCCCCTTCATACAGTTTGGGACCGAGGCCACCAGACCACCGGCAGATACCATAGGTCTTGAACAGCACGTAGCGTGGGCCTTGCTGGACCCAAAGCTCCATCTCTGAGCTTTGCTTGTAAACACGTATAAAGACCGGAGAACCAAGCTTAAGGTTTCTCGCTTCGAATTCAACAGCAAGTTCGTTTTCCTTCGCTACGACCGATTCGTGGCGGAAGGATCTTCCTGAGCCAATAGCAGTGTGAGACAGCGGTAGGGAAAGCGCAAACGTTACAAATAATAAGCCAAGTCGACGGATCTGCATCTCTACTCCTCTTAGGATACGCCTCGATATAAGGAGCAAATTAGGCGTAGCGGGATGGCGCTACTTAATGAAAAGTAAAGCACCAATCGTAATTCATGAATTCAATTGTGATCTTAGTATGACAAAAAATCGACACGATGACCCGCTTTATAATAAACCTTAATATTAAATATTATTATAAAAGTTGTTCTAATGGCGTCCCTATAATATCATTTTAATAAAAAATATCACAGAAGCATATTACGCACTGCTATAAACCAAAAATCTTATTTAATCACAGCGAAGCCTATCCCCTCGCTGCTTACTTTTGTTCACAATTTGCCAGCTTCCGGATTGGTTCCATCCGCAGGCAAAACGGGAATTCTTGAATAGAAGAGCAGCCCATTGCTGCCTATTTCTAATGCAATCGACTAGCACATGGAGCATGCCCAGCCATTCATGTGGCCGGCAAATGGCGATTCCATGGGCACTGGCACGGTACTTGCTGCATAGAAAGCTGCGGAACGCTGCCGTGATGGCCGGATGTGCGTAACGTGACCCTAAGTTGGAACGGGAAACTCAACCGCCGGCTGCTCAAGGCGTCCTCCCTTCACCGAGAGCACCGGCGGCTTTTTCCTGAAAGCGGCAACGAATTAGAAATTTTGAAGATATGTGCCGCAGTGTTTCCGCTTTTCCGTCTTCATTATATCCTGTATGGTCAAACTCCTGCACTTATCCGGCAGGAAGTACTGCGTTTTTAATTTGGAAAGACAGATCTAAAGGACGCTTCCAAGAATGACCGAAATCCTTGCCCTTGCCGAGCTCAGAAATTTGAGGCGGTACGCGTTTTGCCTTCTAGGTAACCGTTTTTTGAGCGACATGGCAGTTGAATCGGCGCTCAATTCGCTTGTTTCGGATGTCCTTTCCGTATCCGGCCGGGCGGTCTCCCGCCTCGACCTCTACAGAAAAGTGAATGAGACCGCCCAGGCATGCTCGCGGCTGACCAACGTTACCGCGGCTGTGGGGAGCGGGCTTCATGCACGGTTCCTGCGCCTTCCCGCCGAACAAAGGCAGATTGCGGTACTCCATTCCGTGGTGGGGCTGCCCTGCGGCGATATCGCCTCGATCATGAGCATGAACGAGGATGCTGTCCGGCATGCCTATGCGCAGTCGCTTCTGGCCCTGCGGAACAAGCCGATGGCCGTTCTCATCATCGAGGATGAAGCCTTGATCGCGCGCGAGCTTCAGGAAATTGTGATAAGTCTTGGGCTTGCTGTCGCGGGGACCGCTAAAAACCGCGCCGAGGCGCTTCGCATTGCCGGGCTTTCGAAGCCCAAGCTCATCCTCGCGGATTATAAGCTGAGAGGCGATACCGGCGTCGAGGTGGTGAGGGCTATCCGCGAGAGCATCGACACCAATGTGATCTATGTGACAGCCCATCCGGACGCCGTGGCAGCTGCCCGGGAGACGGGCGATATCGTCATCCCGAAGCCGTTTAATGTGCGGACGGTGGAACGCGCGGTTCAAACTCACCTGGCGGCTTAAGAGGCGCCATTTTCAACTTTTTTCAAAACCCGGCCCGCGACGGCGTCTAGCTTTGCAAGCAGGGCCGGATCGCGTGCTTCGGGCGCCGTGATGATCGCATGTTCGAGCGCGCGATCGGAGCCGAGCGGACATTCTTCATGCTCTCGCGGGAAATCTGCGGCAAGCCTCGCGATCAGCCGGGCCGCCTTCTCCGAATTCGCCTTCAAAACCCGTAAGATATCGGCGATATCGACATCGGTATGATCATCATGCCAGCAGTCGAAATCGGTCACCATAGCAACCGTCGCGTAACAAAGCTCAGCCTCGCGGGCGAGCTTTGCCTCCGGCATGTTCGTCATGCCGATGACGCTGCAGCCCCAGGACTTATAGAGG
>CAZCIF010000052.1:9776-18134 GCA_964498645.1 uncultured Rhodomicrobium sp. | reverse complement strand
GCCGGTTCATCATATCGCGCGCGGCGCTTGCGATTGTGTGGTGGGTCTCGCCGCCCTCGCTCCAGCTGTTGGCAATCATTTCGAAATAGAGGCCCGCGCCTTCCCCTTCGCGCAAAATATAGTCGAAAGTCCGATCGCCGCCCGCCTCGCCGGTGGTGCGGCGATCTCTTAGGATGTAGGCGCCAAGCCTGGCGAAGTCTGAGGTGGCCTTGGGCCTCAATATCCGTTTTGCGATCATGGCTCATGATAGCATATAGGCAAATCACGAGCGGCTTGGGCCAAGATTACCGATAGCGGGACTTTCACCCGCAAGAGTGCGCCCATGCTGGCACAAAACAAAAAGGGCGGCATAAAGGCCGCCCTTTCCACCCCGCCGCCGATAGCCCTTACTTCTGTTCCTTGGCCGGCCGCCGGAGCCGTTCTGCCAAGATTTGAAGCTTGACCGCCAACTCAACAAGCTCCGACGCGACCGCTTTCATTTCCTCATTCATGACACACTCCAAACACAAGCGCATACGTACGCCACGGTGATACACGTTGCCGGGAATGTGCACAAGCGCATACATTCAACACCATGAAAGGACGCACGGAAACCGTCACCATACGGCTCTCGCCTCAGATGAAAGCCAACCTTCAACGCCTTGCGGATGACGACAGGCGGACGCTCTCGCAATACATCGCGATCCTCATTGAGGAGCATCTGAAGGCGCGCGGGACGGCCAATGAGGCCAAGAAGTAGCCTTCTGCAATTCTCCGGGGAATGCCGCGGTCAATCACCTTCTACGCGTTCCTCGCGGAACGCTCAGGAACATTTAACAGTTGTGCGGCGCCGGCTTGCGAAACGCCCTGTGGCGAAGTTGAAGCCGTCGAAGCGGGAGACTCGCGCCAAGTTGGGCGAGGGTCTATAGTGAGCCAAAGAGGGGAGCGACTGGATGGCCGATGAACCGGAAAACTTGGTGCTGCATCTGCTTCGCGAGATGCGCGAGGAAATGAGGACGGGCTTCGCAGCGGCCAACGAGCGCCTTGACCGCGTGGAAGGCAAGGTTGACCGCTTGGAAGGCAAGGTCGATAGCCTGGAAGCCGAAAGCAAAACGCAAAGCGAGCTACTTGGCAAGGTCATCGGCACAGTGACCTCCTTGGCCAACGGGCAAAATCAACTTGTGGAGGCTGTTCAGATTATAGAACACGATATCAGCGGCATCAAAATGCGTATTGAGCGTATCGAGCGCCACACGGGTCTCGTGAAGGCGTAGCACCGCCGGCCCTTGAAGAAGCGCTCTTATTCAATCATCCCATAACCTTTTCCGCTCTACATAGCGTATCTCCCCGCTAGAGCCGGCCCCGCCGAACAGGAGCACGATTATTATTGGAGCGGCGATTGTACCGAGTGTGAGCAGACACGCCTGCGCGTGCCGCGCGAAAACAGATTACGATGGGCCTTGCCTTGGTGCGCCAGGCAAGGTGGTCTTAAAGGATCCTGAAGAAGTCTGCCTGAACGCCGCTCGCGCTGCCGCGTCAGCCAAGCGAGAACGCGGAAGGCTTGTGGCAGCCGCGCGCCTTCAAGATGTGCCTACCCGATTGCTCGGAGTTCCCGGCGCCGAAGCCCTTGGTGATCTCAGCATCGGCCGAAAAATCCATTCGCGTGACCTTGATGGTCCCGCCGAAGCGAATCGATCTCCTCAGAGAAGCGCAGCGCTAGGAAATGTTTTTGTCGAAGCCTCCTGGGCGAAAGCCGGCAAGATCTCCTATTCACTCATCAATGGGGGGCTAGAGACGGTCGCGCCGAAGCCACGATTCCGCTCGACATGAAAATAGCGGCGGTACCCGATCCCGGCGTTAGGAGTTTGCGAATTGCGCGCTGCGGCGGTCCCAGGACGGGCGAAAGCGACGAAAACGACCTCGGAGGCATGCGCTGCCGGCCGAACCTGCACACCGCATGCTCGTGATGCTTGGCAAGGAGGGGGGATGGCTTCAGTGTGGTGACGAGCCGGAGCCTCCGGCTGAGCTTCTGCATCGGATCCTATCGATGCCTAGGTCCAGTGCCTTCCGCTAGCAGCCTCTTCTGAAAGAACCTGGCAAAGAACCTTTCATGTGCGCTTCTAAGTTATTTATAAAAGCTAACTCATTGATATCATTGGCGTCCCCGACAGGATTCGAACCTGTGACCCCCAGATTAGGAATCTGGTGCTCTATCCTGCTGAGCTACGGGGACACTTAGATCCATTAGAACGCGCTTTCGCAAAAGGTCAACAGGCCATCGCATATCCTAGCAAGTTGCGCCGCAGGGCTTCTTTTGTCCTTGAGCCTTGGACTCATAACCCCTAGGAAGGCGGCATGCCCGGCCTCCGCATTCTCCGATTGCAGAAGCGCACTTTATCAGCCGCGCTTTTTCTTGTTTTTTCTGCCGTCCTGGCTGGGCAAGGCGCCCTCGCACAAAGGCGGCAGCGCTTCCTTGGGCATGACCTGCCGTCAAATTGCCAGCTTCAGCCCGGGGGCGAGAGCACGGTGCTTTCCATAGAGGGACCGCAGACGCTGCGCCTTGCCGACGGCAGATTTTTGAGACTATCCGAGATCCTGGTGCCCAATGCGGGGCCGGCGGGCTTCGATCCGTCCTCGGCGGCCACGGCTTATCTTCGCGAAACCGCGCTCGGGCGGAAGGCCGAGGTGAAGTTCGGCGGTACACAGCGCGATCGCTACGGCGTTTATCTGGGGCACATTTACGTCGCGGGCGAGCCGCCAGTCTGGCTTCAGGAAGGACTTGTAAAGTCAGGGCTGGCTCAAGTCATGCCACAAGCCGACAACCATGCCTGTTCGCAGCAGCTCTTCCCGTTCGAAACAGAAGCCCGCAATGAAAAGAGAGGTCATTGGGGCCTCGCCTATTTCAAGGTCTTGCGGGCGCGCGATTCGCGCTCGATCCTCAATCTCGTCCAGACTTATCAGATCGTGGAGGGCGAAGTGGATCATGCGTCAGAAAGAGGCGGACGCATAATTGTTCATTTCGGCCCGGAAAGCAGATTCGGATTTACCGCCATCATCGAGCCGGGAGCGAAGAAGCGATTCACCGGCAAACAAAGTCCGGAAAGCTGGACAGGACTTGTGCTTCGAGTCCGCGGATGGGTTGACAGAAGACGCGGCCCCTCGATCCCAGTCACTCAACCTGAGCAGATTGAGTTTCTTTCGCGGGACCTGGGCACACAACAGGCGCAGGAAGCGCGATAGCTGGATAAGCCGCGCTTCCGCCCGAATCGAAACCGCTTATGCCGCGGCTTTCTTATCCTCATCGTCAGGGCCGGCCGGCACCTCAGCCTGCTTACGCTGCATACGTCCGCCTTTTGTGAGGGCCTCCGCCACTTTCTGGATGGCGATCGACTCGTCCACATCTTGCGCGGCGGCGATCTCGCGGGCCATGCGATCGAGAGCGGCCTCGTAAAGCTGCCGTTCGGAATAGGACTGCTCGGGCTGGGAATCGGAGCGGTATAAGTCGCGCACGACTTCGGCGATGGTAATTAAATCGCCGGAATTGATCTTCGCTTCGTATTCCTGTGCGCGCCGGCTCCACATGGTGCGCTTCACGCGCGCGCGGCCCCGCAGCGTTTCGAGCGCGCGAGTCAAAACGGCCTCGTCGGAAAGCTTCCGCATGCCGGCGCTTTGGGTCTTAGAAGTCGGCACGCGCAACGTCATCTTGTCTTTTTCAAAATTGATGACGAAGAGTTCGAGCTTGCATCCGGCGATCTCCTGTTCTTCGATCGCAACAATACGCCCTACGCCGTGCGTCGGATAAACCACATACTCGTTGGTCTCGAAGCCGAAGCGTTGTTGACAATTGTTTTTCTCAGGCATACTCGATCTCACTCTGTTGTTCTCTTGTTTAGTTGTTTCTCGTCTCGATTTGCCGAAGCTCTCGCGCATTGCAGGCTGCCGCCGGAAATAAATTAGTTCTCCCCGCCCGATTGGGCCGGTTTAAGCTATGCCTGATCGTGATCTTCCAGCAGGCTGCGTTTCAAACGGCTACGATTTGATCCTTGCCGAAGCTGCCTTAGACTCAACCTCTGCGCGCAAAACCTAGTCTCTGATGCAGAAATATTATCAAAATGCGCCGATTTTGAGAAGGTTGCAAAGAGGTTAATGCACTCATTTTTGGGGATTTAGCGTTGATTCTTATCGGTAGTGTTAACAAGGCAACGGCTGGCCCGGCTAAGTTGTACGTACAACGTTGTGAACTTTTACCCGGAAACCGGGGGCCGGTCGCTCTAACAAAACGTCGCGCCTGAAGCGGTACACCCGCGCGGGACGCCCGCCCGTCCGTTCGGTGACATGACCCGTCGGCTCCACGAGACCCGCATTTTCCACAAGCCTTCTGAAGTTCTGCTTGTGAAGATAGGTACCGAGAATAGCTTCTACCACACGCTGCAGGTCAAATAAAGTGAAGGTTTCGGGCATCAGCTCGAATATGACCGGCCGGTATTTGAGCTTTCCGCGAAGCCGGCTCATAGCAGTCGCCAGAATCCTGCGATGGTCGAACATCATCGGCCTGCCCAATGCGGGCAGCCCGGACCAATCCATCGCCGCAGCACGCCCGTCGCGAGCCGCCTCCGCAACCAGGCCCGCCTCATAGAGCAATTCGTAACGCTCGAGCACCCTCTCGTCGTCCCAAGCTCCCGAATGGCCAAAGCACATGCGGAGGCGATCCATGCGGGCCAGGGGGCGGCGCGGAGCGCCGGCGGCTTCCCTGCGCCTCGCCCATTCCTCAAGGCGCGGTTCGATCTCCTCCGTCAAGATATGGGGTTTGCCGTTGCGCCAATCCTCCCACGGCAGATGAGCGTACCACGCACTCCACTTGACGCCGGGCATAAGCGGCGCCTCCTCCGTCCGGGTCAGCGCCAGGTAGCCTATGGATACGACATGCAGCCCTTCGTCGCCAGGAAGTGCATGCCGGCCGCGGTCGCCGAATGTGTAAAGCTGCTCGGCGTAGCCGAGATCGAGGCCCGTTTGATCCTTGACGCAATCGCGAAGGCCGATCTCCAGGGTACGGTGTTTCAGCGGCGTGAACAGCCCAAATGGCAAGGCCGGCGGAGGGCTGGGCTCCTGAATGCCACCTGTGAAAACCGTCAAAATCTGCGGTTCGCCGGCCGTTATGGAAACAATGGCGGCGTTCAGCCCGATTTCGACCGCAACAGCTTCCGCCACCGGTTCGCTTTTCGCCTTTATGTCCACGTGTCTCGCGACTATGGGACAATCCCCGCAATCATAACAAGGTAGAATTCCAGATTTCAGTAATCCCGCGCCTCAGGCAGCGCCGCGCCGCGCGGCCTTCACCGTGAACGAGATCCCGCTGACGAATTCGATGAACGTCATCAATGTGATCAAGAAGAACACGGAGGTTGCGGCTTCCTTCCGCAACGTAAACTCCACAGCGCATACAAGAAATAGCACGGCCGAAAGAGCACGATCGATCAGAGAAAGAGAAATGGAGCGCGCCGCCTTTAGCATTTCAGCAAAGAGAAAGACGAGTGTAAGCGCGATGAGTGCGTCGCCGGCCGATACCCGCCAGACCGCGCCGGAAACCATCGTGAACGAAACAAGCGCCTGGTTGAACGCGTCTTGCGGCGGCAAGGCGCTTCCCTTGCCAAAGGCAATCGCATTGTAGAGAGCGAAGGACACGAACAGCCACGGAAATGCCAGCGCCATGTCATCTCCTTTGAGCGCCCGCAAGGTGCTGAGGCCCGTTCCCTAGATTTCCTCTTTCGCCTCGAGAATTTGACGGCCGCGATATTTGCCAGACTTCAAATCGATATGATGCGGGCGGCGCAATTCGCCAGACTCTTTATCTTCGACATAGGCCGGTGCTGAAAGCGCGTCGGCGGAGCGGCGGAAGCCGCGCTTCATGCGCGACACTTTTCTCTTGGGGACTGCCATTGGCGTATAACTCCGGATAAAATGCAACACCGCGCCTGCCTTCAGGCCATCGATCCCGAAGATGCGCGGTTCAAGCCAGTTTTTGATCCCGCCAGATATACATCCCGTTTTTGCGATTGGCTAGGTGTTGTTTGCCTTTCCTTATTAAGATGCAGCTATTGCGCTTTTCCTTGACGGCGCCCGCTCGCTTCGCCATGCGTACAGGTATTATTTCCGCTTGTCTGAGCGCGGCCTAAAGCCCATTTCAGCGGAGGAATTTAGGGAAGGCGGAAGCGTCCTGTTCTTACCTATTCGCTGCCGCACATAATCTAGGTGACATGACTAATGGCTATCTCGCTCTTCGGCGGCGCCACCGCCCAAAAACCGGAACAGACTGCCGGCCTGATTAAGGAAACCACGACCCAGACATTCGTTGCCGATGTCATAGAGGCATCGCGCAAAGTGCCGGTGATCGTCGATTTCTGGGCGCCTTGGTGCGGCCCGTGCCGGCAACTCACGCCCATCCTTGAAAAAGTCGTGACCGCCGCAAGCGGCGCGGTCCGGCTCGTGAAAATGAACATCGACGAGCATCCCGAGGTCGCGGGCCAGCTTGGCGTCCAATCGATCCCCGCGGTATTTGCGTTCAAGAATGGGCAGCCGGTTGACGGCTTCATGGGCGCGCTGCCTGAAAGTCAGGTGAAAGCCTTCGTTCAGCGCTTGGTAGGGCCGGGCGCGGGGGCGGAGCCGGGCCTCGATGAAGCGACGGCGGCTTTCGAAGCGGGAGATATCAGCGGCGCGGCGGCGAAATTCGCCGCCATCCTGCAAGCCGACCCGGAGAATGTTGATGCCGTCGCCGGACTGGCGAAGTGCTATATCGCGGCCGGCGATTTCGGGCGCGCGGAGCAAACCTTGGGGATTGTGCCTCCCGCGAAGCAGGCATCGGAATCCTATCTCAGCGCCAAGGCCGCGCTGGAGCTTGCGAAGAAAGCCGGTGCGAAGCCCGACATTAAAGGACTTGAGCAAGCGGTTGCCGCCAACCCTCTCGATTGGGATTCGCGCTTCAAGCTTGCGATAGCGCTCAACGCGAAGGGCCAGCGGCAGCACGCGATGGACCATCTGTTCGAGATCCTGCGGAAGGACCGGGCTTGGAACAATGATGCGGCGCGGAAGCAGCTCGTCGAGCTTTTCGAAGCTTGGGGGGCAAAAGACCCGTTAACCCAGGCGGGACGGCAAAAGCTGTCGTCGCTCTTGTTCGCGTAACCGCCGCTTGCTTTGGAGGAGGCAATTTTGGGTATCACCGACAGGTACAGATCGCTGGCCGACCTTCCGGCAAGCCTGCCGGTGTTCCCGCTGCAAGGCTGCATCCTGCTGCCACGCTCGAGTCTCCCTCTCAATATTTTCGAGCCGCGGTATCTCAACATGATCGATGATGTGATCGCGGGCAATCGCATCGTCGGTATCGTGCAGCCACTCGGCGCGCATGAAGAATCGCCCGCATCCAAAGGGCACCCCCTCCGCCAGACCGGCTGCGCTGGCCGGCTTTCCGCATTTTCCGAGACCGAGGACGGGAGGCTTCTCATCACCTTGACCGGCATCTGCCGCTTCGACATCGCAGGCGAGGCTCAGACTTCGAAGCCCTACCGCATTTGCGATGCGAATTACAGACCTTATCAGAAGGATCTTGTGCGCGGGCATGGCCAAAACGCAGTCGATTGGACGCGCTTTCTTCAGGTGTTGAAGTCCTATTTGGATGCGCGGAAGCTAACCGCCGATTGGGACAGCATTCAGCGCTCGCCCACGGAGTTACTCATTAATACGCTGTCGATGATCAGTCCGTATGGTCCCGAGGAGAAGCAGGCCCTTCTGGAGGCGCCCGATCTCAAGACCAGGGCTGAGGTTCTCATGGCGCTCGCTGAGATGGAAATTGCGGCTCCGAGCTCGGGTTCCGGCTCGAGCCTGCATTAGGCCTTTTCCGTCATTGCGAGCGAAGCGAAGCAATCCATGGCGAAGTCTCCGATGCGCTGTGGATCGCCACGGCGGCAAGAGCCGCCTCGCGATGACGCCTCAATGCTTATGAGCCGTATTCACTTTAGGGACGAAGGTATGCAAATGGACGCATCGAGCGCAAAAGACGAAGTCGATCCGCTTCTCCTGCAGATCCTGGTGTGCCCGGTTACGAAACAGCCGCTTCAATATGACCGGGAAGCTCAGGAGCTTATCAGCAAGGCCGCGGGCTTAGCCTATCCGGTGCGCAAAGGTATCCCGATCATGCTGCCCGAGGAGGCGCGCCGGCTTAGCGATGAGGCTAAATCCGGCTGAGCGGTTTATTGAAGCTTCGCCCCTCACATGGGAGAGCGCCGGGCAGTTGCGATGGCGTCCCTTCTCCCACGGAGATTTGCAGAACGCCGCGCCTCATCCTGAGGAGCCGCGCAGCGGCGTCTCGAAGGATGAGGCGGTTCTTGA
>CAZCIF010000052.1:0-9676 GCA_964498645.1 uncultured Rhodomicrobium sp. | reverse complement strand
CGCCTCATCCTGAGGAGCCGCGCAGCGGCGTCTCGAAGGATGAGGCGGTTCTTGAAAAAGCCGCCATGGGTGTGAATATCCGATCCCGGTCAAACCGGCTGGCCTTTGAGCAGCTTCGGCAGATCGCCGGTGAGGCCGGAGGCTTCTTTCATGAAAAACGCCTTGAGGCGGCCTAGCCGGTCCACGGTGCGTAAGCCCGTGCTGCGCAGCATCCGTAGCGCCATGTTATCGTTCGAAAAAAGCGTGCCGATCGCAACCGCGGACATTGCGGATGTGGCGCTGTCGAACCGCCGCCAGCGCTCATAGCGTTTGAGAACGCTCAAACTGCCAATGTCGAGGCCGAGCCGGGTCGCGTCGATAAGCGTCTCCGATAAGGCCGCGACGTCCTTCAGACCGTGATTGAGCCCTTGGCCCGCGATCCAGTGCAGCCCATGGGCTGCATCGCCAACAAGAGCAAAACGCGGCCCCACAAAATCGCGCGCCAATGTCATTGTCAGCGGATAAGCGCCAGGTTCGGAGAGAAGCGTCAGTGCGCCAAGCTCCGTGCCGAAGCGCCGCGACAGCTCTGCAAGAACCGCCTCGCGGCCCTGGGCAAGGATTTGTTTGGCAACGTCTGCATCCTCCGTCCACACGATAGAGACGCGGTTGCCGGTCATGGGCAAAATGGCGAACGGACCGGCGGGCAGGAAATGCTGGCGGGCGGTGCCGTTGTGGGGGCGCTCAATCCCCACGGTCGCGGCGATGCCCACCTTGTCCGAAGGCCAGACCGTGGTTTGAATACCGGCCATTTCCCGGAGCTTGGAGTTCCGGCCATCCGCCGCGATCAGGAGCTTCGCGCTCAGCCTATGTCCTGAACGGAGACGGACCTCGGCCTCCCCAACCTGCGTCACGAAATCCGCCACGGCGTCCGGGGCAAAGAAGGTGACATCCTTGGCGCCATCGAGCGAAGCGGACAGCGCAGGCAAGAGATCGGCATTCTCGACAATGTAGGCGGTCGGTTCCCCGCCCGGCGCCTCGCTCGCGTCAAAGCCGGTCAAAGCCGGCCTCACGGGCGTTGCCAGCGTGGAGTCGGTCAGCTCGATGCGCAGGACCGGCTGCGCGTTGCCGGCAAGCGCGGGCCAAACGCCGATCACCTCCAGCATCGCTTTTACCGAGGAGGTCAGCGCCACCGTCCGTCCGTCGGATGAGCTTCCGCGCAGCTCGTCAAGCGGCCGCTGCTCGACGATGGCGATCGAATAGGCGCCCGGCGCCAGCGCGCTCAGCGCACGTGCCAGCGCAAGCCCCACAAAGCTTCCGCCGCAGATGACTATGTCGAAACGGCTTGTCTCAATTGCGTTCATGGCAAGACCCTTCTGTTTGCTTCGGGTACCGGCTTGACAGCGCTTCCTTAACACCCGTTACTTTTCCGGATAACGTAAGGAGCGCCCATGTCCGCCGTCGAGCAGCTTATATCCATTCTCGGCCTGGAGCAGCTGGAACACAATCTGTTCCGCGGCCGCAGCCCTCAAGATGGCTGGCAGCGCGTGTTCGGCGGGCAAGTGGTAGGCCAGGCGCTCGTGGCAGCCGGGCGCACGGCGGATACGGAAGAGCGGATCGCACATTCGCTGCACGCTTATTTTCTCCTGCCGGGCGATCCGAAGGTGCCCATCATTTACGAAGTGGATCGCATCCGGGACGGAGGCAGCTTCACGACGCGGCGCGTCATCGCCATCCAGCACGGGCAGGCAATCTTCTCCATGGCCGTCTCCTTTCATAAGAGCGAACCGGGCCTTGAGCATCAAATGGCCATGCCCGACGTGCCAGCACCGGAATCGCTTCCCTCCAAGGAGGAGCTAAGATCGCGGCTTCCCCCGGACCTGGCCGAGGTGATGCGCACCTATTGGGAGCGCGACAACCCCATCGAGATGCGCCCCGCCGATCTCTCGCGCTACTTCTCCGCCGGCAAGGCCGAGCCGCAGCAGTATATCTGGATTAAGACTAACGGCCCCTTGCCGGACGATTTCGGGCTGCATCAATGCGCGCTGGCCTATGCGTCCGACTTCTCGCTGTTGGATACGGCGCTCATCGCCCATGGGCGCGTCCTATTCGATCCGCGGCTAATGCTGGCAAGCCTCGACCACGCCGTGTGGTTTCATAGGCCCTTCCGCGCCGACGAATGGCTGCTTTACGCGCAGGATAGCCCGAGCGCGCAAGCCGGGCGCGGCTTCTGCCGGGGCAGCATCTTCTCACGGGACGGGCGCCTTGTCGCGTCGGTGGCGCAGGAAGGGCTGATCCGGGAGAGATTGCCGCGCTAGGCGGCTATTCCGCTGAAGCCGTCAGCTTCGGCGTTCGGAGCGGCTGCAGTTGCTAAGATGTCCCTCGCGCGCCGCCTGAGCCCGTGCCGCTTTCGCCAAGCCGCGGCTCTTGCCTTGCGCGGCCACGCGAGACATCAAACGCTCCATATTCTGGCTGCCGCAGGTTGGACAGACGGGAGTACCGGAAGAGCTGATGAGCAATTCGGCATCCTTGTCGCAATCCCTACAATGGTAACTATAGAGCGGCATGCTCGCGCCTCCCGTTAGGCTCGCTCGTTGCGATCCTGCTATTCCAGCTTTTTCGGCCTAGCCGGCGACGCAACCGCTTCGCCTGGACATCGTCTATCCTTCCGGAAACTTCCGGCGGAGTGTAGCAAAGCAGGAACTGGGCCAAACACAGGGGTTGAGTGGACCGGCCTCGCCCGTGTTGCTACCTTTCCACGAACGCTTTCTCGACGAGAAAACTTCCAGGGGTGGAAGCGCTGCCCTCGACGAATCCCTTGGTTACCAAGATACGGCCGAGGTCTAGGAGCATATCGGGACTGCCACAGAGCATGACGCGGTCAATGGACGGATCAAGCGCCCTCAATCCTAGGTCAGCAGAAAGTTTACCGGACAAGATCAAGTCTGTAATCCGGCCTCGGTTCTCGAAGGGCTCTCGTGTCACTGCGGGGTAATAGATCAACTTCTTTCGCACCTCTTCGCCGATAAACTCGTCTTGTGGCAGATCTTTTGAAAGCCAGTTCCGGTATGCGAGGTCGCTTATATTCCGGCACCCGTGAATAAGAACAATTTTATTGAACCTTTCATACGCCTTGGGATCGCGAATAATGCTGAGGAACGGTGCAAGTCCGGTGCCGGTAGCGAGGAGATAGAGCGTTTCGCCATCGAGGAGATTATCGAGAATAAGGGTTCCGACCGTTTTCTTGCCCACAAGGATGGCATCCCCTGGCTCGACGAACTGCAGCCTCGAGGTAAGGGGACCATCCGGCACCTTGATGCTGAAGAACTCCAGAACGTCATCGTAATTCGCATTTGCCATGCTGTACGCGCGCAATAGCGGCCTGCCGCCGGCCTCAAGGCCGATCATCGTGAATTGACCGTTTTCGAAACGGAATGACGCGTTCCGGCTGGTCCGGAAGCTGAAAAGCTCATTTGTCCAGTGATGGACCGACAGGACGGTTTCTTGCGTGTAGGCAGTCATCGTTTGTCTCCGCGAAATTGCAGCGAAGCTAGCGCGTGGAAGCCGTGGGAAGCTGTCAATTCCTTGCTATGCCGCCGATTTTTTTCATCGAAGAAACGACAACTAATTGCTAGTGCGCGGGGCCCGGGGCATCGCATGCTGGCGCCTGTGATGTATGAGGAGCCCGATGCAACCACGTGAGGTAAGACTAAGTAAGGATCGATCGTCGATCGCACTCATCTACGAACATGAGGTTCGGACAATCGCTGCGGACACGCTCTGGCACCAGTCGCGCGCGGCGGATTCTCTCGCGGCTACTCAGGCGGGAACGAGGGGAGAACTCCCCGCCGGCTTGCTTATTTCCACTATCCAGCTCATCGGGCGCTACGGTCTCAATATCGCTTTCTCCGATGGCTACGGGCGGGGAATCTATCCCTGGGAATATCTTGACGCATTGTCCATTGAGCAATCGGGAAAACCTAACACCTGCGATCACCCCGGGGCGGATGTAAAGCAATGAGCATGGATGAGATCTTGGATGGCATGCAGGAAGTATCCTGCGACGTGCTTGTTATAGGCGGCGGAACCGCCGGCCCCATGGCGGCGCTGAAAGCGAAACGCAAGAACCCGAATGCGAAGGTGATCTTGCTTGAGAAGGCCAATGTCAAAAGATCCGGCGCTATTTCGATGGGCATGGATGGATTGAACAATGCGGTCATCCCCGGATACGCAACTCCCGAGCAGTATGTGAAGGAAATCACAATCGCAAATGACGGCATCGTCAATCAAAAGGCGGTCCTGAAATATGCGGAAAATTGTTACGGTATCATTCGCGAACTCGATAGCTTTGGGATTCGTTTTCTGAAAGACGAAAACGGAGAATTTGCCGTCAAAAAGGTCCATCACATCGGCACTTATGTGCTTCCAATGCCGAACGGCGAAACGGTCAAGAAAGCGCTTTACCGCCAGCTTCGCCGCCACCAGCTTCTTATCACCAACCGCTACATGGCGACCCGGCTGCTTACGAGCCCGGAAGGCCGCATAGCAGGCGCAATCGCTGTAAACACGCGCACTGCAGAATTCCTCGTGGTCCGTGCGAAGGCGGTTGTTCTGTGCATGGGAGCGGCGGGGCGGCTCGGCCTGCCAACCTCGGGATATCTTTACGGTACCTACGAGAACGCGGCCAATTCAGGCGATGGCTATTCCATGGCCTACCATGCCGGTGCGGCGCTCGCGAACCTCGAATGCTTTCAAATCAACCCGCTCATCAAGGATTACAACGGACCCGCCTGCGCCTATGTCGCGGGTCCGTATGGCGCCTACACCGCAAACAACGAAGGCGCGCGTTTCATCGAATGCGATTACTGGTCCGGTCAAATGATGCTGGAGTTCTACCGCGAACTCCAATCGGGCAAAGGTCCGGTTTTTTTGAAACTCAATCATCTCCACGACGACACGATCGCGGAAATCGAGGCCACGCTTCATAGGGTCGAGCGCCCAACGCGAGGACACTTTCAACAAGGACGCGGCGTCGATTACCGAAAAGAAATGATCGAGATGCACATCTCGGAGATCGGCTTCTGCTCCGGGCACAGCGCGTCCGGAGTCTTCGTTGACGAGTTTGCAAGAACAACCGTGCCAGGGCTCTATGCAGCGGGCGACATGGCAAGCGTTCCGCATAACTACATGCTTGGCGCGTTCACGAATGGGGCCGTGGCGGGAGAGGACGCGATGAGTTTCGCGGCGGAGGCCGGTTTCGCAGAGTTCGACGCGGGCGAAATCGAGATCGAGAAGGCAAGGGTCCTTGCTCCTACGAAGCGGGAAGACGGCATCCCCCCGCATCAGATCGAGTACAAAACGAGGCGTCTTGTAAATGATTACCTCCAGCCGCCCAAAGTGGTCCGGAAGTACGAACTAGCGCAAAGGCGGTTTGCCGAAGTCCGCGACGATCTTGAAAACAGGATGATCGCCAGAAACGCTCACGAGCTCCTGCGCGCGCTCGAGGCCCACTCCATCATGGATTGTGCGGATATGGCGGCGCATGCTTCGCTCTATCGCACCGAAAGCCGGTGGGGGCTTTATCACCTGCGGCTGGACTATCCGGAGAAAGATGACGCGAACTGGTTCTGCCACACCCTCCTGAGCAAGAAGGATGGGCGGATGACGAGCGAAAAACGCGCGGTCGATCCCTATGTCGTGCCGGTCGAAGACAGCGAAAAAAGTCTCTACGATCAGCAGCGTATTCGCGCCACAGCTTAAGGG
The DNA here is from genome assembly GCA_964498645.1 of uncultured Rhodomicrobium sp. Classification (GTDB taxonomy): domain Bacteria; phylum Pseudomonadota; class Alphaproteobacteria; order Rhizobiales; family Rhodomicrobiaceae; genus Rhodomicrobium. The sequence goes on along the minus strand of CAZCIF010000052.1, from coordinate 3,937 downwards.
AGCATTCGTCAATGCCATTAGCGGTCACGGAAACGGCTGTCCCTGTCGTCGTCGACAATTCGAAATGTATAGCGGAAAAAGGATGCACGGTTTGCGTCGATATTTGCCCGCTCGACGTTCTTCGCATCAGCGAGGTGACCGGCAAAGCCTATATGCGTTATGATGAATGCTGGTATTGCATGCCTTGCGAAGCCGATTGCCCCACGGGCGCCGTAACCGTCAACATCCCTTACCTCTTGCGCTGAGAGAACGATGGCCAGCCTTTTCGAAGCCTATGAAGACATCAAGGACCTGGCGCTCGGGCTCAAGGCACCAGATGCCGGGGAACGCCGCGTAGCCGTAATGGAGCTTGCCGATCTCGGCGACCGGGAGGCGATCCCGTTTCTCTCACAAGCGCTCGATGACGAAGATGCCGGCGTGCGGCAGCAGGCGGCGATTGCACTAGAAAATTTCGATGGCCCGGAAGCCGCCGCGGCGTTGGCGAAAGCGATCAAGGACGGCGATCCCGAGGTCGCCAAGGCTGCCGCAAGGAGCTTGGCCGAGCTCAAGGATAGCGCTGCCGCGCCCGTTCTCATTCCGCTGCTTGAGGACCCGTCAACTTTTGTAAGAAGCGCCGCGCTGCGGGCCTTAAAGGAACTCCGTAATCCCGCAGCTTTGCAGCCGGCGCTGTCGGCCCTTCGCGATGACGATGCCGGTGTGCGCGTTCAGGCTGTTGGAGTCATCGGTTTTTTGAAACTTGAGGAGACCGCGCCTGCCCTTATTTCCGCGGCACAAGACGGGGACGCGGGTGTTCGCCGTGCCGCCGTTAGTGCGCTTGCCTTCTCGAAGACTCCGCGAAGTCTTGACGCCATCCGCCGCTCCCTTTCGGATCAGGATTGGTCAGTGCGCGAAATAGCCGCCGAAACCGTTGGAAGGTTCATGAATGGGCAGTCCGCCATTCCCGGCCTGATTGGCGCCCTCGACGATCCATATTGGCAGGTGCGGCTCAAGGCCGTGCGAAGCTTGGGCCAATTGAAGGCGCGTGATGCTATCGAGGGGATAGTAAAAGCTTTGGGCCATCCGCAGGCGAATTTGCGCAAGGAAGCGGCGGCGGCGCTCGGAGAAATCGCCGATGTAAGGGCCCGTGATGCGCTTTTTGCCGCGGCGGACGACCCCGATCCAGACGTGCGCAAAAACATCAAATGGGCCCTTGGCCGCCTTGTCTGACAGATAAGGCAGTTGAGATTATGATAATACCGGCGCGCCCAGCCAACGCTCCAAAAAGGGGGCGGCCCTCGAAATATCTCGCGGTCCGCGATTGGATCGCAGCCCGGATTGCAAGCGGCGATTTCCGGAGGGGAACTCAGCTTCCAAGCGAGCATGAGATCATGGCGCAGTTCGATGTGAGCCGCGTCACCGTACGGCAAGCTCTCGATGATTTGCGCCGGCTTGGCCTCGTGTTCAGCCTGCAAGGCAAGGGCTATTTTGTGCGCCGCCTCAAGGCTGTGCTCGACCTCCTCCGGCTGCAAAGCTTCGGAGAGATGATGGCACCTCTCGGCCTTCCGACCTCCTCAAAGGTGTTGAGCGTGGAGGAACTGCCGGCCGCCAAAGACGTTGCGGAGGCGCTGAACCTTTCTCCGGGCGATCCTGTTGTCCAGCTCAAGCGTATAAGACTGGCAAGCGGTACCGTTGTTTCAATCGACGTAAGCTATTTTCCGTTACACATCGGGCGAAGGCTTCAGCAACTCGATCTTCAATCCGAGGACGTGTTCACCCTTCTCGAAAAGCAGCTCGGCATTGAGCTGGGGTTCGCGGATCTTACTATCGAGACCACGCACGCATCGATTGAGTTCGCCCCGCTCTTGGAAGAGAGTGAGGGGGCCATGATCTTGCGCATCAGCCGCCTCACCCATGACGATCGAGGCCGGCCGGTTGATTTTGAATATCTCTTTGCGCGGCTCGATACGTTTCAATTTCGCGTGCGAAGTGCGCGCTGGTAGGGACGCCGGTGCCGGCCAACTTGTATTACATCGGCAGGCCAATCCGCTCATATTTCTGCCCGCCGGGCTGCTTCCAAGAGATACATGAAAATAAGTAGTAAACTTCAGGCGGCCTGCGGTTTGCCGCATATGCTTCTCAAAGCAGCTGGTTCCCGGAAAAAACTCATTCAAAAATACGAGCTTAACAGAGCTTTCGTGTTGCCTGTCACCTTTGGCACGCGGCTTGCGAAACTGTTATAGGGCAAACAGGCTGAATTGCCTTATCCAGACAGGAGATAAGCATGCGCAGGCCGTTAAGAGTTTTAGCCACCACGGCGGTAACCGCGATACTCATGGGGCAATCCCATGCCGAAACGATCTCCTTCGGCATTGGCACACAGGATACTACCTCCAATACCGTGACAACCGGGGCGGTCATCCGGCACTTAAAGCTCCTCGATAAGCATCTGCCGAAGACCGGCAAATATGAAGGGGTGACCTATGCGATCGACTGGCAAAACTTCACCTCTGGGCCACCGGTCACGAACGGCATGATGGCCGGCAAGCTCCAGTTTGGTGCAATGGGCGATTATCCGCTCGTCGTGAACGGCTACACCTTCCAAAGCAATCCAGAAGGCAAGAGTCAGCTCATAGCCGTCGCCGCCTACAATCTTCTGGGATCGGGAAACGGCGTTGTCGTCAACAAGGATTCCTCCTACTTCCAGCTCTCGGATCTGAAAGGGAAAGTCGTCAGCGTTCCCTTCGGCTCAGCAGCGCACGGAATGCTGTTAAAGGTCATGCAGGATCGGGGCTGGCCCGCAGACTACTTTCAGCTTGTCAGTCAATCGCCTGAGGTGGGGTCAACGAACTTGCGCGAGAAGAAAATCGATGCGCATGCCGACTTCGTTCCCTTCGCCGAACTTCTCCCCCATCGGGGTTTCGCCCGCAAAATCTTCGATGGTATCGAAGCGGATATATCCACTTGGCACGGTGTCGTCGTTCGCACCGACTTCGCTGAAAAATATCCGGAGGTGGTGGTCGCTTATTTGAAAGCGATCATTGAGGCAAACAATTGGGTGAAATCCGATCCAAAGGCTGCGGCTACGAAGATCGCCGAATGGACCGGCATCGATAAGGAAGTCGTCTACATCTTCCTTGGGCCAGGCGGGCTGATGACACTGGACCCAACAATCAAGCCAAAGCTCGTTGCAGACGCGGCAACCGATGCGAAAGTCTTACAGAAGCTCGGCCGCATGAAAGATTTCGATGTCAAGGCTTGGGTCAATGACAGTTACATCCGCAAGGCCTACGCAGATCTTGGACTCGACTACGGCAAGCAGCTTGTCTCAACCGAAAACTACGAGGTGAAAGGGCAAGACACGTTCTGCAAGAAACCCATCACTGAGCCAAGAAAAGCCGGTGAAATCTGGATCGAAGGCGGGGAGATAATGCCCTATAGCAGCGCGGGTTGCACGCTTGCAGCCTATCGCGGCCTCGTGAAGGAGGGGAAGAAGATCGCCAAAGTCTACCTCTTTGACTCTGAGCGGAAGCTCAAGCTCTTTGCGGACCAGGCCTTCTATGTTTCGAAAACTGAAAGTGGAGCCTCCACCGTGGAACCCTTCATGCTGAAGAAGGACGCGGAGAGCTATGCCGCAAAGATGAACGGGAAGGTCTTAGACTTCGCTGGCGCCGTCGAGGCCGCTTCTGCTTTCGGAGGCTAAGACATGGCGCGTGCCGGGCTTGCAGATAGGTTCACGGTTCCCGATACCCCTAGAATCGACGCAGCAGAGGAGCAAGAGGCAGCCGTTGAGACGGGCAAATCCAGCAATGCGCGCATCGGAAAATGGAGGCGGCTTGGATGGCAGGACGTCCGGCCGGCCTTCCTCGCCGCCATCTCGATCATTGCCTTCGTTCTTGTGTGGCATGTTCTGACCGAGAACAGGGTCGCATGGTATGTGCGGTTTACGAATGTGCCCTCT
>CAZCIF010000051.1:6954-18276 GCA_964498645.1 uncultured Rhodomicrobium sp. | reverse complement strand
TGGCCCGGTTGAGCGCCGCGAGCGTTTCGTTGCGGCAGCCGGGATAACCCGAGTAATCGGTCTGGCACCTGCCGCCCACGAGATCGCCGATGCCCCGCCGGTAGGCGAGCGCCGCGGCAAGCGTGAAGAACAGGAGGTTCCGCCCAGGCACGAATGTATTCGGCAGCCCGTTCGCGCCAAGCGTTATCTCCGCTTCGCTGGTGAGCGCCGTATCGCTCACCTCTCCAAGCACGGACAGATCGAGCACATGATCAGGGCCGAGCCGCGGCTGCCACTCGGGGAATGCGTCAGCCAGCGCTTTCCGCAACCGGAGCCGGCACTCCAGCTCGACGCTATGCCGCTGGCCGTAACGGAAGCCCAGGGTTTCCACATGGCCGTATCGCGTCAAGGCCCAGGCAAGGCAGACTGCGGAGTCCTGCCCGCCGGAGAGCAAAACGAGGGCTTTTGTCGCGTCTTTCGGTCTCATATTCATCTCTCACGGTTTAAGCCTCTTGGCCCTGCGGCGCGAGTCCTTTAAGAGCGTTGTGTGTTTTCCTAATTTCTCACGTCTTTTGACGAGGTACTCTCATGACCGCTATCGCTGATATCATCGGCCGCGAAATTCTCGACAGCCGCGGCAATCCCACCGTCGAGGTCGATGTCGTGCTGGAGGATGGGTCCATGGGCCGCGCGGCCGTTCCGTCCGGCGCCTCGACAGGCGCGCATGAGGCCATCGAGAAGCGCGACGGCGGCAGCCGTTATCTCGGCAAGGGCGTGCTTGAGGCCGTCGACGCCGTAAATGGCGAGATTTTCGATGCGCTGCAAGGCATGGATGCAGAGGATCAGCGCCGCATCGACAACACGCTGCTCATGCTGGACGCCACGGAGAACAAGAGCAGGCTCGGCGCCAATGCGATCCTTGGCGTGTCGCTCGCTACCGCAAAGGCCGCGAGCCAGGCGCTCGACCTGCCGCTTTACCGCTATCTCGGCGGGGTCAATGCACGGGTGATGCCCGTGCCCATGATGAACATCATCAATGGCGGCGCGCATGCGGACAATCCGATCGATTTCCAGGAATTCATGATCTCGCCTTTGGGCGCGCCCACGCTGGCCGATGCGGTCCGCTGGGGCTCGGAGATCTTCCACACGCTGAAAAAGCTCCTCAAGGAAGGCGGACACAGCACCAATGTGGGCGACGAAGGCGGCTTCGCGCCGAACCTCAAATCGGCCGACGAGGCGCTTGCCTTCGTGATGCGCGCGATCGAGAAAGCGGGCTATAAGCCGGGCGACGATGTGGCCATCGCGCTCGATCCCGCTTCGACCGAATTCTTCTCGAACGGCAAATATGAGCTGAAAGGCGAGGGCAAGAGCTTAAGCCCGGAGGAGATGGTGGCGTTCTACCGCGATCTCGTCGCGCGCTACCCAATCATCTCCATCGAGGACGGAATGGCCGAGGACGATTGGGACGGCTGGCACGCGCTAACCGGGGCAATCGGTTCGCGCTGCAATCTCGTGGGTGACGATCTGTTCGTGACCAACCCGAAGCGGCTGGCCGATGGCATCGCGAAGGGCTGCGGCAATGCGATCCTCGTGAAGGTAAACCAAATCGGCACGCTGAGCGAGGCGCTCGACGCCGTGGACATGGCCCAGCGCGCGGCTTTCAAGGCGGTGATTTCCCACCGCTCCGGCGAGACCGAGGACTCGACCATCGCCGATATCGCGGTGGCGACGAATGCGGGCCAGATCAAAACCGGCTCGCTTTCGCGCTCGGACCGCACCGCGAAATATAACCAGCTCATCCGCATTGAGGAGGAGCTGGGCGACGTCGCGGTTTACGCGGGCCGTTCGATCTTGCGCGCGGCTTGATTTGGCGGAGCAGAGCGAGATTTCGAGATCCATGCGCGTGGCGGCCATGCTAAGGTAAGTTTATGCAACTTACACTTATACCGTTATTCTCGAACCGGATGCAGAGGGCGGCTACATCGCCCACCGCCCTTCGCTGCCGGGCGTAGTGACCGAGGGCGAAACAGTCGAGGAGGCGCTGTCGATGGCGCGCGACGCGATCAAAGGTTATCTCGAAAGCCTTCGCAAAGACGGCCTTCCGATGCCCGAAGAGCGAGGCGCTTTGCTGAGTCCGCTGACAGTTGCGCTTCCCGAAGTGGCAGGAGCCGCAAACTCCCGGCGGTGACACCGCGAAAGCTGATTAACCTGCTGGAGAAGGCCGGCTTTGAGGTGCACCACATCACTACTAGCCATCATATCCTCCGCCATAAGAAGGATGCCGCGCTTCGGGTCACGGTCCCCTAAAAACGGGAACACTGCACCGCATTATCAAAGATGCAGGACTAACAGTCGACGAGTTTCTAGAACTACTCTGAGCCCAGTCCTCGCTCTAATCTGCCCTGATTAATGTAACGCTAACCGGCATTCGCTATCGTTGCCTTTGCAGGAGGATCTATGATGGCGGCAGGGCGGCGGCGGTTTTTGCGGCAGTTCAGTTTATTGGCGGTGCTGCTCGGGCTGATCGTCTATGTGGCAAGCGACGCCATTCGGGGCGCGCATGGGCTCGCTGCGCATGAGCAGCTGCAGGCCAGGATCGATGCCCTCAGCAAGGAACTGGCTGCCCTAAAGTCCGAGCGCGCGCGGCTGGAGCGCGATGAGGAACTCCTGACCAAGAAGGCCGCGTCTCAACCGGCTCTCCTCGACGAGCAAGCCCGCTCGCTCCTCGATCTCGCCAACCCCACGGACATCGTGGTTGTGAACAGCGAAAAAGATGTGCAGTAACGTTCGCTAGTGCGAGACGACCCGTTAGCAAGACCGGGAAAAAACTATTATTAAGGGAAAAACGACTCGGCAGGCATCCAAGCCGATGCCGCTCCCCTATTTATGAAAGCGAATCGCGATGCTCGACGATCTTGTACAACCAGCGAGCGAGCAGAGGCAGGCAGTGCCAGAATTAAGCCCCGGCGAAGAAGTGCTTGCCTACCGGCAGATGCTGCTCATCCGGCGATTCGAGGAGAAGGCCGGCCAGCTTTACGGCATGGGCCTGATCGGCGGCTTCTGCCATCTCTATATCGGTCAGGAAGCGGTGGTCGCCGGCATGCAAATGGCAATACGCGAGGGCGATCAGGTCATCACCGCCTATCGCGATCACGGCCATATGCTCGTCTGCGGCATGGATCCGAAAGGCGTGATGGCCGAGCTGACCGGGCGCCGCAATGGCTATTCCAAGGGCAAGGGCGGCTCCATGCACATGTTCTCCGTGGAGAAATCTTTCTATGGCGGGCACGGTATCGTGGGGGCGCAGGTGCCGCTTGGCACGGGCCTTGCTCTTGCGAATAAATACAAAGGCAACGGACATGTCTGCCTCACTTATTATGGCGATGGGGCCGCGAACCAGGGACAGGTCTACGAAGCCTTCAACATGGCGGAGCTCTGGCGTTTGCCGGTGGTTTATGTCGTCGAGAACAACAAATATGGCATGGGCACACGCATCGACCGGGTCTCGGCGGTGACGGACCTATCGCAGCGAGGCAAGAGCTTCGACATTCCCGGCGAGCAGGTGAACGGCATGGATGTGCGCGCGGTGAAGGCGGCGGGTTGCAAGGCCGTGGCCTGGGCGCGCGAAGGCAAAGGGCCGTACATCCTCGAAATGCTCACTTACCGCTATCGCGGCCACTCCATGTCCGATCCGGCGAAGTACCGGACGAAAGAGGAAGTGGAAAAGATGCGCCACGAGCACGACCCCATCGAGCAGGTGCGGGCGCGGCTTCTGGCGTCCGGGCGCGCGAGCGAGGACGAGCTGAAGCGGATCGATAAGGAGATCAGAGCCGTCGTGAACGAGGCAGCGGAGTTCGCGCAGCGCGATCCGGAGCCCGATCCGGTAGAGCTTTACACGGATATATTGAGATAACCATTATCTCATGGCCGGGCCCGCCCGGCCATCTACCGTTCCACGCCCTTTGATTGTGGCCCCGGATGGCCGCCTCAAGGGCCATGACATAGAGGATGAAATGCCGGCACAAGTATTAATGCCAGCCCTATCGCCCACCATGGAAGAGGGCAAACTCGCCAAATGGGTTAAGGCCGAGGGCGATGAGGTCCGTTCGGGCGACGTTATTGCCGAGATCGAGACCGATAAGGCCACAATGGAGATCGAGGCGGTCGACGAGGGCAAGCTCGGGAAGATCCTTGTGCCTGCGGGGACGGAGGGCGTGAAAGTCAACACGCCCATAGCGATGATCCTGGTCAATGGCGAGGATAGCTCGGCGCTGGCGAAGGGCATGGCGCTTAAAGCCAATGGAGCCGCGCCTGCTTCCGCAACAGCGGAAGCCGGAGCGATCGAAGTGCGGCCCGCCGCCGAAGCCTGGGACCGTGGTGCCGCCCGCGATGAGCTGCCCGCCGGATATGACAGCGCCGCCGAGATCCCCGAAGGCGTCGAGATGGTGCAGATGACCATGCGCGAAGCCCTTCGCGACGCCATGGCCGAAGAGATGCGCCGGGACGATTCGGTCTTCATCATGGGCGAGGAAGTCGCCGAATATCAGGGCGCCTACAAGGTCACGCAGGGGCTGCTCGATGAGTTTGGCCCGCGCCGCGTGATCGATACGCCGATCACAGAGGCGGGTTTCGCGGGGCTGGGCATCGGCGCGGGCTTCGCGGGGCTGCGCCCCATCGTTGAGTTCATGACCTTTAACTTCGCGATGCAGGCCATCGACCAGATCGTCAACTCGGCTGCCAAGACGCATTACATGTCCGGCGGCCAGATGGGCTGCCCCATCGTGTTCCGCGGGCCGAACGGTGCCGCTGCGCGCGTCGCCGCCCAGCACAGCCAGGAATATTCGGCCTGGTATGCGCATGTGCCGGGGCTGAAGGTGATTGCGCCGTCGAACGCCGCCGACGCCAAGGGGCTTCTGAAGGCCGCCATCCGCGATCCAAACCCCGTCGTCTTCCTCGAAAACGAGATCCTCTACGGCACAACCGGGCGAGTACCGAAAGTTGAAGATTGGCTGGTGCCTATCGGAAAGGCCAAGATCGCGCGGCCCGGCAAGGATGTGACCATCGTCGCGTGGTCGCGTTGCATGGTCTACGCGCTTGAGGCGGCCAAGGAGCTGGAAGCCGAAGGGGTCGACGCGGAGGTGATCGACCTGCGCACGCTGCGCCCGCTCGATATGGATACCGTGCTGGCGTCGGTGCGCAAGACGAACCGGATTGTGACCGTCGAGGAGGCGTGGCCGGTCTGCTCGCTCGGCTCCGAGATTTGCGCGCGTGTGGCGCAGGAGGCGTTCGATTATCTGGACGCGCCGCCCACCAAGGTCTCGGGCGCGGATGTGCCGATGCCTTACGCCGCGAATTTGGAGAAGCTGGCGCTTCCGGACACCGCCCGCGTGGTGAAAGCCGCCAGGTCCGTCCTGTATCGCACCTAATTGCCGCGCCGCCACTGGAAGCATTGGTGAAGCATGACGGAAGCTGAGATACTCGGGAGCGCAATTCAGGCGGCGCAGGCCACTGCTGCGATATTCTCGCTTTTCCTCGCTATCGTCTCGGCCTACATTGTAGGGCTTTACCTTTTCTTGTACAGTGCTCCCTTCAACTTGCGGTTTGTGGCCTTTATTCTTCTGACGATTAGCTTCGCAGTGCTCGGGGCGCTCGCGCTGAATATGCAGTATCTCGGAGAGGGAATGCACACCGCTTGGCTGAGGCTGCCGCAGAAATCGACGGGAATGGATGTGCTTGGCCCGCCCATCATCGTGCGTTCACTCTTCCTGGACGGCCGCGTTGTAGCTGCTTGGGCCGCGTGGCTTCTGGGCGGCGTCGTGTACTTCGCCCTGACTTATTTGACGTTCATTTACCGCTGGCCGCCGCCGCGTCCTCAGATGCCGTAAGGAAAACTCATGCCGACACCGATCCTCATGCCCGCCCTTTCGCCCACCATGGAGCAGGGCAAGCTTGCGAAATGGCTTAAGAAAGAGGGCGACAAGGTCTCATCCGGCGATGCCATTGCGGAGATCGAGACGGACAAGGCGACCATGGAGGTCGAGGCCGTCGATGAAGGCACGATCGGCAAGATCATGGTCCCCGAGGGCACCGAGGGCGTGGCCGTGAACACGCCCATCGCCATTTTGCTCGGCGAGGGGGAAGATGTATCGGCGATTGCCGCAGAAGTGTCCCCTGTGCCCCAACCTTCTCCTCAAGGGGAGAAGGAGAAAGCGATGCAGCCTTCTCCCGGGGAAAAGAAGGTGGAAATGCAAGGCGCTCCGGGCAAAGCCAATGGTCATGGCCGCCTCTTCGCCTCTCCGCTCGCCCGGCGGCTTGCGGCAGAGGCAGGGATCGCCTTGTCGCAGATCAGAGGCTCGGGGCCGCATGGGCGCATCGTCAAATACGATGTCGATGAGGCCGCGCGCTCTGGCGGGCAAAAGGCTCCGGCGGCGGCTCCCGCAGCCATTGCGGCGCCAGCGCCAAACGGAATGCAGGCGCTCGTGCCGTCGCGGGCGTTTCCGGCGGCGATGTCCGACGAGCAAATTCTCGCGCTTTACGAGAAGGGCAGCTACGAAATCCGCCCGCTCGACAATATGCGTAAGACCATCGCTCTGCGCCTCACCCAGGCCGCGGCCAGCGTTCCGCATTTCCGCCTCAACGTGGACTGTGAGATCGATGCGCTGCTCGATGCACGCCACAGGCTGAACGTGCGCTCGCCAAAGGAAGGCCCAAACGCCTACAAGCTTTCGGTGAACGACTTCATCATCAAGGCCATGGGGCTTGCCTTGCAACGCGTGCCCGGCGCCAACGCGACCTTCACGGAGCGCGGCCTTCTGATGCACAAGGGTTCGGATATTGGCGTAGCTGTCGCCATAGATGGCGGGCTGTTCACTCCGGTCATTCGCGGCGTCGAGCATAAGACGCTGCCGCAAATCTCGAACGAGGTGAAGGAACTGGCCGAGCGCGCGCGCCGCCGGCGCCTCGCCCCGCACGAATATCAGGGCGGCACCACCGCCATTTCCAACCTCGGCATGTTCGGCATCGATAATTTCGACGCGGTCATCAACCCGCCGCACGCGACGATCTTAGCGGTGGGCCGCGGCGAGAAGCGCGCCATCGTGAAGGGCGGTCAAATCGTGGCGGCGACGATGATGAGCTGCACGCTGTCTTGCGATCACCGGGTTGTCGACGGCGCACTAGGCGCGCAACTTTTGACAGCGTTCAAGGGCTTCATCGAGGAGCCCGTTACGATGCTGGCATGATGGCGATCGCGGGATGGTTCATCGGCCAGGCACCCCTCACCCTGTCCCTCTCCCACTGGGAGAGGGAACGATGTTGCACGCTCCGAGCCTTATTCAGGCGTCCCTTCTCCCATGGGAGAAGGACAGGATGAGGGGCGCTGAGCTAAGATTTTGCTGTATGACAGGATTTAAGCCTTGGATGTTTTCTTCGGTCATCTCGCGTTAATTATTGCCGCCGCGTTCACCGGCGCCGCAATTTATATCAACGCCGCCGAGCAGCCCGCGCGGCTGAAGCTCGATGACAAAGCACTCCTCACCGAATGGAAGCCCTCCTATAAGCGCGGCTTCGCCATGCAGGCGACGCTCGCACTTATTGGCAGCCTTTGCGGGTTTCTGGCCTGGTATGACAAGGGAGATAGCAGATTTTTTTTGGGCGCAGTCTTACTGTTCGCGAATTGGCCATGGACGCTGATCGCGATCATGCCCACGAACAACAAACTCATGCGCATGGAGCCAGCGGACCCAAACCCGCAGGCAAGATCCCTCATTGTGAGATGGGGAAGGCTTCATGCGGTGCGTTCCGTTCTGGGCTTTGCAGCCACCATGATGTTTTTCCAGGGCAGCATGGCCCCCTGACGCGAGCGCCCTTGCGATCGTCCGTCATTTCCCTTGTAAGAACATCGTTTAAAGAGCAAGGGAACTGTCTAGCGGAACAGTGACCTTCCATCTCGATTGAGGGACCGGTATGAGCGAAGCATTCGATGTCGCAGTGATTGGCGCGGGCCCTGGCGGCTATGTCGCGGCGATCCGCGCGGCGCAGCTAGGATTGAAGGCGGCAGTTATCGAGCGGGAGCATCTCGGCGGCATCTGCCTCAATTGGGGCTGCATTCCGACGAAAGCGCTCCTGCGTACCGCCGAGGTGCTGACGCTGTTCCGGCACGCGGACGAGTTCGGGCTGAAAGCAAAGGACATCGGTTTCGACCTCGCCAAGGTGGTGAGCCGCTCGCGGAAAGTGGCCGACCGGCTTTCGAGCGGCGTCGCCTATCTCCTCAAGAAGAATAAAGTCGCTGTGATCGACGGAACGGCGCGGCTGAAGGGCAAGGGTCTGATCACCGTCACCGGCAAGGACGGCAAGCCGCTTGCCGATGTCGAAGCCAAGCATATCATCATCGCCACCGGCGCGCGTGCGCGCACGCTGCCCGGCCTTGAACCCGATGGCAAGCTGATCTGGACCTATAAGGAGGCGATGGTGCCGGATACGATGCCGCAATCGCTCCTAGTTGTAGGCTCGGGCGCCATTGGCATTGAATTCGCGAGCTTCTACAACGCGCTCGGCGTGAAAGTGACCGTGGTCGAGATTCTGGACCGCATCTTGCCGGTGGAGGATGAGGAGGTTTCGGCCTTCGCGCGAAAATCGTTCGAGAAGCAAGGAATCAAGATTTTCACTGGTGCGAAAATCGATAAGCTCGAAAAGGGCGCCGGCAGCGTGAAAGCCACCATCACGCTGAAAGACGGCAAGCAGGAAATGCAAGAATTCAGCCGCGTTATCCTCGCCGTTGGCATTGTGGGGAACGTCGAAAATCTCGGCCTGGAAGAGCAGGGCGTGAAGATCGACAAATCCCATATCGTTATCGATGAATATTGCCGCACTGCTGCCCCCGGTATCTATGCCATCGGGGACGTGGCGGGGCCGCCCTGGCTTGCGCATAAAGCGAGCCACGAGGGCATCATCTGCGTCGAGAAGATCGCGGGCAAGAACGATGTTCACCCGCTCAACGTCAAGAATGTGCCGGGCTGCACCTATTCGCAGCCGCAGGTGGCCTCTGTCGGCCTGACGGAAGCCGCGGCGAAGGCGAATGGCCGCGAGATCAAGGTCGGCCGCTTCCCCTATCAGGGCAACGGGAAGGCCATCGCGCTGGGCGAGCCTGAAGGCTTCGTGAAAACAATCTTCGATGCCAAGACCGGCGAGCTGCTCGGCGCGCATATGATCGGCGCGGAAGTGACGGAACTGATCCAGGGCTTCGGCATCGCGAAGACGCTGGAGTCCACCGAGGCCGAATTGATGGAGGCCATCTTCCCGCACCCAACGCTTTCCGAGATGATGCATGAGAGCGTGCTGGACGCCTATGGCCGGGTTATCCATATATAAGCAGGCGAGCAATCCCGGTGGTCATTAAGGATTTAAGGCGATGGCGGCGGAAGAAGACAATTTGACCCTTCGGCTTTTGCGCGAGATTCACGAGGCGCAGGCAGCGACCGATGCGAAGGTCGAGGCTATTGGTGTGAAGCTCGATACGACATCGGCGAAGCTGGACAAGCTGACCGTAGAGGTCATCGGCGTGAAGGGCCGGATGCGTAAGGTTGAGGAGGGGATGGAGGCGATAGCCGGCGTGCTCAGCCGGGAGCTTGACCTCCTCAAGTGAGCCTACAGCATTTTCAACGAAAGCGGAGGCAGCGTCATTGCGAGCATAGCGAAGCAATCCAGGCAGAAGTCTCTGACGTTGCTATGGATCGCCACGGCGGCTAAAGCGCGCCTCGCGATGACATACTCTTTGAGTTCGCTCTATCAGCTGCCCGGACGGCGAAAACCATGGTGACAATTCTCGACGAGCGCGAAGGCGGCGCGCCGCGCCACCCGGAAAAGGCGCACCGGCCCGATACGCCCGTGCAACGCAAGCCGGCATGGATTCGCGTGAAGGCGCCCGGATCGCCGGGTTATGCGGGCACGGCCAAGATCGTCCGCGAGAACAAGCTGCATACGGTGTGCGAAGAAGCGGGCTGCCCCAACATCGGCGAGTGCTGGGAAAAGCGCCACGCGACCATGATGATCATGGGCGATACCTGCACGCGCGCCTGCGCCTTCTGCAATGTGAAGACCGGGTTGCCGGGCGCGCTCGACGAAACCGAGCCGGAGAATGTGGCCCGCGCGGTGGCCACGCTTGCACTAGAGCATGTGGTCATTACCTCGGTGGACCGCGACGACCTGGCCGATGGCGGGGCAGGGCATTTCGCAGCCACGATCCGCGCGATCCGCGCAGCCGCGCCCGCCACGACCATCGAGCTGCTGACGCCAGACTTTCTGAAGAAGGGCGATGGCCCGCTCGAAACGGTGATCGCGGCCAAGCCGGACGTGTTCAACCACAATCTCGAAACCGTGCCCTCGCTCTATCTCACGATCCGGCCCGGCGCGCGCTATTTCCATTCGCTGCGCCTGCTCCAGCGCGCGAAGGAGCTGGACAAAACCATGTTCACCAAGTCGGGCATCATGCTGGGTCTCGGCGAAAAGCGGAACGAGGTGCTTCAGCTCATGGACGATTTGCGCTCGGCGGATGTGGATTTCCTCACCATCGGCCAGTATTTGCAGCCGACGCGCAAGCATGCCGCCATTGACCGCTTCGCCGAGCCTGCGGAGTTCGAGAGCTATAAGAGTATCGCCTACTCCAAAGGGTTCCTTGTCGTGGCTTCCAGCCCGCTCACGCGCTCGTCCTACCACGCCGGCGACGATTTCCAGCGCTTGAAAGCCGCGCGGCTTGAGCTTACAAGGGCTAGTTGACGGCGGAGCCCAGGATCGGCGGCGCTTCGCCTGCTGCGAAGAATTTGGGGCTTTCAATGACAGAGCTGATATCGGCGGTCGCCGCGGTTGTCGCGGTTTTCCTGGGCATCGTCACTTATATCGTGCAGAAGAGCGTCGAGCGCAGCAATCAGCTCACCGAGCTCAGGCGGCGGCACTATCTCAATTTCATCGAGAAAAACATGGCGATCTCGCAGCGGCTCGACGAGAGCACGAGCTTCGATCTCATGAACGCCGTGAGTTCCATCGCTGTCGTCGGTTCGGACGACGTTGTGAGGACGGTTGGCGCCTATTACTCTTTCTTGAAGACCGTCGCGACGCCCGTGCAGCCCGCCGATCAAAACCGCATGGTGGAACTGCTGACCGATTCTATCTTCGCCATGCGGCGGGATTGCTTCGAGCGGAGCAAGATTTCTGCGCCCGAGCTGACGAGCTTCCTGCCTTATCAAAGAGCCGCCTGAAAAGAGGCGTTCCGTTGGACCGTTCAATATCTTCAGGCGCGCAGCGAGCGCACCGTGCGCCGCCCACACACCAGCTATCCCAAGATCGCAA
>CAZCIF010000051.1:2776-6944 GCA_964498645.1 uncultured Rhodomicrobium sp. | reverse complement strand
ATGCGGCGAAATACCGTCTCGCTATGGCGGCTCACGCACTCCATTCCAATGTTAAGGTTTTCGCCATGAACCGCGAAGCCGGCCGCTTTCTCCCGAGTTCGAGTTGCTGATGCCATCTTTTCATACGTCCCGCCGCGTCACACACTCCGCCGCCGATATGTTCGCGCTCGTCGCCGATGTCGAGCAATATCCGAAGTTCGTGCCGCTGTGCAAAAACATGCACGTGCTGCGGCGGGAACATGCGGAGCAGAATGAGACTGTCATCGCGCGCATGACCGTGGCCTATAAGCTTTTCACCGAGAGCTTCACGAGCCGCGTGGTGCTGAAACCGGGCGTGCGCACGATCCATGTCGATTATCTCGACGGGCCGTTCCGCCGTCTGGAGAACCGCTGGACCTTCAAGCCGCTTAACGACGTAGAGAGCCAGATCGGCTTTTATCTCGACTACGAATTGAAGTCGATGCCGCTGCAGATGCTGATGGGCGCTGTGTTCGACCGGGCCTTCCGCACATTCGCCGATGCGTTCGAAGCCCGCGCCCATGAGATTTACGGCAGGCGCGCAGCGATCGCTCCGTGCGCCGCCCGCACACCAGTTATACCAGAGGATATCAATGCTGAGCCGTGCGGTGCCATTCCCGCGAAAGCAGGGGCCCAGTAATCGCACCAAAGCCGGTATAAATACAAAAGGCCCCGCACAAGAGGCGGGGCTTTTTTGGGGATTGCCTTTGAAGAGCGAAGCTTACTCTTCCGGCGCCTCCGGCTCGCGCTCGAACAGCGCTTCGGCTGCAAGGGCCGCTTGCTCGGCCTCATATTCGTCGCGCACCTTCGTCACATCCTCGCCGGCTGTCTGACGCTCGGCCTCTTCCGCGGTGCGCGCGACATTGACGATGACCTTGATTTCCACCTCAGGGTGAAGGCTCACGCGGACATGGTGCAATCCAAGGTTCTTGATCGGGCGGTCAAGCAAGACTTGCACGCGCTCGATCGTGAAGCCGCCAGCCGTTACAGCATCGGCAACATCGCGCGTGGATACCGAGCCGTAGAGCTGCCCCGTATCTCCCGCTTGGCGCAACACGGAGAAGCTCAGGCCATCGAGCTTCTCGGCAACGGCGCCGGCTTCATCCTTGCGCTGTAGGTTCGTGGCCTCAAGCTGAGCACGCTGCTGCTCGAAGCGCGACATATTTTCTTTCGTGGCGCGAAGCGCCTTACCCTGCGGCAAAAGGAAGTTGCGCGCAAAGCCGTCGCGCACCTTGACCACATCGCCCATTTGGCCGAGGCGGCCGATCCTTTCCAGGAGAATAATCTGCATGGCGGTGCGCTCCTATTTCAACACATAGGGGAGAAGGCCGAGAAAGCGCGCGCGCTTGATGGCCTTGGCCAGCTCGCGCTGCTTCTTGGCGGACACAGCCGTGATGCGGCTCGGAACGATCTTGCCGCGCTCGGAGATGAAGCGCTGAAGCAGCCGCACGTCCTTATAATCGATGACCGGCGCATTCTCGCCCGTGAAGGGGCAGGTCTTGCGGCGGCGGTAAAAGGGGCGGCGCGCTCCGCCACCCATGGCTTGCATGCTCATTCGTCACCTCCTGCGCGCGGGGGACGCCCGCCGCCAAAGCGCTGGCCGCCCTCGTCATCGCCGCGGAAGCCGCCGCCTCCGCCAAAGCCGCGATCCTCACGGTCGCGCCGCGGAGGCCGGCCGCCCCTGTCGCCTCTATCACCGCGTTCGCCACGCTCGCGCTCGTCCTGCTTGCGCATCATGATCGAGGGTTTCTCGTCCAGCTCCTCGACGCGAACCGTAAGGAAGCGCAGGATGTCGGACGAAATCCGCATTTGCCGCTCCATCTCGAGCACGGCCTCATGCGGCGCCTCGATGTTGAAAAACGCGTAATGCGCGCGGCGGTTCTTCTTGATCTTGTAAGCTGTGGACTTGAGACCCCAATATTCGGTCTTGGCGACCGTGCCGCCATGCTCTTCGATGACGGATTTGTAGGTGTTCATAAGCCCTGTGACTTGCTGCGCCGTAACATCCTGGCGCGCAAGAAAGGTATGCTCGTAACGTGGCATATCGGCCTTTCCCAGTTGCGTTCGTGTCCGGCGCAGAGCCCCCGTCAAGCCTTGGAAAGGCGTTGAAGGATCTTAAGCAGAGCAGAGACACGGGAACAGGGCGCCGTAGCGCCGCGCGCGAGGATATCCGTTTTGGGAATAGCCTCCCGGTTCCGTTCAGCCTCAAACCGGACGGTGCGGGCACTATACGGAAAACCGCCTGCAACGCAACAGTTTTGCGCGGTACTGTATGACGCGGCACGATGCCGTCGCGCGATCAGGCAACCCCCCTTAAAGCACGCTTGACAGGCAACGCCGAAACGTGTCTTTGGCGCCACGGACCGTGGCAGGCAAAGCTGCTCCACGCCGAGTACGATGACGCGAGTAGTAACGCGAGCCGCATGACGTTTGCATTCACATTTCCAGGGCAGGGCAGCCAATCCGTAGGCATGGGGCAGGACCTCGCACAAGCCTACCCGGCCGCAAGAGCCGTGTTCGAAGCGGTGGACGAAGCCCTTGGCGAGAAGCTGTCGCGCGTCATTTGGGAAGGCCCGGAAGCGGAGCTGACGCTCACGCAAAACGCGCAGCCCGCGCTGATGGCGGTATCGCTCGCAGCCCTCGCCGTGCTGCGCGAGGAGTTTGGCGCGGAAGCAATTCAGCCTGCATTCGTTGCCGGGCATTCGCTGGGCGAATATTCGGCGCTGGCCGCTTCGGGCGTGTTCTCTGTGGCCGATGCGGCGAAGCTTTTGCGCCTTCGCGGGGTTGCCATGCAGGAAGCCGTTCCGGCAGGGCAGGGTGCCATGCTGGCGCTGCTCGGCGTGGATTTGGAACCGGCCGAAAAATTAGCCGCCGCCGCAGCCGGTAACGATGTATGCCAGGTGGCGAACGACAACGCCCCGGGCCAGGTGGTGATCAGCGGCTCCAAGGCGGCGATCGACCGGGCGGTGCAGTTCGCGCCGGAATTCGGCATAAGGCGCGCGGTGCCGCTGACGGTCAGCGCACCCTTCCATTGCGCGCTCATGAAGCCCGCCGCGGACCGCATGGCCGAAGCGCTTCAGAAAGTGAACCTTGCCCCGCCGCGTGTCCCGCTCATCAGCAATGTGACCGCCGCCCCCGTTTCCGGCACGCATGAGATCAAATGCTTGTTGGTTCAGCAGGTGACGGGAGTTGTGCGCTGGCGCGAATCCGTGGCCTACATGGTTGACCACGGCATCGATACGCTGTTTGAGATCGGGGCAGGCCGTGTCCTGACCGGTCTTGCAAAACGCATCCGCAGCGAAGCCGATGCCCGCGCGGTTGGAACGGCTGACGGCATCAAGTCCTTCGGGGATTGGCTGAAAGCGCGCATGGAGGCCTGACGGCGGCATGGGATTTTGGCGTCATGTTTGATTTGACTGGAAAATGCGCGCTCGTGACCGGCGCGTCGGGCGGCATCGGCGAGGCCATCGCCCTTGCGCTGCACAAGCAAGGCGCCACCATTGCGCTTTCCGGCACGCGCCGCGAGAAGCTCGATGAGGTCGCGGCCAAGGTCCAATCGCGCGTCCACGTGCTGACTTGCGATCTGCGCGACCGCGCGCAGGTTGTCAATCTCGTGGCGCAGGCCGAAGCGGCCATGGGCCAGCTCGACATTCTGGTCAACAATGCAGGCGTGACGAAGGACAACCTTTTCATGCGCATGAAGGATGAGGAGTGGGACGAGGTGATCGCCATCAATCTCACCTCGGTCTTCGTTCTCTGCCGTGCCGCGCTCCGGAACATGATGCGCCGCCGCACCGGGCGCATTATCAATATCGCTTCCGTCAGCGGCGTGATGGGCAATCCAGGCCAGGCGAATTACGCCGCCTCGAAAGCGGGCCTCGTTGGCATGACGAAATCGCTGGCGCGCGAGGTTGCATCGCGCGGCATTACGGCTAATTGCATCGCGCCCGGCTTTATCGAAACGCCGATGACGCATACGCTGAACGAAAAACAGACGGAGGCCATCGCAAGCGCAATCCCGGCCGGGACGTTCGGCAAGCCGGACGACATAGCCGCCGGCGCGGTGTTTCTCGCGAGCGAAGAGGCCCGTTACATAACTGGAGAAACGCTCCACATTAATGGTGGTATGGTCATGGTCTAACCGCTGTCC
>CAZCIF010000051.1:0-2766 GCA_964498645.1 uncultured Rhodomicrobium sp. | reverse complement strand
CGGGAGTTTTGCGGGCCGGGTTCGCGGCGAAGCGGCACAGGCTGGCCGGGAGCAAAAAAAAGCTTCCGCCCCTCTAACTTCGGTGCTACCAGCCACGTCGCGCCCCGGTGCAGTCCATGTCCGATGTGTTGCGGCATTGTAAAATACCGTGCTTATCGAGTGTAAGTTAGGCGCGCTTGATCACTTGGGGAAACCGTGAGGAAAACATGAGCGATATCTCGGACCGCGTTAAAAAGATCGTCGTCGAGCATCTTGGCGTTGAAGCCGATAAAGTAACCGATAATGCCAGCTTCATCGATGATCTGGGCGCGGACAGCTTGGACACGGTTGAGCTTGTTATGGCGTTTGAGGAGGAGTTCGGGGTTGAAATCCCGGATGATGCCGCCGAAACGATCCAAACCGTCGGCGATGCCATTCGCTTTCTTGAGAGTCATTCGAAGGCTTGATGGCTGGAAGTCTTAGGAATGCGCTATTCTCCCGTAATTTGCGCGGGAGGCGCAGGCGATCGGGTGCCGGCGGACATTGCGAGCCAGCCTTAGCGTCGCTGACTTTGCAAGGGAACGTCGGAGGGTAGGATGCGGCGCGTAGTTATCACCGGCATCGGGTTGGTCACGCCAGTTGGCTGTGGCGCTGGCCATGCATGGTCCAACCTTCTGGCAGGAAAAAGCGGTGCACGGCGCATCACTGAGTTCGATGTGTCCGACATCGCCTGCCAGATCGGATGCTTCATCCCGCGGGGATCGGGTCCAGGGGAGTTCAATCCCGACGATTGGATGGAACCCAAGGAGCAGCGGAAGGTCGATGACTTCATCGTTTACGCGATTGCCGCAGCCGGCGAGGCCATCGCCGATGCCGGTTGGCAGCCCAAAACCGTAGACGAACGCGACCGCGCAGGCGTGCTGATCGGCTCCGGCATCGGGGGCCTTCAGGGCATAGAGCGCGGCGCCATGATCCTCCACGAAAAGGGTCCGCGCCGTCTCAGCCCGTTCTTTATTCCCGGCCGCCTGATCAATCTCGCTTCGGGCTACGTCTCCATCAAGCATGGCCTGAAAGGTCCGAATCACGCTGTCGTTACGGCATGCTCGACTGGAGCGCACGCCATCGGCGATGCCGCTCGCCTGATCGCGCTTGACGACGCCGATGTCATGGTCGCTGGCGGTACGGAAAGCCCTCTTTGCCGGCTGGCAATCGCCGGATTTGCGTCCTGCCGCGCGCTTTCAACCCACTTCAATGACGAGCCGCAACGCGCGTCGCGTCCTTATGACCGCGATCGTGACGGCTTTGTGATGGGCGAAGGAGCCGGTATCGTCGTCCTTGAAAACTACGAGCACGCCAAAGCCCGGGGCGCCAGGATATACGCCGAGGTGATCGGCTACGGTCTCTCCGGCGATGCCTATCATATCACCGCCCCAGCCGAGGATGGCGATGGCGCATTCCGCTGCATGAAAGCGGCGATGAAACGTGCGAACATTGGGCCTGCGGACATTGACTATGTCAATGCGCATGGCACATCGACCCCGATGGGCGACGAAATCGAGCTTGCCGCAGTCGAACGCTTGTTCGGCAATGCGGCGGGGCGGCTGACGATGTCCTCCACCAAATCGGCGACGGGTCACCTTCTTGGGGCTGCGGGCGCTGTCGAGGCGATCTTCTCCGCCCTTGCTATCACGAGCAACGCCGTTCCGCCCACGCTCAATCTCGACAATCCATCGGTGAACACAGCCGTTGATCTCGTTCCTTACAAATCGAAGGAAAAACGGGTTGACACCGTTTTAAGCAACTCCTTCGGATTCGGCGGAACAAACGCCAGCCTGATCCTGAGACGCGCGGATTAGGGAACCCTTCGCGTATAGGGTGGATTGCATCTGCCTTCGATCCGTCTGAAATCTGTCTAGTTCTGCTTGTAACGCTATAATTGGCCAAAGCTTCACACGTTTTTGCCACAATGCGTTGGTGAATGGCATCGACCAGGGGCGAGAGTAAGCTAGTCACATGCCGAGAGACGTTTACAACTCGAAGGGTGACAGCCGCTATACTAAGCAGAGGACGGCCTATCGCGGCCAGCGCGATTATTCGGTTTTGCCGCGCAGTCCCTCGGAAGCTCTTGAGCCCGACCGGGCGCCCGAACCTCCCCACGGCAGCAGACAGCGGCACCAGCATCCTCTCGTGGTGTTCTTCAACCGCATGATGACGCTGCTTGTGATCGTCCTGATCTGCGTTGGCGCTCTTTTTTATATGATCCGGGTGCAGTTCGACCGGCCTGGCCCGCTAAGCTATCCGATGGTGATCGTCGTTACACGCGGCGAGGGCGTGAGCACCATCGCGCACCGGCTGGAGCGTGAGGGTATCATCAATGACCGTTGGACGTTTCTGATAGCAGCGAGATATTTCAGGGTCTACGATAAGGTTAAAGCTGGGGAATATAACATCAAGATCCATGCAAGCCTCCGCGACGTCTTAGACACGCTGGTAGAAGGTAAATCTATTCTTTATAGCATCTCAGTCCCGGAAGGCTTGACGAGCTATCAGATCGTGCAACGGCTCAAGAGTCACGGCGAGCTTGTGGGCGATATTTCCGAGATGCCGTCCGAGGGCAGCCTGTTGCCGGATACCTATCGCTTCGCCCGGGGCACATCCCGCCAGGAACTCATCCGGCGTATGCAAGGGGAGCAGAAGAAGTTTATGGATGGGCTGTGGCGAACACGGTCCCGCGGGCTTCCTGTAACTACGCCCGAGGACGTGATTAACCTCGCCGCCATTGTCGAA
>CAZCIF010000050.1:0-18294 GCA_964498645.1 uncultured Rhodomicrobium sp. | reverse complement strand
TCTTCAATATGTCGAACAGGCTGGCCAGCGCCGCCGCGATGCGCCCCAACGCCGAATATTACAGCATGGCGCGGGAAAGTCACGAATGATACCAAGCGCATCGCCCTGGAGCTGATTGGGGCGCGCGGAAAGCTTGCGAAAGCCTTGTCCGTTCAAAATGCACCCTACCGGGCGCTGCAACAGATTCAGCTCATTTGACCGTGAGTAACTCAGCCCTGAGCGGGGCCGGGCCATCATAGACCAGAATAAAGCGCACGCCGGCGCTGCTGGCGCCGAGAAAGGCAAGGCCTTCGGGCTTACTCACTCCAAATGTGCCGAGATCGCATTTGAGATCGGGCGGGGACACCCGATGGCCGTGGCCGCCCACTTGATCCTTCCCATCCCAGAAATAGATAGCGAAGCTTTGCTGCTCGTCGCCATTCGGACCGGCCAGAATGAAGAAGCCTCCAGGAACGGAGGCAATATCGCGCACACCGCGACCGCCGAGGTCGACGAACAGGAGTTCGCTGTTGTCCTGAGAGATTTGTAAGAGATCCTGTGGGATGCGCAGGATAGGCACGTAGTTCTGCCGTAAGACCGGTCCGCGGAAGCCAACATAGAGACTGCCATCCTTGGCCGCCAGGCCTTCGATATCGACGCCGTTCTCCTTGTTGGGGAGTTTTGCGAATGGCGCCAATACGGGATGGTTGCCGATCAAGTCGCGCAGGCTTGCCTCTTGTAGCGTCTCGACCCGCTTTCCTCCTGTAAGGCGGAATTTCCGCAGCTCGTTGCGGGCTTCGCAGGACTTGATGCCGTCGCGGGTCAAGCGCTCGCGGTTCTTTTTATAGGAACTGTCAAGTTTTTGCTTACTGCGATTGCGGGAATGGGAACCGATCGCGAAAAGCGTATCGCCATCCCGCGCCAGAGCCTCGAAATCCGCCTCTTCGCAGGAGGCGGGTGCCTTAAAGAGCAGCTCGTCATGAGAATGGCCGTAGCCCTGCGCGGGATCAGCGTCGAAGACCTGCACTTTGTGCGCGCGCTTATCCTCATCCAGCCCCTCATTCGAGATAATGATAAGCTGCTTGCCAAGCAGTACGGCGCCGCTCAGCTCCGCGCGTTCATCGCTCGCGGGTTCGGAGAGGGTGAGGGGCACGCTTGCCACCGTGCACTTTGTCTCACAGGCTTCAACGCGGGTTGCCACACCGAGAATAAGCGCAAGGCAGCAGATGGGCGTGATACGCATGGAGCGGCCTTTCCTCAACCGGCCCCGCCCACAAAGTATCGCCGCCGCTTGGCCTTATAGCTGCGATCGTTGAAGTGTGCGGGGAGCCAGTCTTTCGTTTCTTCCTTGAGGTATCCGGCGCTGGGATCGCTACGCTCAAGGTTCTGCAGCTTCTTGACGATATAGCGGGCATAGTGATGCTCGAAGACGCGCATGTATTCACCGAAATAGATGTCGGCAACGCGTGTATCGCCCCGGATGATCAGCATGTTCTCATCGTTGATGCGCTGCGAGGGGCGGCTGAAATTGGCCGAGCCTGTGACGACAAGCGGGTCGTCGCCAAGCGGATCGACCAGCATGAACTTGGTATGGATGTAGTCGTTGCGGTTGAGGGGGTTGCCGCGTTCGGTGCGGAAATTCTGCAAGGCGTGCTCCCCGAAGCGCGATCCAGCAGCGAAGAGAACGTCCCGGTCGTGGCCGATGATCTCGCCGTCGCCAAGGTCATCGTCCTTGACGATGTAGCGTAGCACGTCGTTATCGGCGCCGATGACCTTCTGGAAGACCTGATCCAGATTGAAGGCGACCGTGAAGCAGACAATCTCGCCGACCTCGGCCATGCGGTTGGCGTACCATTGCAGGGTCTCGAGACTGTCGTCGTCATCGCGCGGGCTGAAGAGCGGGATGATGGAGCCTGCAGGCGTCCTGCCCTTAGGTGTGGGGGTAGCCTTGCGGTTGGGCGCAAGCAGCTTCTTGGCGGTGAGATTACCGGCCAGCCGCTCCCAATACTTGAAATAGGCTTTGGCCACGTCCGCATCCCAGACGATATGGCCGACATTCGAGTGGCCGAAGATGCCGCCCGCCGAGATGTTGGTCGTGCCGGTCCAGACGGCTATGGGATCATCGCCTTCGAGCAGGACGATGAACTTGTTGTGCCGGATTCCCTCGCTGACGGTTCGCGGGATCACCGCTTTGAGTTCGTCAAGCCGAGCCGTTTCGATGGTTGCGAGATTGTCTTCCTTGTAGGTGCTTTCGGCGTCGAAGACGATCTTCACATCGCCCCCGGCTTCGATGGCACGGGCAAACGCATTGGCAACCGGCTGATAGTGGAACTCATAGAGCGCGGCGCGCAGCCCAAAGCCATCGCGGGCCGCAAGGCCAATGAAATGTTTGAGGCCTTCATAAAGGCCGCGCGAGAGCCACTTCATCTCGTCCGATTCCGGGTTGCTGGGATCGGGAGCCTTGTTCTTGAATTTGCGGGCATAGGCCTGGGAGCCGATGACGCCGCGATTGAAGTAGACGTCATGACGGGGACCCGTGTGTCCCTCCGGGATTTCTTGCGTCTCAGGCTCGGTGGCGATCTCGACCTCGGTGGCGGAATCCTCGTCAAGCTTGAGCAGCTTGGGCTTTCCATACACTGGGACGACACGGTAACGATAGGTGTGTCCTGCTTTGGCGGTGTAGTCGCCCCACTGGAAACCCTGGACCGGATGATCGGCGGTCGGCACCAGGGAGCCAGGCTCCAGGCCCTCATCTTTGTTCCGGAAGCGCTTCATGCCGCGCAGCCAATAGCGTTCGACGGCGCCGTTGCCGCCAAGCTCCGTCCGCTCGATGGCAAAACCCATCAAGCCCTCGTGCTTGTCCTCCTGCCCTTCCAGGAAATCCCAGGCCAGAATAACTACATACGTACCCGCAATAGCCCGGCAGACGAGGACCGGCCCCTCTATCCTTATTCGCATAGCAATAACTCCATCGGGCAATGCCTGATGCTAGCGTAACGGACTGTCACGCGCAACGGAGGAGGCAGGGCTTCTCGAAGCCTTTGCCGGCGCCAAGTGCTGGACCCGCGCCGATGACTTCACCCGCTCATGTCTTACGATGAAACGAGCGCTCCCACCGGCGGTGATTTTCGTGACCTTCGCGGACATAGGGCGTGAACACAGCAATGTTGAGGATAAGCCAGTTTAAGACATTGGCCGGAAACCGTAACGGCTTCACGAAATCGACGAAGAGCACGGCGCGCACTTTGTCTGTTCTGTTCCAAGCCTCATGCTCATAGGCATCGTCGAAAATAATCGCGCGTCCCTCCTCCCAATGGCAGATCCGTTCCCCGATACGGATCGCGACCCGATCGCGCGGCTCAGGCACGATCAGCCCGAGGTGCAAGCGAAGAAGCCCGTTATAAGGCCCTCTGTGGGCGGGCAGATGCTTTCCAGGCTCGAAAATAGAAAACATTGCGGTCTTCAAGCCGGGAATTTTTTGCAAAGTCCGCCAGGTCTTCGGGCAGAGGGCGATGTTCCTTTCGGATTTGAGGCCGTAGCCCGCTAAGAGGAACGTCTTCCAGCCAGGATCCCGGCTGATCGAGAAGATATCCGCCGCGATTTCATGAAAGTCCAGCAGCTCGTCCTTGCGTGTGAGGACGCTATCCAGCTCGCTGCGTATTGCCTGCCACTCTCTTTCAATTCCGGCTACCCAGGGGAAGACTGCGTTATCGTAAACGCTCGGATTACCAACCTTGGAAAATCGAAGGTTCAGCCGCTCGGCGGCAGCAACCGCAGCAATCAACAAACGGACGTGCCAGCCTGGCCTTTCGAGAGGTTTAACGCCTTCGGTTGCAAATGCCTGTTCGCTGCGCTTCCCATGGACCGGCGAGGCTGGAGGCTCCGGGGCAATGCTGGTCATCCGGTCACCCTTTCCCAGGTTTGCATGCGCCACATAAATGGCGGAACACTCAAGAAGAGGCGAAGAGGTTCTTGCTATGTTTGTGGCCGCTGCGCACAGCTTGGCCTATGCCGAACTGTAAGCAATTCTAGCAGCCCCAAGATAAGATAAACCCCTAATGGAATTAAAAAGTTAAGCCGCCGGATTGTTCCACAGAGGCTCACCCGCCGAAGGAAGGCGGGCATCACGTTCCAGCGTGTTGTAAAACTCGATCCACCGCGCCGTTACGGCCTCGGGCGTGAAATCCTTTAGGTAGGTCCTGTAACCATTTTCGATGAGGCTATTCCGCAACCCATCATCGGAAAGCACGCGAGCGAGCGCCTTCGTTAGCGCCGCCGCATCGTCGATGGGGGTAAGGAGCCCGTTCACGCCGTCTGTGACGTGCGCGGCAGGTCCCGCGCTGGCGCAGGCAACAAGCGGTGTCTTGGCCGCCCAGGCCTCCAGAATAACAGTTCCAAACGGCTCATAGCGCGAGGGGAGAACGCACACATCAGCGGCGCGCAAAAGCGCCGAGCGGTCGGTGCGCCAGCCAAGAAAGCGGACGCGTTCCGCCACCCCCAAATCCGCGGCAAGCTTCTTCAGCTGTGCCTCAAGAGGCCCATCCCCTGCCAGCCACGCGAAACAGCCGGGCAAGTCCTTCAAAGCGTGCAGAAATGTATCGAGGCCCTTTTTTTCGTGCAAACGTGAAAGCGTGAGCAGCACCTTTGCATCTTGCGGCGTCTGCAAAGAGGCGCGATCGAGCGGCGGCAGCGGCGTAATCACAGGGAATGTTGGGATGTAGTGCGCCCGGTCCGGAGGCACTCCATTCTTGATCATGTGGGCAACGATATCGCGTGTCACGCCAACGAGCCGTTCGCAGCTTTGGAAATAGCGCGGCTCGTAATATCCGCCGAACCAGCCGATTGCGGACTGGCTGCCCTTGGAGACGAGACCGGCGGCCCGGCGCATCCAGGTTTGCACGATAGTGGGTTTTTCTCTTGCAATAAGCCCGCGTATCAGGAAGCGCTGTGCGGGCGTGAAGGGCACGCGAACGGGAGCGGGCGCCATCCTGATCCCAAGCGCCTTCATCTCCTGAAACCGCTGCGCATCCTCATGCATGACCACGCACTGGTTGATACCGGCCTCATGCAGCTTTGTGATGACGTCGCAAGCATAAGTCTCCGCGCCGCCGTTGGCCTTGCTCGTCATAATTTGGAGGATACGCATCGGCACTTTCCTGATCAGGCCGCGGCGTGTTTGGCGGCGGGAGCAGCTCTTAAGATTTCCAGGACAATTTCCGCAGCCTTGCCGCTTGGAGTTCCCTCCCGCAGAAACATCTTTTCACGGATCCTGGCAAGCGCCGCGCGTTGCGCGTCCCGCTCTGGACCACCCTTCAGGAGCGGTAACAGCGCAGCGGCGAGCTTCTCCGGCGTGCAGTCCTCTTGGATGAATTCGGGGAACGCGTTTTCGCCCAGCACGAGGTTCGCAAGCACGACGGAAGGCACTTTCAAGAGAAAGCGCAGGCGCGCGGCGATCCGGTCCACACGGTAGGCGACAACCATCGGCGTTCCCGCGACACCCAATTCGAGCGTCACCGTTCCCGACGCGGCAAGCGCGGCGTTGGCGAGTTTGAACGCCCGGAACTTATCCTCCTCGCCCTCGACGAGGTAAGGCTGCTGCGGCCAGCCGGTCAGCGCCTTCTCAATCAGCGGCCGGACTGACGGAACCGCTGGCAGAACTATTTCCATTGGACCAATTTCGCCCCGGAGCAGCCTTATCGCTTCGCCAAACGGCTCCATGAGGCGCGACACTTCGGAGGGGCGGCTTCCCGGCAGCACTAAAAGGATTGGAAGACCGGGCGCCAGTTCGAGACGCGCACGAAGGCTCTCTGTCTCCAGCCCGTCGATCCATGCGGCCCTCTCGATGAGAGGATGGCCAACATAGGTGCAATCCGGCCCGCCAAGCCTTGCATGCGCCTCCGGCTCGAAGGGGAGGAGCGCGAGCAGATGGTCAACATAGGGCCGCATTTTGCGGGCGCGGCCCGGCCGCCAGGCCCAAACGCTGGGACTGACATAATCGATAATAGGAATGTCCGGGCGGCGCTGCCGGATCCTTTTCGCGATTGGGTGGGTGAATTCCGGGCTGTCGATAATGACAAGCGCATCGGGATTGAAGGCAAGGGCGGCATCCACCGTCTGGTAAACCCGCCGGACAAGCTTTGGAAGCCTCGCGATAATGGCCGCAGGCCCCATGACTGCCACGTCCGAGAGCGGAAAAATCGAGGAAACGCCGGCAGCCTTCATATGCTCGCCGCCCACACCCGAAAATACGAAGCTTTGCGCGCCCGCCTTGTCTTTAAGCGCTTGCAGAAGCTTGCCGCCGAGCACATCGCCCGAATGCTCGCCCGCCACTACAAAGATGCGCTTCGCCTCGGACATAAGCCTAAATTCCCTTCGGAAGCCTGCATTCGGGCAAACTACCGGTCCATCCCGTCCGCAGGTGAGACGCCATAGAGAAAGAGAGCGGATTTGTCTGCTTTTTCCACAAGTTCGTCCACATCCACCAACAGCACGGCTCCCGCCTCGACGGCGATTCCCGCAAGCCCCGCCTCCGCTGCGAGTTCCACCGTGCGCGGACCAATGGCCGGCAAATCGAGCCTGAGGTCTTGGCCGGGCTTGGGGCGCTTTACGAGCACACCCTTGCGCGCGGTGAAACCCCATTTGTTCAATTCGCGGCAGCGGCGGAGCATGGCATCGGTGCCCTCGGCGGCTTCAACGGCAAGCACATAGTTGCGCGCGACAACAGCGGCTTGCCCGATGTCGAACAGGCCAAGCGCGTGCGCCGCCCTGAAACCAAGCTCGATATCCTTCAAATCTTCTTTACCTGGGGCCAAGACTGAAAAGGCGCCCTTCGGCGCTAACAGGCGCGGCGCCACTTCATGCGCGGCGAGAACCTGGAACCCGCGTTCCTCAAAGAAGCGCGCCACGCCTCTGAGCACGGTGTCGTCGCCCCCTTTGAAAAGCCGGAGTATCTGCGGCAGATGACGGAAAAAACCTGCATCGGCCTTGATCCGGAAGAGGTTCGGCCGGCGCAGGCCTCCGGCAAAAACGATGCGCGTGCAGCCCTCCCTGCGCAAGATGCTCAGCAAGCGGCCAAGCTGTCCGATATGCACATAGGCGTGGGGAAAACGCTCGATGCCCGCCCCGGCGTTTCCGGCCAGCCCAGCGATGAAGGGGTTGTGGCCAGCTCTTGCAGCATCCTCGGCAACCGCGATGGGGAGTGCTCCGCTTCCAGCGATGATGCCGATCCGTGCCCCCGTGCCTGCAGCCGGGTCAACACTGGGCTTGCCTGTTGACACGCGATCATTGTCCTCAGCTGCGTGCGCGGCGGCGTCCATCAGGCCTGGCTGCGGGGGACGCAAAATGCCCGGTCCGTTTTTGCCCGCATGAAAGTAACGATCCGCTGGACCGCAACCTCCTCGGGAAACATCTTGTCCACGTCGTCCAGGCGCTCCTGCAGCGTTCCTTCCTGGGAAAAGAGAAGCCGGTAGGCTTTCCGCAAAGCATGGATCTGTTCGCGCTCGAAGCCATGGCGCTTGAGCCCCACGATATTGAGCCCGGCGAGACTCGCGCGGTTGCCGAGCACCATTCCAAAGGGGATAACGTCGTTCTCCACGCCCGTCATTCCGCCGACAAAGGCATGGGCACCGATGCGCACCCATTGATGGACCGCGGAAAGGCCGCCGAGGATAGCGTGCTCCTCGACAGTAACGTGCCCCGCGAGCGTGGCGTTGTTGACGAGGATCACGTGATCGCCGATCTGGCAATCGTGCGCCACATGGGACCCCGCCAGGAAAAGGCCGTGGCTGCCGATACGCGTAACATGCCCGCCGCCTTCCGTGCCGCCATTCATCGTCACGTGCTCGCGGACCGTGGTGAAAGGCCCGACGATCAGTTCGCTTTCCTCGCCCTGGTATTTCTTGTCTTGGGGCGGGCCGCCGAGGACGGCGAAGGGATGGATTTCGCAGCCCTCGCCAATTTGCGTCCGGCCGGTAACGATGGCGTGCGAGTGGATTTTTACGCGATCGCCGAGGGTAACATGGGCGCCGATCACCGCGAACGGTCCGATCTCGACGCCCGCGCCGAGTTTCGCGCCCGCGTCGACCGCCGCCAAAGGATGCACCATTGTTGCCGGCATGGCCCGCCTTACCCGTTGTCTTCGGATTGACCCGGCCGCTGCGCAGGATCGACGATCATGGCGCTGATTTCGGCTTCGGCCACAAGCTGCCCGTTAACCTTGGCTTGGCCCTCGAAGCGCCAGACGCGCCCGCGGTTGCGCCGCTTGACCATGTGATAGTACACAGTATCGCCAGGAAGCACCGGGCGCCGGAAGCGGGCCCGGTCAATCGCCATGAAATAGACGAGCTGCGGCTCGTAAGATTCGGCGAGGCTCGCGACGCAGAGCGCACCGGCTGTCTGTGCCATGCCCTCGATGAGAAGCACGCCGGGCATCACCGGGAAACTCGGGAAATGGCCCTGAAAGAATGGCTCATTCATGGTGACATTCTTGATGCCAACGGCCGAATTGTCCCCGTCCATGTCGATGATTTTATCGACCAGCAGAAAGGGATAGCGATGCGGAAGAAGCTTCAGGATACGAACGATATCGGCGGAGCCCAGCTCCTTCTGCGGGGGCGTTATCTCGTTTCCAGTATTGGTCTCGCTTTTCTTCCACATAGCCGTAATGTCTAGCCGTTTTATCCACTTTCATTTTCGCCCGAAGCCTTGCGCTGCGCGAGGCGTTTCAGGAGCGCCACTTCACGCGCCCAGGAACTCATCGGCTTCGCCGGGTATCCGCCCCAGCGCTCGCCCCGGGGAATATCTGATGCAACTCCGCTTTGCGCTCCAATCTGGGCGCCCGCGCCGATCCGGATATGCCCGGCCAGGCCGCACTGCCCGCCCATGGCCACGAAGTCTTCCAGAACCGTGCTGCCCGATATCCCGGTTTGCGCAGCGATGACGCAGTGCCGTCCGATCACCACGTTATGGGCGATCTGGACGAGATTGTCGATCTTTGTACCCTCTCCGATGACCGTATCTTTTAGAGCGCCCCGGTCGATTGTTGTGTTCGCGCCGATCTCCACGTCATCTTGAATAATGACGCGGCCAATCTGGCGCACCTTATAGTGGCCAGACGGGCCCATGGCGAAGCCAAAGCCATCCTGCCCGATGCGCCCCCCCGCGTGAACGATTACGCGGTTGCCTATCAAGGCGTGCGTGACGGAAGCGCCTGGACCCACGAAGCAGTCCCGGCCAATCGCCACCCTATATCCTACGGCTGCGCCCGCAGCGATTCGCGTGCCCCTGCCGATTTGCGCCTCGGGGCCAATGATGGCACCTGATTCGACGATGGCTCCTTCTTCGATGCGCGCGCTTGCGTCGATGAGACCCGCGCCTCGCTCTGGAGCACTGCCTACCTTCGTGTAGTGCGCATCGGGAAAGAAAAGCTCCAGCGACTTCGCAAACGAACGGTAGGGGTCCGGAGAGAGGAGCGGTACGGTGTGCGCCGGTGCCCGGTTTACGAATTCAGGCGAAATAAACACCGCCGCAGCCTCAGTACGCTGAAGCGCCGCGAGATATTTCCGGTTGTCGAAGAAGGACGCATCCTGGTTTCCAGCGTCATCCAAAGCCTTCACGGTCGTTACCGGCTGATCCGCGCGCGCCAGGAACGCCTCCGCGATCCGGGAGCCTGTATGTGCGGCTACCTCAGAGAGAGAGAATGGCCCGGCGGGCGCCCAAAAGCCTGGATGATCCATGACCGTAAACTGTGAAAACGCTAAGCGGGCTCAAGCCCGCTTAGCATAACCCTTTGAGATTGACTGTTAACACCGGCAGCGATCGAATGTCTGCACTTAAAATTTGGTTGCAGCACCAAATCTAAACAGTTGCGTCTGATCGAAGTCCGCCTTGTTGAGCACGTAAGCGAAGTCGGCGCGCAACGGACCAACCGGCGAATTCCACAGAAGGCTGGCGCCGACGGAGGCCCGGATAACTGCCGAGTCATCGACACCTAGGTAGGCTCCTGGGGCGCACTTCGGATCGGAGCCGTGCGCAGCACAATACGTCGCTGCGAACTTGTTTGCATCCGTCCCGAAGACCGAACCTGCATCGGCGAAGACCGCGCCGCCAAACCCAAGGTCGTCTGGGATGAAAGGTAATGGGAAGCGGACCTCTGCGGTTGCGGCGTAAAAGGTCTTGCCGCCAAGTGAGTCGCCCGTCGATTTATCGCGTGGGCCAAGCCCGGCGGTCGCGAAGCCGCGGATCGTTTCACCGCCTTTGTAGAAATCATCCACGACGCGGACGTCCTGGCCGTTCCAGCCCTGGATATTACCACCGATGGCACGTCCGACGAGCGTAATTTGCTTCGTCAGAGGATAATAACCCCTAGCTTCTCCGACAGAGCGGATGTAGTTCACGTCCCCGCCCGCTCCCGCAAAGTCCTGCGCCGCCGAGAAATAGAACCCGCGAGAAGGATTTTTGCGGTTGTTGCGTGTGTCGTAGATGAGCGAGTAGCCAACCGACGAGATTATGGACGTGCCCTCAATCTGCTTCACCGAGAGTGAGGCGTTCGGATCGACGTCGTAGACTTCATCGGACATCGCCGTATAGCTCGTGTTCAGCCAGAGGCTATCGAGGAGTGCAAAACCCAAACGCAAGCTGCCACCGGCCTTGAAGTCGGCGTAACCGGCACTGGTGTAGCCAGACGACGACGTGTAGTCCGTATTGCGGGCGAATACGTCCGCACCGAAGGAAATATTCCGGTCTAGGAAGCGAGGCTCCGTCCAGCTGATATCGCCGCTGCCGCTCACCAGGCTACCCGACAGTTTAACTTGCAGGTATTGCCCTGTCCCCATGAGATTCCGCTCGCTGTAGGAAATCTCACCGATGACGCCTTCGGCCGAGGAGTAACCCGCGGCGAAGGAGAGCTCGCCAGTCGACTGTTCCTCAACCACGACCGTCAAAATGACCCGGTCCGGCGCAGATCCCTGCTCTTTGTGGACCTTGACATCCTTGAAGAAGCCAAGAGCTAGGAGGCGCAGGCGGGCTTGATCGACCATAACCCTGTTATATGCATCGCCCTCAGCAACGCGGAACTCCCGGCGAATGACATAATCTTCTGTCCGGTAGTTACCGACGACATTGATGCGCTCAATGTAAACGCGCGGCCCCTGCTCGACCACGTAGGTCACGGAAATAGTGTGAGACACCGGATCGCGATCGATCCTTGGCCGCACTTGCCCGAATGCATAGCCCTGCTGGGCGACGGAAACGGTTAGAGCTTCGACGGTTTTCTCTATAAGCTCTGCATTGTAAATATCGCCCTGCTGGGTCTTCAGGCGACCGGCAGCGGACTCCGCGTCGAAGGAAGCAAGGCTCGACTCAACATTGACGCGGCCGAAATTGTAGCGGGGGCCCTCATCAACCGTAAAGGTGAGAAAAAAGCCCTTTCCTTCCCGGTCCACGTCGGCAACCGCGGAGACGACCCGCATATCCGCATATCCGTTCTTGAGATAATAACGGCGCAGCAGCTCGCGGTCCAAATTGAAGCGGTCGGGATCGTAGACGGATGTGGGCTTCAGAAAATCCAGGATGCTGGACTCCGTCGTCGTGATCACGCCGCGAAGTTCAGAGTCCGAAAAGGCCTGGTTCCCGATGAAATTGATACCGGCAACCTTTGTCTCAGGTCCTTCGCGGATTTCGAAAACAAGATCGATCCGGTTGTGATCGAGCTGGATGATCTGCGCATCGACCTGAGTCGCATAGAACCCCTGGCGGCGGTAGACATCGAGGACGCGCTGGACATCGGACTGAACTTTGGCGCGCGAGTAAATAGCGCGCGGTTTCAGTTGCACTTCCTGGTTAAGCGTATCGCTCTTGACTTCGGTGTTTCCTTCGAAAGCTACGCGGTTGATGATCGGGTTCTCGACCACCGAAACAACGACCGCATTCCCTCTCGGGTTGATGCGGACGTCCTGAAAGAGGCCCGTTCCGAACAAAGCTCTCAAGCTCTCATCCGCCTTGAAGCTGTCGTACCTTTGGCCTGCTGTAAACGTCAGATAGGAGCGGACGGTTTCAGCCTCGATGCGGCTGTTGCCTTCCACCCGGATTTCACGGATGACAGCCCCGCTTTCAGCGAATGCCTCCGTCGATTGAACCGCCGCTACTGTGATCGTCACCATCGTCACAGCCACGAGTATTGTAAGGGCTGCGTGAACCCTTCTGACTATGCTCTTTAGCAGCATCGATCTAATTGCCCCTATTACGCCGGTTCCCCAACTCAGCATGTCACCACGCCAGAGACTAGCACTTTGTGACGCCAAGGTGGCT
This sequence comes from uncultured Rhodomicrobium sp., assembly GCA_964498645.1. Taxonomy (GTDB): domain Bacteria; phylum Pseudomonadota; class Alphaproteobacteria; order Rhizobiales; family Rhodomicrobiaceae; genus Rhodomicrobium. The sequence continues at coordinate 6,009 of CAZCIF010000050.1, read as the reverse complement.
TCTCCCCACCACTTACCTAATTTATCGATCCGCCTGTTGCCCCCCGGCACCACGCGGCGGCTATTTACTCTTCCTCTCACGCTACTTGCGGCAGACGCTGGCGACTTTGGGGGCCGCTGGCTTGCCGCGTGTAAGTTCCGCAACGTTATTCCACGTCACGTAAACCATTAACATGAGAAGCAAAATGAATCCAAACTGAAAACCGATTTCTTGCGCTCTCCGGCTTAATGGCCGGCCGAGTATGGCTTCTGCGCCATAGAACAAAAGGTGGCCGCCGTCCAAGACCGGGATGGGAAAGAGATTGAACAGCCCGACGCTCACTGAGATGAAGGCGATGAGCGGGATGAGATTGATAAAGCCCTGAGACGCGAATGTTTTCGAGACCTCGGCGATTTTCACAGGGCCGCCCAGCGAGCTTGCACAAGCGTTGCCGCGGAAAAGCTGTCCAAAGAACTGAAAGGGCCCCTCGATAATCCGCCAGGTGCGGCGGAACCCTTCACCCGCCGCGTCTGTCAAATCCGCGCTCGTTACTTTGGTATCCTCAGGCTTCGTCGCGCCGACAACGCCAATCCTTCCCACACATTCGCCGTCGATCAACTCGGGGGTAGCCCTCAAATTGAGAACCTTGCCATCGCGGTTGACGGCGATATCGATCGGCGAGCGCGCATTGAGCACAACGTAAGAGCTGAAATCCTCGAAGCTTCTGACAGGCTCGCCTCCGACCGACAAAATCTTATCTCCGGCTTGAAGCCCTGCCTGCGCCGCCGGAGTGCCCGGCTCAACGCAGAGGATTTGAGCCTGCTGGTAAACGATTCCCGTCGCCAGCACCATGCCCGAGAAGATCACGAGGCTCAGAAGGAAGTTTGAGAATGGCCCCGCAAGTACGATCAGGGTGCGCCGCCATAGCGGCGCGGTGTGGAAGTTGCCTTGACGTTGACTGGGGGTAAGCGCCGCGATGTCTTCGGCCGAAGCCATGCTCGCCACGCTTTCATCGCCCTTGAATTTGACATAGCCGCCTAAGGGAATCCAAGCCAGGCGCCAGCGCGTGCCGCGCCGGTCGTAAAACCCGGCGATCTCGGGCCCGAAGCCAACCGAGAATACTTCCACGGTTACACCGAGGGCCCGCGCTGCGAGAAAGTGCCCAAGCTCGTGAACGATGACGACCACGCCAAGAACAAGCAGGAACGGCACCGTCCACCAGAAAAGCTGTCCGATTACTGAGGATAGAACTTGCGGTATCATGCGGGGAAACCTTCTAGCGCGGCAGGGAAGGAGGAAAGGCGCGCCAGCCTTTTAGCGATGAACCCGTTTTCGATAGCCGGGCTGAGGAACTCCGGCAAGTGTGCACGCCCATGCCTCTCACGAAATGCCCGCGGAAAGGGTTGCACCTGCGGAGCCGGCGGAGGCTTTATCAAGCAGGGAGCGGGCGATCTCCCGTGTACGGCCGTCCAAATACAGCACCGAGTCCAGGCCATTCGGAATAATCCCAGCCAGGTCCGTTACCGCTTTGCTCAGCGTCTGCTCCACAGTTGCCGCGATACCCGGGAAAGAGATTGCACCATTGAGAAAGGCTTCGACGGCTATTTCATTTGCTGCGTTGAGAACCGTAGCCGCCGAGCCGCCCGCCTTCAATGCGTCTTTCGCAAGCCTCAAGGCGGGGAAGCGCACCTCGTCCGGTTCCTCGAAGGTCAAACTGCCGGCGGCTGCTAGATCGAGCCTCTTCAGATCGGCGCTGAGCCGCTCCGGCCAGGCAAGACTGTAGGCAATGGGAGTCCGCATATCGGGCACGCTCGCTTGAGCAATCACGGAGCCATCGCAATAATAGACAAGGGCATGAACGATCGACTGCGGATGAATGATCGCCGAAAGCTGATCGGCGCGCACGTTAAAAAGATGAAAGGCTTCGATAAGCTCTAGGCCCTTATTCATCAGAGTGGCGCTATCGATCGTAATCTTCCGGCCCATGGCCCAATTGGGGTGCTTGAGGGCATCCTCCGGCCGGGCCACGGCGATTTGATCCGCGGTCCAGGTGCGGAAAGGACCGCCGGAAGCCGTCAGGACGATCCTTTCGACATGCTTGCAATCGAGGGCATCCAGAGCCTGGAAGACCGCCGAATGTTCTGAATCTACGGGCAGAAGTGTTGTCCCGTGCTGCCGGGCCTCGCTCATGAACAAGGTGCCTGCCGAAACGAGGCACTCCTTATTTGCAAGGGCAACAATCGTTCCTTGCCGCAATGCGGCGAGCGTCGACGCAAGCCCGGCGGCTCCAACGATCGCGGCCATGACGAGGCCCGCAGGCCGGCTGCCTGCCTCGGCGAGCGCATGCGGACCCGCGCCGCATTCGATCCCGGTTCCTTCCAGCCGCCGCCTAAGTTCGTCCTCCAGCCGTATATCGGCAAGCGCCGCATATTCGGCGTTAAGCGCCACGGCAAGTTCGGCCAGCTTCCCGGCGTTCTGATGGGCCGTTAGCGCAACGGTCTCGAAGCGGTCCGGATTGAGGGCAAGAAGCTCGCAAGTGTGCTGTCCGATCGTGCCGGTCGCGCCGAGGACACTCACGCGCTTTCTTGCCTCTGGCGCTATCCCGCTTCCGTTAGCGGCAGCCCCGTTTCTTTGCATCATAGCTCCATATCCGCCCGGTTCCTTAGCATCACCAAATCAACAATGCGCGGCCCGGTTTCAAGGGATCCGCCGCAACGGCGATAAGGCCGGCCCCCATCGCCGCAAAGACAAGCCCATCCAGCCGGTCGAGCACCCCGCCATGTCCGGGGATCAGCCCGCTTGAATGTTTCACGCCGAAGACCCGTTTGATAAACGATTCCCCAAGATCGCCGCCTTGTGAAATGAGGGCAAGGATAACGCTCAAGCCTGCAAGCACCGGCACGGACGTCCGCCCCAGCCAAAGCGCGAATGCGATCCCGGCGGCACAGGCTGCAAGCGCCCCGCCGATCAAACCGGACCAGGTCTTGTTGGGAGAGATCGCGGGAGCAAGCTTCGGCCCGCCAAGCAGCCTTCCGGTAAAGAACGCGCCCGTGTCAGCGGACCAAACCACGAGGAACAAATAAAGAATGGCGTAGAACCCATATTCCGGATCCTGGCGAATCGCTATCAGGGCGATGGCGGGAAAGCCCGCATAATATACTCCTGCGGCAGACCACCAGGGATCGCTCGCAAGGCCAGCCTTCTTGTGAAGCCAGAAGCAGGCCCATGTCGCGCCCATGATTACACCGACTGCGGACGCCGGGTAGTTTTTGAGTGTAAGTGCCCCGGCAATGACGATGGCAAGAGCCTGCAGCGCGAAGATCGAGTCGGCGCTTCTGCGCCGCACGACGCGGCCCCACTCCCAGCTCATCAGCACAACGAAGAACAAGATAAGAGCCGCAAAGGTTCGCGGCCCCGCATAGGTCAGAGTCAGGCTCAACGCCACAAGGAGGAAGGCGGAATTAATCCTGAGGACCAGCTCTGAACTTACAGGCCTTGCCATCGTCCTTTCGCCAATAAGTCCTTTGCGGGTTCGGTCACGCGCTACCGGCGAGGCCGCCGAAGCGGCGTTCACGCTGCCGGAAGGATGCGATCGCGCTTTCTAAGGTCTGTCTTGTAAAGTCCGGCCAGAAATTATCAACGAATAAAAACTCGGAATAGGCGCATTGCCAAAGCAGAAAGTTGCTAATCCGCTGCTCCCCGCTTGTGCGGATGATCAAGTCCGGGTCCGGGATGCCTGCCGTATCGAAATGCGCAGAAAGCATATCCTGCGTAATATCCTCGACCGCAAGCTCCCCCGATTTTACGCGCTCGGCCACGCGCTTAGTGGCACGGACAATCTCGTCGCGCGCACCGTAATTGAATGCGATGATGAGCACTAGCCCCGTGTTGCCGCTTGTCAGCGTTTGGGCTTCACGGAGCATCTTGACAAGGTCGGGAGGCACACTCTCCTCAGAGCCGATGACCCGAAGCTTGACATTGTTCTCGTGAAGTTCGGCGAGATCCCGGCGAATAAAGCGCCGGAGAAGGCCCATCAGATAGTTGACCTCCATCTGCGGACGCTTCCAATTCTCCGAGGAGAAGCTAAAAAGGGTAAGATAAGAAATTCCGAGGTCCGCAGCCGCCCGCACGCATTCCTTTGTGCTCTCAACGCCCCTGCGATGACCTTCCGTCCGCGGCAATCCCCGCTGCGCTGCCCACCGCCCATTACCATCCATGATGATAGCGACATGTTTCGGAAAAGGGCGCTCCTTCCCAGCGGCAGCGGCGTGTTCCTGCAATTTCACTTAGACACCCATGAATCCTGGCCCCCGGCGCCGCCCGCCGCAGGTCCGCGATAAGACATAATGCGATTGGCGCCGAAGCTGCACTTCTTCTGCTTCCTCAACAGCTGGGTCAAGGTTCACGTTGCAGCATAGCGCCATGGTCCTAGGCTAGCCTTACGCTTGCATTGGGAATTGGGCCTATACCTGCATTATTTCCTGTTCTTTGGCGGTCAGCAGCCCGTCGATCTCTTTGATGGTCCGGTCGGTGAGGTCCTGCACCTTTGCCGAAAGCGATCCGCTCTCGTCCTCACTGATTTTTCCGTCCTTCTCGAGCTTCTTGATCTGATCCATCCCGTCCTTACGGACGTTCCGGACCGCGACGCGGGCCTGCTCGGTATACTTTTTGGCGATCTTGACCAATTCCTGGCGCCGTTCCTGATTGAGTTCTGGGATAGGCAGGCGCAGGGTCAGCCCATCGACGACGGGGTTTAGCCCAAGATCGGACTCGCGGATCGCCTTCTCTACCGCTGCCAAATTGCTGCGATCCCAGACCTGAACCGTAATCAAGCGCGGTTCGGGCGTGTTGATCGACGCAACCTGGTTGATCGGCATTTTTGCCCCGTAAGAGGTGTTGACCACCAACGGGTCCAAGAGAGTCGTGCTTGCCCGGCCGGTTCTTAACCCGCCGAATTCCTGTTTGAGGGCGCTCACAGCCCCTTTCATGCGCTTTTCAATCTCGCGGTTATCGAAGTTGCCGGCTGTCATCTCCGTCCCCTTTTATTGTTGCGGTTCCACCGTTGATCTGGACTTGATTTATGCTGCGGTATTGCTTCCGACAACGCTGCAAACGGCCTCTCCGCGCATTACTTTTCCGATAGCCCCATCTTGATGCAGCGAGAAGACCACAACCGGGATAGCGTTATCGCGTGCAAGCGCAATCGCCGCTGCGTCCATCACCTTAAGGTCGCGGCTTAAAACCTCGGAAAATGTGAGGCGGTCGTACCGTTCAGCCCCCGGATTGGTCTTTGGGTCGTCTGAATAAATGCCGTCGACCTGCGTTGCTTTGAGAATGGCGTCGCAGCCAAGCTCCGCTGCGCGCAGTGCGGCGGTTGTGTCGGTTGTGAAGAAGGGGTTACCCGTGCCGCCGGCGAGAATAACCACGCGGCCGGCATCGAGATCGCTTTTCGCCTCATCCCGTAAGAATGTCTTGCACACCGTTGGCACCGGCAGGCCGGAATAAACCGCGACAGCCTGCCCCTTACGCGCGAGGGCCTGCTCCAAAGCGAGGCCGTTCATGACTGTGGCAAGCATGCCCATGAAGTCGCCTTTGACACGGTCCATGCCGCCGGCCGTGCCGGTCACGCCGCGGAAGATATTTCCGCCGCCGATCACGACAGCGACTCCGGCGCCCCGCCGGGCCACGCCGGCAAGATCCGAAGCTATGGCATCGAGGGTTGCCACATCGATGCCGTACCGGCCGCTTCCCATAAGCGCCTCGCCCGAAATCTTGATCAGAGGGCGAATGAAGGGCAGTGCCGGCATCGTTTTGTTCCTTGCGGCAAGAGCGAGCGTCGCATCCGAAGGTGCATCCCGCGAGAGGCTTCGACCGTTATTGCTTCCCTGCTGCTGCCGCAACCTCGGCTGCGAAGTCTCCTTTATCCGCCTTTATACCTTCACCTAGCTCGTAGCGAACAAACGCCTTGATCGCGATTGGTGAAAAAAAAAAAAAAACAGGTGGGCATGGGGGGATTGTACCCACGGGTTC
>CAZCIF010000049.1:12774-18407 GCA_964498645.1 uncultured Rhodomicrobium sp. | reverse complement strand
GATTGCGGTATGGACCGGGCGCGCCGATGCAAGCGCGGTGCCGGGCCTCGTTGGTTTGCTCGCCGCGGCGCCAATCCTGTTCGAGCTTTTCGCCGCCATCGGCCCGCATAAGGGGACTTTCGCTTCCGCCCCGCCGAATGTGATCGCCTCGCGCAAGACCGCGGATTTGCCGCCACCCTTGCGCGTCTTTCGCGAACAAAATCACGTAACGTCCGCCGGCCCGGCCGAGCCGCCTTTACACATTGCCTATCCGCCGCCGGACTCGGAAGTCGAGCTTGCATCGATGGAGGGGATAACGGAGAAGCTTCCCGTGGTTCTGAAAGCCGAAGGCGGGATTTTGCCGCTCACTTGGCTTGTGGACGGCAGGCCGCTTGCGTCCTCACCCCACCGCCGCGAAGCCTTCCTGAAGCCGCCGGGCCCGGGCTTCGTGCAAATCACAGTCGTCGACGCGGAAGGCCACTCGGCCCGCACGCAAATCCGCTTACGCTAGTCTGAAGCACGGTGGCGGACTCAGCAGAGCTCAAGCAATGTACTCTTGTCCGTCATCGCGAGGCGCTTTAGTGCCGTGGCGATCCATGTAGCATCAGAGACTTAGCGCTGGATTGCTTCGCTACGCTCGCAATGACGGCATCACCCTTGCAAACACGCCTCCGGTTCGAATTTCCATTCGGCGCAGAATCCGCTAGCGTGACGGTATGAACGCACGTCTCTTGGATCGCGAACGCCAGGAAGAGGATTCGGGCGAGCTTTCGCTCCGGCCGCAACGCTTGTCCGAGTTTATCGGGCAGGCGCAAGCGCGCGCAAATCTGAAGGTCTTCATCGATGCTGCCCGCGCGCGCGGCGACGCGCTCGACCACGTTCTTTTTGCGGGGCCACCCGGCTTGGGCAAGACGACGCTCGCTCAGATCGTTGCGAGAGAGCTTGGCGTCAATTTCAAAATGACCTCCGGGCCGGTCATCGCAAAAGCCGGCGATTTGGCCGCCCTCCTCACCAATCTTGAGGAACGCGACGTTCTTTTCATCGACGAGATTCACCGGCTGAACCCCGCCGTCGAGGAAATACTCTATCCCGCAATGGAGGATTTCCAGCTCGATCTCATTATCGGAGAAGGGCCTGCCGCGCGTTCGGTCCGCATCGATCTTGCCAAGTTTACGCTTGTGGGCGCCACGACAAGGACTGGGCTGCTTACGACCCCTCTGCGGGACCGGTTCGGGATTCCGGTCCGGCTCAACTTCTACACGGAAGACGAGCTGGAAGAGATCGTGAAACGCGGCGCCCGGGTGCTTCAGATGCGCATGACGCCAGACGGAGCGCGTGAGTTCGCGCGCCGCAGCCGGGGCACGCCTCGCGTGGCGGGCCGGCTGTTACGCCGCGTTCGCGATTTTGCTGCGGTTGGCGGCGTGAGCGAGGTTAATCTTTCAGCCGCTGACAAGGCCCTGAGCCAGCTCGAAGTCGATGGCTTGGGCCTCGATGCCATGGATCATCGCTATTTGCGCTGCATCGCTGAGAATTACGGTGGCGGTCCCGTTGGCATCGAGACCATCGCGGCCGCGCTTAGCGAAGGCAAGGATGCTATCGAGGAAGTGATCGAACCTTACTTGCTGCAGCAGGGTTTTATCGGCCGGACACCGCGCGGGCGCGTGCTCACTCTTAAGGCGTTCCATCATCTCGGGCTTACGGCACCGCAGGCTATGCGCGAGGGCCAGCTCCCGCTATTCGAAGGCCCCGCGAAAGCTGATTAACCTTTTCGAATCGTGGCTTAGATGCATCAACCAAGTTTCACCCACAGGATTCACACAGAAGAATGCGCGCAGGCTGCTTTTTCTAGTGACATTTGGGCCTGGAAGGCTATTTTTAGGATCAAGCGGTGTGGATGCCGCAAAAGTTCCTAACCACGTGGTTTCAAATGCCACGCTGGTTGGAACAGAGCGCTCGACGGTTTCTGTAAGGCGTACGTCGGGCGATTCTGTTACTCTTTTTTAGACCAATCCCCACATACTCCGCGCTCGTAAAAGGTCTTCATCTCAAGGCGCGATCATCAATTTGCCTTGATCGGAGATGATTTTTTGCGCCTGGACGCCGTAATCTTTTTCCGATTATGATGAGTTTGTGAGCAAGGCGATGAGCAAAAACGATAAGAAACGCTGGAGAAGGCTGGAAGATTCCGGCCGGGCGGTGGCCTTCGGCACGCTTACGGCCCTACCGCTCTGCGGACTTATTCTGTTTTTTGAAATCACCCGCCCGGCGCAATTCTCTGCCGGAACCGTCATCCCGATGCAGCTTTCGAGCATGGAAGCGGCAAGTGAAATGCCTCAGCGCGAAGCACATCAGGCGATTGCGCGCTTCAAAGGGGTAAGCGCCGAGGTCCGGCAGGCCGCAACCGGGCAGGCCGGCAAAGCCTTCAGTGCAAGCGATGCCCAGCAGGCATTCGCGGACGCGTCTTTCGCAACTCTCAAGGCTGGCTTCCGGACCGAGTTCGTGACGAAGGGGCGGCGCCGGATCGCGATCCGCATCGTCAGCCGCGAGCCTGTCTCTGATCAGTCCGTGCCGGACAATGCCCGCATCATGGCGATCGCTCCCGCTTCCACGGCGAAGACCGCCGCCTTTGTTTGGGGGCCTTGGCTTTACATAGCTGAGGTCGAGGACAAAGGCCCTGAGCCGGAAATCGTCGTTCAGAAAGTCCTTTAGCAGCAAAAACTAGAAATTTAGGCTCCATCCTTCGACAGGCTCAGGATGAGTCCGGCCTCATGGTGAGGAGGCCGACAGGCCGTCTCGAACCATGAGAACATGACGTTAGCCGCCTCATCCTTCGAGATGCCACTGCGCGGCTCCTCAGGATGAGGCCGTCCTCACAGCCTGCCGCCATGGACCGCGTGCCCTCTTACCGCGCCATGAGCTCCCGGTAAAATGCGAGTTCGCGCTCCAAACATGTGCCGATCGTTTCCGCGTGACGGAATCCGTGCCCTTCGGCCGGGAATTCGTAATACTCGACGTGGATGCCTTTTTTGCGCAACGCATCGGCAATCGCGATCGACTGATCTTTCGGAACTACATTATCGAGTGCGCCCTGAAACAGGATCAGCGGGGTATTGATCCGCTCGATGCGATGGATCGCCGAGCGCTCCCGGTACAGCGCCTCGTCTTCCTCAAGCGCCGCACCGAGCAGCACGGACTGGTAGCCCTGCTCGAATTTGTGGGTGGTTTTTTGCAAGGCGATGAGATCGCAAATCCCGTAATAGCTCGCCGCGCCGCGAAAAACGTCAGCCGTGGAGATCGCCGTGAGCACGGTGTAGCCGCCAGCGCTTCCTCCCGTCACGAAGATGGAGCGCGCATCGGCGAGACCGGATGACGCCATGAACCGCGCCGCGCAAATCGTATCGTGCACATCGGCCAAGCCCCAATTCCCCTTGAGCCGGTCGCGGTATGCGCGCCCGTAGCCTGTGCTGCCTGCGTAATCGAGATCGAGCCACGCAAAGCCGCGCGAGGTGAAAAACAGCGTTCGCGGTTTGAAGCCCCGCGCAGCGGCGCTGGTTGGCCCCCCGTGAAGGTTGATGATGAGCGGCGGCAATCTTCCCGCAGGCCCTTCGGCGCCTGGGTTCGCGGGCGCATAAAGAATGCCGTGGATCGGGCCTTCATCGCTTGGGATTTCAATGCGCTTTGGCCGCGAAACGTACCCGTTCTCTATCGCAACCGTGGCGCTTCGGCGGATGATTGCGGGAGCAGCTCCGGGGCCGTCAGGCCCCGGATCGAGTGCGATACAGAGCGGCTCATCGTCCCGCATTCCAGCCAGCGCAATACCTGCGCCGCCCGCCGCCACGGTCGATACGTTGCTGAGGCCGTTATCGTGAGCTTGAAAAGTGCCCGAGCGCAGATCCACGATCCCCGAGCCGGCTTCGCCGTTCCTGACAAAGTTACAATAGGCCCTGTTGCCTGCAAGCAGCGCATAGCTTGCCGCGTTCAGGTTCCAAAGCGGCATCGAAAGCTCGGCATCCAAATAGGTGATCTGTCCGGGCTGCTCGCCTTCCCGCCAGCGAAAGAGATTGCCGAGGCCGTCCGCATCCCAGACGAAATAAAGCGCGCCGTCCGCTCCCCATTCGGGCTGAAAGCATGCGCTTCCGCTGCCGCCAGCGATCGGAACCGGCGCGCCCAGCGAACCGTCGGCCGCGATGTCTGCCACGAAGAGCTGAGCGGCGTCCCAGGGCATGGCGGGGAGGTTCCATGCGAGAAAGGCGAGCCGGCTTCCTTCGGTGCTCAGGCGCGGGCTCGCACAAAAATCGTGGCCGGTAAGCAACGGAGCCGGTTCAGCATCGGCGTTGCCCTGACCGGCCGGAATTTCCCAAAGCGCATTTTGGGGCAGTTCCCTATGCTGCGCATCGCGGGTTTCCCCGATGGCTATCAGCCTGTTACGCCCGGCATCCCAGGCAAGGTCCGCAAAGCGCGTCCCAGGCAGGTTTGTAAGGCGCCGGATGTCAGGCCGGCCGCCGCTTGGTATGAGGCTCGCATCGTAAACATCTTGATCGGTATCGTTGACGAAAAAGAGCCTGCCGTCCGCGATCAAGAACTCACCGCCTCCATATTCATGAACGCGGGACCTCGCCGAATATGGCGCGGGAAGGAGCTCGCTCACGCCCTCCTCCTGGTTCCAGCGCATCACCGGCGTGCGGCCCTTTTCGGCAGGGCGGCTCTCGCTCCAATAGACCGCGTCGCCGCAGGCCTGAACACGCCCGAAGCGGAGCGCTCCCTCCGCCACCGAGGCCGCGGATACCGGAGACGGCCAATGTCCGAAGGCAAAGATATTTTTTTTCATAATTGCCGCTCTTTCTCCGGTGAGCCATGGCTCAGCTCATGATAAGGCATTGAACGCCCGGCCAGCGCTGTTTGCCGGTGCGCAGACTTTGAATAGTGGGATCGATAATGGTTTCGTTACAAGACTTCGAGCCGCTAAAACCGGCGGAACAGAAATTATTGGCCGGCGCATTGATAGGCAAGCAATGCTCCTTTGCACGGACGCGCCCGGAGGCTGCTACGGAAGCGAACGAAGTCAGGGCGGACTTTTTACGCTTCCTGGCGCTCGGCGGAGAAACAACGGCATCCGTCCACGAACGCGGATTGAGGATACAGGGCGCCTACATCGATGGCGCGGTCAATCTCGATGGCGCAACGAAGGTGAGGCCCCTTTGGATACAGGACTGCACCATAGCTGGAGAATTCAGCTTCTGCGACGCCGAAACCAAAGTTGTAAGCCTTTATGGAACCGCCGTTTCCTCGATCCGGGGAGACGGTGTTAGGGTCGATGGCAGCTTATTGCTCCGCCACACGATCATTGACGGGAGTTTGCAGCTTCTTGGCGCTGAAATCACCGGCTCGCTGTCCTGCTCCGGATGTATTATCGAAGGGAAGCGCTGGCGCTCCCAGCGCCTGGCCGCCGATCTCACAACGGTAACGGTCGGCGGGAACGTGGAGTTCCGGCAGGGCTTTCGAGCCAACGGTTTCATCCAGTGTCAACGGCACTTTGACGATCAGGCGGGTGCCGACGCCCAGTTCCGTCTCCACCGCAACGCTGCCCTTCAACTGTTCGATGTTCCGCCGCACCACGTCCATGCCCACGCCGCGCCCGGACAGGTCCGTAACTT
>CAZCIF010000049.1:0-12764 GCA_964498645.1 uncultured Rhodomicrobium sp. | reverse complement strand
GCTCGACAATTCTGAAATCGGCGGAACTTTCGATTGCTCCGAAGGCACGTTTCTCGCAGGCTTCGATGAAACGCGATCGGAAGAAGCGAGCCGCTGGGACCGTGCCATCCGCGCCCTAAAGTGCCATCGCTTGCATCTTAAGGGCAGCCTTTATCTCAGGGATTGCGAGTGCAAGGGCGAACTGTCCTTCTCCAGCGCGCAGATTGGTGGCGATATCGATTGCCGTAACGGCCGGTTTAGCCGCGCCGGAGATGGCGACACCGATGCGCTGCGCTTCACCCGTGTAGTGGCGGGAGGCAATATTTATCTCTCGGCGGGATTCAGGGCCGACGGCAAGGTGCAGCTTAATGGCGCGATTGTCCGCGGCAATATCGATTGCCGGGGTGGTACGTTCTGCGTTCCGCACGTGGCGTCGCAAGATTTTGCGGCACCTGGCGAAGCGTTCTCGGAGGACGCCATCTCTCTAGTGACCGCCGTGGTAAGCGGCGCTCTGATTATCGCTCCGATCGAAGGGAAAGAAGAGCCTGCGGCGGCTTTCAATGGTTCGATCGATCTGAAAAACGCTCAAATTCGTGTCGTCGTCGACAATCAGGACTCATGGCCAAGACACACCCATGCGAATGGCCTTCGGAATGTGATTCATTTGGACGGGTTCACCTATGAACGCTTCGCCGGCAATGCCCCGGTCGAGGCTTCGATCCGCAAGGATTGGCTCAAACGGCAGCCCCCGGCCCACATAGGGCGGGACTTCAAGCCGCAACCCTTTGAGCAACTCATCAAAGTCCTCAAGAATATGGGCCACCCGGAGGAAGCGCGGCAGCTTGCAATCGAACGCCAAGGCTTTCTCATCCGGCGGCGGCTGGCGAAATGGCGGTCAGGCCCGCGCGGCGCATTCCGTGCAGCCGGCGCATTGCTCTTGGCCCTTACGTCTGGACTTTTAATCGGCCATGGCTACCGCCCCATGCGCGTCCTTTTCATCATGGCCGCGGTCGGGCTTGCCTGCGGATATTACTTCAAACTCGCTGCCGAACGGGGCGTGTTTGCGCCCCGCGATCCGGAGGTCTTCCTTAATAAGCAGTTCCAAGACTGCAGGCCGGAGGCCGGGGGGAATTGGGCACATTGCGGGGCAAAAATAGGCGATAAATTCGCGGAATATCCGCAGTTCAATCCATGGGTCTATTCCTTTAACGTTCTTCTGCCTGTCGTCGATCTTCACCAGGAGAAAAGCTGGGTGCCGATGCAGAGGGAGGTGCGCTTCGGCCTCGGCGAAGGACATGCCATCACCGTACCGGCCTGGGGCACCAATGCTCTTGTGCTCGCAGAGCTTGTGTTCGGCTGGTTAGCGAGCTTGCTCGCCGTCGCCGCCTTCTCCGGCCTCGTGAAGACCGAGTGATAAGTCTCTGATGCTGCAAGCCAGCCGTTACGCATCATGGGTCTCCGCTATCGCAGCATGAACGGGAACGGCCCGCGCCGCCGCCGGCTGAGAAGGCGGCTTAGGCAGCCGGGCGCCCTTGACCAAGGCGTAAATGGCGGGGATGACGATCAGGGTCAGCACCGTGGAGGAAACCATGCCGCCGATCATGGGGACAGCGATGCGCTGCATCACCTCCGATCCCGTGCCGGTGCTCCAGAGAATCGGCAAGAGCCCGGCCATGATCGCGATAACGGTCATCATTTTTGGCCGGACACGCTCAACGGCGCCCAGCATGATCGCGTGATGGAGATCTGCCGCCGTGAAGGGCTGGCCTTGCGCTTTCCGTCTGGCTTTTACCTCGTTAAGCGCGTTGTCGAGATAGATCAGCATGACCACGCCCGTCTCCGCGGCGACGCCCGCCAGTGCCACAAAGCCGACAGCAACCGCAACCGATAGGTTGAAGCCGAGCCACCACATCAGCCAAAGGCCGCCCACAAGCGCGAAGGGCAGGGACAGCATCACGATGAGGGTTTCGGTCAGCGTACCGAAATTGAGATAGAGCAGGAGAAAGATGATCAGGAGAGTCAGCGGCACCACGATTTTCAGCTTCTCGATGGCGCGCTGCATATATTCGAATTGGCCGCTCCACTGAACATACGTTCCGGCCGGCAGCTTCACATTATCCGCCACCGCTTTCTGAGCGTCGGAGACATAGCTGCCGAGATCGCGGCCCTGCATGTCGACATAGATGTAGACCGCGAGCTGGCCATTCTCGGTCCGGATGGTGTTAGGACCGCGCGTCTGTTGCACTTTGGCGATCTCGCCGAGAGGCACCGCACCGCCTTTCGGCAGCGGCACCAGCACATCGCGGGCAATCGCTTCAGGATTGTCCCTGAAATCGCGGGGGTAGCGGACATTGACCGTATAACGCTCCCGGCCTTCGACCGTGGTGGTGACGGCTTCACCGCCTAGCGCCATGGCGATGGTGTCCTGGAGATTGCCGATCAGCAGGCCGTATCGCGCGAGCGCGTCGCGATCGGGGACGATATCGAGGTAATAGCCGCCGATTACGCGCTCGGCATAGGCGCTCGTGGTGCCCGGGACATTTCTGACAACAGTCTCGATCTCTCTTGCGGCCCGGTCCAGTTCCGTCAAATCCTTACCCAGCACCTTGATTCCGACAGGCGTGCGGATACCTGTCGCAAGCATGTCGATTCGCGCCTTGATCGGCATCGTCCAGGCATTGGAAACGCCGGGAAACTGCAGGGCCTTGTCCATCTCCGCGGTCAGGCTTTCAACGGTCACGCCCGGCCGCCATTGCTCCTTGGGCTTCAGGTTGACAACTGTCTCGAACATCTCTGTCGGAGCGGGATCGGTCGAGGTCTCGGCCCTGCCCGCCTTGCCATACACGGAGGCTACTTCAGGGAAGGTTTTGATGATGCGGTCCTGGGTTTGCAGCAGGTCCGCGGCCTTGGTGATCGAGATCCCCGGCAAAGTGGTTGGCATATAGAGCAGCGTGCCCTCATTGAGGTTCGGCATGAATTCCGAGCCGAGCCGCGCGGCCGGCCACACACTCGCTCCCAAAACCGCAAGCGCGAGCAGGATGGTGAAGGTCTTGGCCTTCAAAACCCCTCTGATCAGCGGGCGGTAAAGCCAGATGAGCGCCCGGTTGATGGGGTTGCTCTGCTCGGGCATGATGCGCCCGCGCACGAACAGGATCATCAGCACTGGAACCAAAGTAATGGAAAGGATCGCGGCCGCCGCCATCGAGAAGGTCTTGGTGAAAGCGAGCGGGCCGAACAGCCGGCCTTCCTGGGACTCCAGGGTGAAGATCGGCATGAACGACACAGTGATGATGAGAAGGCTGAAGAACAGCGCCGGGCCGACTTCTTTAGCCGCTCCGATAAGGATTTCGGAACGCGGCTTGCCTGCATCGGCGCGCTCAAGATGTTTGTGCGCATTCTCGATCATCACGATCGCGCCGTCGATCATGGCGCCGATGGCGATCGCGATGCCGCCAAGGCTCATGATATTGGCGCCGAGGCCGAGCCAGCGCATGGCGGCAAAGGCCATCAGGATGCCAACCGGCAGCATGAGAATGGCCACAAGCGCGCTGCGGATGTGCAATAGGAAGATAATGCAGACCAGCGCAACGATGGCGCTCTCTTCGATCAGCGTATTCTTCAACGTATCGATCGCCGCATAGATCAGGTTCGAACGGTCGTAGACCGGGACGATATCCGTGCCGGCAGGCAGGCTCGCGGCCAGCTCGGTGATGCGCTTCTTGACATTTTCGATCACATCCAGGGCGTTGAGCCCGAACCGCTGCAGCGCAATGCCGCTTGCCACCTCGCCCTCGCCGTTGAGCTCGGTAATGCCGCGCCGCTCGTCGGGGCCAAGTTCGATCCGGGCCACGTCGCGCAACAGGACCGGCGTTCCATTATCGCTCTTAACGGCGATCTTGCCGAGATCGTCTACGCCCCGGAG
The DNA here is from genome assembly GCA_964498645.1 of uncultured Rhodomicrobium sp. GTDB lineage: Bacteria > Pseudomonadota > Alphaproteobacteria > Rhizobiales > Rhodomicrobiaceae > Rhodomicrobium. The sequence continues at coordinate 8,863 of CAZCIF010000049.1, read as the reverse complement.
GTACCCCTTGCCCCGGACCACGAATTCAAACCCGGAAAGCTCAAGGGTGCGGCCGCCCACATCGGTATTACTGGCGCGAATGACCTCCCGGAGCTTGTCCAGCGTAATGCCGAGGTCGCGAAGCCGCTGCGGATCGGCGATCACATTATACTGCTTCACAAAGCCGCCCGCGCTCGCAAGCTCAGCCACGCCCTCTGCCTTGGCGAGCCCATAGCGCAAGGTCCAGTCCTGAATGGACCGCGTTTGAGCGAGGTTCTGGTCCTTGGAGGTGACGGCGTATTGATACACCCAGCCGACGCCCGTCGCGTCAGGGCCAAGCACAGGCGTGACGCCCCGCGGCAGGCGCGCCGCGGCGGCATTCAGATATTCAATGACCCGGCTGCGCGCCCAATAGATGTCCGTGCCGTCCTCGAAAATGATATAGACGAAGGAGACGCCAAAGAACGAAAAGGCGCGCACCACCTTCGATTTCGGCACCGTCAGCATCGCCGTCGAGAGCGGATAAGTCACCTGATCTTCGACGACCTGCGGCGCCTGGCCCGGATAGTTGGTGTAAACGATGACCTGCGTGTCGGAGAGATCGGGGATGGCGTCGAGCGGCAGATGCCTAAGCGCGTAAATGCCGCCCCCAATCGCGAGAAGCGTGGCGATCAGCACAACCATGATGTTGCGCGCCGACCAATCGATAATACCGCCGATCATTTGGCATCTCCCGCGATGGCGAGGTTTTGCAGCGCTGCCTTGAGGTTGCTTTCCGCGTCGATGAGGAAGTTGGCGGCGGTCACAACCTTATCGCCCTCAGAGATACCCTCCCTGATCTCGGCATAGCCGTCGCCATGCCTGCCGGTCTTGACCGCGCGGGGCTCAAAGCGTCCTTCGCCCTTATCCACAATGACGGTCTGGCGCGTTCCACTATTGATGACCGCATTCTCGGGCACCGCGATCACCGGCGCGCCGCTGCCGCTTACGATCACGGCGTCGGCGTACATATTCGGCCGCAGGATATAGTCCGGGTTTGCGAGTTCGATGCGCACGCGCGCGGTGCGCGTTTCCTTATTGAGCATTGGATAAATCAGACTGATTTTTCCGGTGAATGTCCGGCCGGGATAGCCCCGCGGTATGACCGTCACCACTTGGCCGGGTGCTATCAGGCCGAGATCGCGCTCGGCCACATCCGCCAGCACCCAGACCACGGAAAGATCGGCGATGCGGAACAATACGTCGCCTGTCCGTGCCTGCATGCCTTCGACGGCATTGTGTTCGATGACGAAGCCGTCGCGGGGCGCCGGCCATACGACTTTCAGAGAGCCTTGCCTGCTCCGTTCTATTTCCTTGATGATTTCTCCGGGAACGCCGAGATTCTCAAGGCGCTGCCGCGCGCCCCGGTTGCCCGGCAGGCTGCTGCCATTGTCGCGGATACCGAGATCCGTGACATATTGAGCGGCCGCCCCTGACAAGGCCGGGCTATAGACATGCATCAATGGCTCGCCTTTGCGTACCTTGGTGCCGGTCGTGATGCGCCCCAGTTCTTCGAGGAAAGCGTCGAAACGCAGGGCTACGACCGACTGGCGGTGCTCATCGGCTTCGATCACGGCCGGCGCCCGGATCGAGGTTGAGAGGACGCGCCGGGAGACCGGCTCAGATCGGACGCCCGTCCGCTGCAACTTTCCAGGCGAGACCTTGATGATGCCCGCCTCGTCCTCGTCGCCTTCATAGACGGGAATGTAGTCCATCCCCATCGAATCCTTCTTGGGCACGGACGAGACGTCTGGCAGGCCCATGGGATTGCGGTAATAGAGAATCCGGCGGCTGCCCTGCGGCTTGGCCGGCTTCGCGTCCGTGAAGCCGGCTTCTTCATCTTCATAGACCGGGGTATAGTCCCGCCCATCCGCAGCCTTCTTCGGCTCCGCCGAAAAATCGTTCTGGCCCCCCGGATGCTTCCAATAGAGCACCTTCCGGTCCGCAGCCGGGCCTTGCGCAGCGGTCATGCCTTCCATACCGGTCCCGCCGGCCGGCGCAGCGAATAAACGCTGCACATCCGGCCATGAACCGGCGCCGAACCGGTAGCCAGCCCCGGTGCTCGCGAGGAGGGCCGCAATGCCGGCCCCCGCTAAGAGCTTGTTTTTCATGACTCTAGTCCTTCGCCTTGAGGAGGACCGTGCCTTCCACGGTCTCGCTCTCGCCGGGGACTTTGGCCATCAGCTTGAGCGCCCATGTCCCGGCCATTGTGGTCGAAGCCTTGAAGCGGTAGAGGCCGGGTTCGCTTGGCGGTTCGGCTGTAAGTCCGGCGGTCATGCCGGCCATATTTTCCGGCGACATATCGAGGCGGCTGCGAAACAGCACCGCGCCCGCAACCGGCTTGCCTGTGGGCTTATGAACGAGGCGCACCGCGATCTCGCTGGCGGCGCCATTTTTGACCTCGGCGATGACCGGCTGAAATTCGTAGTCCTTCGCACCGGCCTCGGCCTCAGGCGCGGCGGCACCGGCCGCAAGCCAAAAAGCTGCAATCGCAATCATCGTTATTCTCATGATCTGATCTCTGATAAAGCATCGGTTAGCCGCGCACTTGCGCGCCCGGCAGGGATTGCATGCGCAACAGCGAAGCCGCATGGCACCGCTGCCGGCATGGCAACGCCAGAAGGATCAGACTCGGGGAGGCGGACCGGGAGGTACCGGCGGCAGGCCGGGTGGCTTTGCGAGATTCGCAGGCCGGTCATGGCTAACATGGCCCAGCCGGACCGCGCTGCCGGGAACGAGGATCGCGGCAATTTGCGCGCCGCATTTGAGGAGGCATGCTCCGGCATCCGGACAGTTGGATTTCGAGTGATCCTTGCAGCAGTCGCAGCCGTCAAGCGGCTCGTGCTTCGCCGGTTTATGACAATCGGGCATGTCCATCTCAGCCGCGATCAGGTCTTCGCCTGCGTGCGCCGCCTTCATCGCCCGCACCGCGCTGAACGGTGCGAAGGTGAGCGATAGCGCTATGAAAGCAGCGATGATCGTGCGGACAGCGGCCAAATTTAAGTTCCTCCGGCCCATCATGAGGGGATGATGATGCCCGGTGTCAATATAGTATCGCTTCAACAAGTGTTTAGAATTGGTTTACGGCGGCGGGATCGCGTTCCAGATCGAACGGCGAGGCCATGCGAACCCGATTGCGCTGAAAGGGAGCGGCCTCACGGCTCCGCAACGGGACGCGCCAATGCCGCCAGCCACGCGCCCAGCGCGGGTTTCGGCGTGCCGTCACTCGTCAGCAAGCCAGTGTACATCCAAATGCGCGCAAGGGTGGCCACATCGCCTGAAAGCCGTTCCACCAACCGCTCAAAGTCGATCGCCGCGTAGTTGACCACGAATTCGTAGCGGTCCTGATCGGCGGCCTCCAGCAGCAAGGTCATGTAACGTGCCTGATTTTCCGGCGAACCAAACAGCGGAATGATACCCACCCAAACATTGCGCGAAGTGTAGCCGCCTTCAGAAATGGCGATGGGTTTACCCCCTGCTGCGGCTGCCAATTCGCGCGCAAAACGGAAGAAATCGTCCGGCAACGGGCGCGGTACGTCCCAGCTCATATGCGGATAGACGCTGAACGCGGCCATATCGCTATAAGTGAGAAGCTCCAGCACCTCGCGGCGCTGCACGGCAGCGTTCGAGCCCTGGTGCTTGCCGAGATAATGCAGCGCCTCGATGGTGAAGCACACCTTCAACCGCGGGTGCTGCGCCTTTACACGCTGATAAACATGCTGGTGCAGTGCCTTGTAAGCAGGCCATGCCTTTGCATCCTTGCTGAGAAGGACGTTCGGCTCGATGCCAATTGCGAACCAATCGGGGCGCATGGCTTTGACAACCCGGAGCGCGAAATTCGTGTAGGCATCCTTGATTTGAGGCGCGTCGAACGGCAGGTTCTGGAATGCCGCGGGCAAAGGCAGATTGTCTTTCTCGCCCCAATAGGGGGCAAGCTTCGACCGGCCCATGTCCAGCGCGCCGATGGAAACGAATAGCTTGTGCCCGGCTGGCGGCCTATATGCCAGCTCATGGCGGAGATGGGCGCTGAATTCGCTGCCGTTTAATGCTTCGCTCCAGGGCACGCCACCGATCAGCATCGGTGCAGCCAGGTCGCATTTGTCCGCGATGAAAGCGCCAGTCCGCGCGACCGCGTCAACAGTAAGGTCAGGCGGCCAGCGCGTTACCCCAAGGCGGAACGGACGGGCGCGGCCGTTTGCCGGCCGCGGCACGCGGAGGTTTTGTTTTGCCAGTGCCAAGCGCGGCATTAACGCCGTCGCGGCAGCCGCAATAAAGAAATCACGCCGGTCCATGCGAAAAACCCTCCCGGACTGCGCACGTACAATAGCGGAATGCACAAATTTAGGACAAGTGGAACGTTCCAAGGTTCGCCAAGGGCGCGATGTGCAGCCAAGTTCGCTCCGTGGCGAAACAGATGCCGGCCGGCTTATCGGAGCCGGGTCCAATAACGAACGCTATCTATTTCACAAGTGGATGCCCCAACCTGCCACCGTATGCGTCGCATGGCGAGCAGGCTCGTAAGGAATTCAAAAGGCGCTTTCGAAGCGAGACTCCTCGTATTCAGAAGGTGATCTGGAAGGACGTTGAAAAAAGGGTTTTCTTCCGCCTGACAAGGATTATGCAAGTTGGAATAGCGCTCTGTCCGACGCATCCGGAAGAGTCATGGTCGCCCGCTAGCCAAATTGCGCTACGCGATCAGATTGGTGTTGCGGAGAAACACGCGGAAGACTGGCGCGGGTCCTAAAAGGGGCATTCGAAAAGCCAAGGCGAGACAAATGGCAGCCGAAGAGGCAGGATAGAGCTGTACTCAGTCTGATTGGAAAATTTTATGCATCTACTAAACACGGCACACTCTCGGAACCGCGCATGTCTCAGAAATTTGCCCGATTTGTTCCTGCAAAGAAAAGAAGCCTCGCGCTAAGGGCCTTCAATAGTCATGAGACGGAAATTAACGAACATTTCTGGTCATTTAAGGTAATAGCAGAGTACTCGAGCTACATCGCAAGAACTGCACACAAGGAAGATGCGAAAAATCCGACAGCAGAAGTTTTCAAAGCAAGCGGGCCCGACGCGAGGAGAATTCCTCAAACAGTCTCCGGGTGGCTCAGGGCGAGCAAAAACTTGGAAAACTGGCTTCGCTTGAGCGCAGTTGTCTCGGCGTCATCCTATTTAGAAGTATACATCCGTGCGATTGTGCGCACTGCTCTAATGTCAGATCCACTCTGCAGGTTTGGAGCGCCTAGAGCCTTAGACGGGACGAAGCTACTGAAGTTAGGTAAAGAGGTTCCTTATCAGCACGAAGTTGAGATTTTGACACGCGGAGACTGGACCACCAGATGTAAAAATTTCAAGCAAATATTCGGTGGCATTCCAGACTGTTTGGAAAAAAATATTTCTATTCTCGATAGAATTAGAAACGTTAGAAATGATTTTGCTCACGGCTTTGGAAGGGATTTGGCTGTACCGTTGCCATCAGCAGTAAATTCAGAACCTTCATGCCGTATTTCGCAAACATCTTTAATAAAGATGATGGGAACGCTTTCGAAGACCGCATCGGCTATCGATGAATTTCTTTTATTTGGCTTCATCGGGGCTTTTGAGCCTATCCACTATTACCATACGTGGCTTTTGAAGCCGAAAGATCAGAGGGACGTTGTGTTTGACGGTGTAAGAGCCGTTCAAAGATCATTTAATCGTGATTTTAAGTATGTTTTAAGCCAACAATTCTGCGCTGGCCTTATTGAGTACTACAAAAAAATCTGACTTCACGCCCGATATAGTTGCTGACCGCTTGTCAGTTCCATCGCGAGCGGCACCCTGCTTTTTCTCTTCGAACGCAGGTCGATTTCGCTAGTACCTAACTAGGGCACTAGTAAGGTGATAGCGACCAGACAGCTATTGTCAGAAACTGTAAACTCCGCTGGAGATCGCTTTACCCCGTTCCCCAGCCATTGGGGTAAAGCGATCTCCAGCGGAGTTTACAGTTTCTGACAACAGTCGGATGTAGATCGGGTTTACCCTCGATACCTCGGAATGAGCGGTAATGGCCAGCCTCCCAGGTCGCGGAGAATAATCAAAGCAGAAGAAGCGACAACCGAACAATGATCTAACCCGGACATGCCCCAAGAGAGGTGGTACGGAAAGGGCAAACCATGTTGGGAATAAGACTCACCGCTTCGGTAACCGCCAAAACTTCACGGACACGAATCCACTACTATGTCATGGCATTCGTCCCAGCATTTGCGTTCAACTCCAGTTCCGCTGCAAGCCAGCAAGCAAACTATTCTTGTCGTTAGTCCGCAGAAGATTCCCTTTTTTTTCACCTGATGAGGTACGTCACCAGATTTGGAAGCAGAACGACAAGCATTTCCTAATGTAACAACGCAATCGTTGTGGCATTGACGCTCATCACCGGTTTCACCGCATGCGTGCGTGCAGAACGTTTCTTTATCCAATTTGCAAATCTTGTCGATAATAACAATCTTTTCTTCTTGAGGATGTGGTTCGCTGGCTTTTGTGGTAAGAATAAAGCCCCCCAACGCAAAGTCTGCCAAGAGGAATGCTGCTGCTAACGCGATGCATCTTTTTCTGTTCATAGCGGCGTTCTTTCCTGGTTCACACATCAAAAAGTTAAGCGCCGTTAATAATATGACGATCCGCTAAGACGGAGCGTTGATGAACGTCAATGCGCAGCCTAGAGTGAATTCAACCAATTAGCGTTCAGCATCATCCGACGGTCATCGCATTGACTCCTCGTCAATGATCCGATCGACGATATCGTTGGCTCGCTTTTCAAGCGCAGCCGCCAGCGCAGGACGAAGCTTGAGCCGGAAGTCTCGACCGTACTCACCTCTTTGAAGCTGGCTCATGCGATTACGGGCAGCCACAGCCCTCTCAGTGTGAAGTTTGACGGCTTTCCAGTCAACGTTCCCAGACCGCATAAGCGCAGCAAGCAACGCAAGCCGGGGAGCACCTGTGCTCTTAAGAGACGAAATCGAGGACAACTGGCCGTCAACAAGGTGACCAACTACGGTTTCGCAGCTCGTTCGGTAAATCTTCTCCGCGTGTCTAAGGTCAGCCGCTCCATCTTCGGGGAATGACCGAACGGCCTCACTATTCTCCGAGGCTTTGAGGGCAGCTCCGATCTACAGACCGCTTTCCAGCTTGAGGTTATTTTTGAAGAGCTTGCATCACAAGCTCTGTCAATCGCCGCCGGCCAGCCAACATCGCGGAAAGATTGCTCCGCTTAACGCCAAACTGCCAAGCGACTTGATTCAATCCACAAAGCGCCACTCGCTGACGTAAACGAGCAAGCGCCAGATTATTTTTGTTCTGTTCCGTTTCAGCAAGCCAAGTGAGAATCATGAAAGCCTCTTCAAGCTTCTCTCGCATCTGCTTCGTCGGCGCTGCCTTTTGTTTGAAAAGTCTCGTCAATGGAGGACGGGAAACCCCCGTCACCTCAGCGACCCGAGACAATCCGAAGCGGCTGATGAACCGGCTAAGCCGCTTATGAAATTCGTCAGACGACGGCACAAGGCCATAGGTGATTTCGGCGTTTTCGTCTTCGCCCAGAAAAAATTGCTCTTCCCAGCGGTTCGCCTCTTTCCCTATCAGTTCGATGCCAGTGGCTCGCACCGGCTGCCGTGCCGTGCGACCGTTATCAAGCGGCTCAGCATTGAGGAACTTCGCTTCTGCGTGCAGATGGTAATCGGAGAGCGCCTCGCGATAGCTGGCAAGCAAGCTCTTCGGCACAGGCTTTCCCGTGACGCGATCGAAGCAGTTCTTCGCTGCCTTCTTCGGATCTTTGTCGAACGGCGCAACCGGTGACGGCCCGCCGCTCTTGAGCCACTCGTCGTCGAATGTTCCCTCCGCGATCGCCTTGGCGCGGGCGGCTGCAGAGACTTGGAATGCGACCATGAAATTGTGAGGCTTCACCTGCTCGTCCCGATCCTTCCCCTCATTGAAGCCGTCAAACCAGCCCAACAAATCCGGCGTCGATGCCGAGTATCGGCTGACGGCTGACTCATCGATGTTCGGAAGGTCCGAAAGGTCCACCTGATCGGGATGACTGGCCAGCGCCGCTTCGATGATCTTCAGCCAGAGATCATGCTGCCAGCGATCAACGCCGATATCCTTCAGAGGTACTTGCGGCTTTGGCAGATGGGCGGGCACATCGTCATCTTCATAAGGCGGCCGCAAATGACCAAGGCCATGGGCGGATGCCTTGCGAAGGACCGGCTTGCCATCGTCGCCGAGAACGAAAAGCGCATAGCGCTTCGCTGAGATCGCAAGGCAGCGGAGTTCGACGATGCTCTCCCCGTCCGCCAAATCGAAATTAGCATCCTCCATCTTCAGGAGGTCTTTGCCGTCGCCATAGGGATCGAGCTTGGCAAGCTCGGCTCTTATGCGCTGTACCTTCTTAACGAAGACACCTTCGCTCATGCCCTCGGGTCTCGCGATCGCGAGGCTGTCGGTGTCGCAAAACGCCCAGTCGAGCCCTTCATCGATCGCGAGCCGTTCCGCGATCGCGAGCATAAGACGGGCCGCGCCTGTGATGAGGCTTGCCAGCAGCGGACTGAAGAACTTGCCCGGCTCCTCAAACGTCTTGGTCTGCTCGTGAAGCGGCGTCTGGCCGGGACCATAGCAAAGGACATCGTGCAAGCGGTCCATTTGGTTGACGTTGACCTCACCAAATATGCCGTAGCTTGTGGAATTGGCGGTCAGCTTTAGATTCTGCGCCTTGCCCTCAAGCTGCTGTTTGAGAAGCGGGTCTTTAGTCTTCTTCGCTTGGCTCTGCACTTCGCCGCGAAGAAGGATCACTTCGCGGAAAAAGTCATACTCTAAG
>CAZCIF010000048.1:11637-18454 GCA_964498645.1 uncultured Rhodomicrobium sp. | reverse complement strand
TCCTCGATGTTGGCTTGCCGGACATGGATGGGCGCGAGGCGTGCCGGCTCTTACGCAAGAATAATTTCAAACATCCCATCATCATGCTCACCGCTCAAGATAGCGATTCCGACACCATTCTGGGGCTCGAGTCCGGCGCGAACGATTATGTGACAAAGCCCTTCCGCTTTGCGGTCCTGCTTGCCCGCATACGGGCACAGTTGCGGCAGCATGAGCATAGCGAAGAAGCCGTATTCGCCATCGGCGAATATTCTTTCCGTCCGGCAGCCAAAATCCTGATCGACAAGAAGGGCAGCAAGGTCCGGCTAACCGAGAAAGAAACTTCAATTCTAAAATATCTGTATCGCGCTGGAGAAAAGGTGATCTCCCGCGATATGCTCTTGCACGAGGTTTGGGGCTATAATGCCGGGGTGACAACCCACACCCTTGAGACCCATATCTACCGGCTGCGCCAAAAGATTGAGCGCGACCCCTCGCGAGCCGAGCTCCTCATAACCGAGGCTGGCGGCTACAAGCTCATTCCTTGATCATCGCATCGGGCGTTTAGCCAGTTTTCCATAAATTGCCCGCGATCACAACCTTGAGTTGCGAAACTGAATCGCCTAAAATGCGAACAGTTGCTGGCGGTTAAAGGAGTCTACCCCTTCATCGCTAGGTTATCCCGCCATGCTCGACCCCAAGATCGAGCTTCTTGAGAATTTGCCCATATTCCATGGCCTTTCCAGGAAGCAGCTTGGTTCGATCATCAATGTTACGACGAAGTCCTTTTTCGAAGCGGGCGATAACCTAATTGCAAAAGACACCGCAGGCGATGCGGCGTTTCTTATTATGACCGGCATTGCTAGGTGCCTTGATTTTCCCGGAAGACCGTGCTCTGGGGACCGGATTGGCCCCGGCGCGCTTGTCGGAGAGATGGCCATGCTTGCCGGCACCGTTCATTCAGTCACTGTTCAAGCGGGCGAGCGTCTCAGAGCGTTGACAATTCGTCGCGAAGCCCTCCGGCGCGAAATGGAAAACGATTCTGCCATCGCGCAACAAATTTCGGACAATCTGCTCTTCAGGCTTCAGAGTTTGGCGCGGGACCTTCGCAGATTCGATGCCGCTCTTGCGCAGGTTGTAAGGATCTCAGCTTCGGGCCGGCCATAGCTGGGGTTCTTCTTCACGGAAGTCAGGATAAAAATTTCCGTGGCTTTGGATTACTGGAATAGCCAGTTGCGGAACCCGTCGAATCACCTGAAACTTCCCACAGTTTTAGTCGAGTAAAAAGGAGTTTCTTCAACAACCAGCGGGTGAAATTCATGCTCGACCAAAAAATCGAGCTGCTGAAACAGGTTCCTTTGTTCGAGGGGCTTTTGGAGAATCAGCTCGAAGCGATCGCCATCTCGGGCGAGAAGAGATTCTTCGAGGCCGGCGACAACCTCATCACCCAAGGCGAAGCAGGGCAGACTGCCTTTTTGATCCTGACCGGCAAAGCTGGCTGCGCCAGGGACGAGAAAGGTGAGAACTTCGTCGAGGATTTGTGGCCCGGCACCCTTGTCGGAGAGCTTGGGATGCTGGTCGAAACCGTTCACACCGTGACCGTTACCGCAAAGGAGCGGCTTCGCGCGCTTGCCTTGGAGCGGTCTGCATTCTCTATCGTCATGGAGATGCATCCGGCGATCGCCCGGCACATTTCGGAAAAACTGCTCGTCCGGCTCCACGGACTCGCTCAGAAGCTACGCGAGGTAGACGGCAAGCTTGCGGAACTCGAAAAGGCCGCGTGAGCAGGTACCGCCTTCTTTGAAGGCAATGGTGTTTATACTGTCTCCGCACAACCTTTGGACATTCTAGCATTGACGCCGAGCGGGTGCTGACGGCGGCATATCGTGCCATCGGGATGAACGCTCATCGGAAAAAGAATACGTTCTTGGTAATGGGTTGCCGCGATTGTCTTTGTCGCGCCAGAATTGCGGGGTGTGGTTGTGAGCGGAGCCGGGTGGAAGCTCTCAATGGATTTCTGAGTGACGGACGGACATGATGCCCCGAAACTGCAGCGGCAACTTATCCGTGCGGCTCTTCGCTAAAGCGGTTTTCTTAGCGGTTATCGCAACGAGCGTTGTTTCTGCGGCGATTGATGTAGCCGAGGCGGAGGAAGCAGCGCCTACCCGGATTTTCTACAAGCCAGATACAGCCCCAGATAATGCTCCGGCGAAACTCGCTGGCACAGAGACCAAGGAGCCCGCCGGTGCGGGGGCAGGGGCACACCGCCAGCGTTCACGCGCCCGGGAGCTCTTAAATTTGCGCGTTCAATGGCGAAAACAGAAGGCGCGCCTCGATGCCAAACGCTTTTCGACGCGGATAAAGCGGCACCTGGGGCGCCGGTTCGCCCGGCGTAAGCAGAATTTCCGTAGGCATCAGGTACTGATCGAAAAACAGCGCAGGGCGCTGCGGCGGAGAAAGGCCAGGAATAAAGCCCATCAGTTTGCGGCAGCCCGCAGGCATGCCGCGCGGCATAAAGCGAAGCATAGGGCCAAACACGGGGGCAAGCCTGCTGCGAAGCTCAGAGGTCTGACTTTCAAGAAGCCGCAGTCTCATGAGCTTCGCGGCGCGCTACCCTAATCGTGGCAGCAATGCTTTGAAGCGGCTTGCGCTTTCGGGGCGTGATGTTCGCAGGGGGCTACCGCCATCGGGCTCCGCGCAGCCACCCGGAATAGCCACAGCGCGAGCGCACCGAAAGCGATATTGAGCCAGAACGTGTAGTCAATGGCGAAGGTCATCATTTCAGCTCGCATGTTAGCGTCCCGTGCGGGAATCAGGCCGAGGCCGCTGAAGGCGGCATCCATGACAATTGCGGCCAGCACCATCGTGGCGAAAAATATGCCGGCAATATAAGCGGCCATCTTCCAACCGTAATACCGCCGGTAGATGTCCAGCAGGGGCAGCACGATCAGATCGGCATAGATAAATGCCAGGACTCCGCCAAAGCTCACGCCCGATCCCCAAAGCACGGCGGCCATGGGCACATTGCCGATGGAGCAGACAAATGTAATCACAGCGACGAGCGGGCCGATCACCGCGTTCACTGGGACTTGCAGCCAAGCCGGAGCATCGAGAAGAAACAAGCGATGCCAAACGTGATCCGGGACGAACGCGCTCAATGCGCCCGCAATCAAAAATCCGAGCGCAAGGTCTTTCCAAAGCATCCGCCAATCCATGACGAAGTTTTGGGCAATCGCAACACGTGTGGCCGGCTGGCGCAGCTTCTGCCAGAAAGTACTGCTGCTCGAAGCGTGCTCTTCGTGGCGATGACCGCCCCCAACCTCTGGATACCGGCGCGCTTCCTCCACGAGCTTGGCCGGATAGGTCAGCCGCACCAGCAGCGTCATGATGATTACGAGCACAACGCCGCCGATCCACTCAGCGGCCATGAACTGCCAGCCCATGAGGATGAGGAGAACGAGGCCGAGTTCAATCACGAGGTTTGTAGACGCGAATTGAAAGGCCAAGCTCGGAACGAGCGCCGCGCCTTTCTTGAAAATCGTGCGGCTGATGGCAGCCGCGGCATAAGAACAGCTCGAGCTGGCGGCGCCGAGCGCAGTTGCGAGCGCGACTTCCTTCGCGCCATCCCTGCCGAGTGCGGATCGCATCCGCTCCTTCGAGACAACCGCCTGCAGCACTCCCGAAATCAGGAAACCGAGGACAAGGCTCCATCCGGTTTTCCAAAACATTCCAAGCGCCATCAGAAGCGCTTCGCCGGCCCGCGCCAAGAAATCCATGCTATCCTCGCTTAGCGGGTGGAAAAAGCCTCTTCAAGAACTTGGCCACCCCTTGATACCCTACCCCGGTATGGGGTATAAGCGTGTATGGATGGAGAAGCCAAGAAGAAATCCCTGGAGCGCCTCAGCCGCATCGAGGGGCAGGTACGCGGCATTGCCCGCATGATTGAGAACGGGCGCTATTGCATCGACATCATGACCCAGATTGCAGCGGCGCAGGCGGCTCTTCGTAAAGTGGAGGACGAACTGCTCAAGAGGCACGTCAGCCACTGCGTAGAAAACGCGATAATGAGCGGCGACGCGGACGATCAGCGGCGCAAGATCGCTGAATTGATCGAGGTGCTGGAGCGGCGCCGCCCGCTCTAAAGCCGTGAGCCTTCCAGGCTTAAGCTTGCCTATTTACATTTTTATAAGATGCAAATATCCACCACGACCGATGTTTGCATCGAGCGGAGATAACCCGGCGACGGTCGTGATCCGCTCGGCCTTTGGCGCAAATCCGACATCCGGACAGGCTAAACTGGCGTATCCCTTCCCATCCGGCCGCGAGCCTCTCATTAAGGAATTGGCTCAAAAACAATAACTTACGCCGAGATTTTAAAGGCTTGACCGTTCCCTGCTCCGCATCGCCCTTCCGGTACGATCCTTGCTCCTCCGTCCAGCGGCTAAAAAGCCGGCCTGAACCCCTTGGCCGGCAAGTGTGACGAAACCTAACTTGGAGCATCAAAATGAAGCTGGCGAAGGAGTTCGCGAATTCCGGTCTGGACGAGATCAAGGCGGCGCTCGATGGCGGCGTGCTGAAAATCTATACTGTTGTCCGGCCCAGTTCCCCCGATATTCCAATCACGCGCAGCGGCTTGGTAGCGACTTATCAATTCGCGTCTCCCGCCTTTCCATCCGATGCACCGCAATTTGCGAGCAATCCCGTCAACGCTGAAAATGTTGGAACGCCGGGTTTCGCTCGCGCTTTCAAAGCCGACGGTGTAACGCCCGTGGCCGATTTTTCCGCCGGGCCGGGCAATACGGAAATCAAGCTCAACGAAGTGTCGGCAGTGGCAGGCTATCCCTTGGCGGTGACCTCGCTCAAGCTGGAACTGCCGGCGGCTTAGCCGCGGGCACGGCAAGCCGGGCCGGTATGGCGGGCTGCTCGCTCGCGCACGCCGGAAGCTGAGAGCTTTGTATGAAAACCTACCTCGATTGGTCGGCCTACGACACTTACGGCATCGGTGACGCTTATTCCGGCATCCCGGCGACGGGCGGCAATTACGCCAAGGCGGTCGCCGTCTGTATGCGCAGCCACGATTGCCGCAAAGCCGGCAAGGGCTTGATGTGCCCGAGCTTTCGCGTCACGGGCGATCCTGCTCATACCACGGAGTCGCGGGTCGCCGCCTTCAAGGCAGCGCTCAACGGTGAATTCGGCGACAGGCCCTTCGGGGATAAGCGCTTGGCCCAGGCCATGGATTTGTGCGTCTCGTGCAAGGGCTGCAAGAAGGAATGCCCGAGCGCCGTTGACGTGACGCTCATCAAGACCGAGTACCTGGCCCATCGCAATGCCGCCCTCGGCACGCCGCTGCGAAGCTGGCTCTTCGCAAATCTGCCGCGCTGGACGGGCTATTATCGCCCGCTGCTGCGCCTCGTCATCGGGTTGCGCAACGGCTCGCGGCTTCTGGCCAGCCTCGTGCAGGCCGTGACCGGCATCTCCGCCGCGTCCCCGCTTCCGCAGCCGGCGAAGCGGCCCTTCGCGCCGCCGGCCGTCTCCGTGCAAAAGGCACCACGCGGCGATGTGCTCCTCTTCGCCGATACCTTCTCCACCCATTTCGAGCCGGAGATCGCGAATGCCGCCGTCGAAGTCCTGTCGGCGGCGGGATATCGTGTTCGCACGCTCCGGCCGGTCCCGGACGATCCAGAGCCGGGCCGCGCATTGTGTTGCGGGCGCACCTATCTCACCCATGGCCTGGTAGAGCAGGCCCGCCGGGAGGGCCGCCGCGTTCTGGCGGCATTGCGCCCTGCTATCGAAGCGAAAACGCCGATAATCGGGCTTGAGCCTTCCTGCCTGCTTTCTCTGCGCGATGAGCTTTACTGCCTTGGTCTCGGCGCTGAGGTTGGAGAGCTGGGTAAACAGCTTTTCCTGTTCGAGGAGTTTCTGGTCAAGGAGCAGGCGCGGGGCTTGCGCCTGCCCCTGAAGCAGCTTCCCGCGACCGAAGCCCTTGTGCATGGCCACTGCCACCAAAAGGCGTTCGGCACCATGAAGGCCATGCGGAAGGTATTGGGCTCGGTCCCGGGCCTCTCTTACGGCCTCATCGAAACAAGCTGCTGCGGCATGGCGGGCAGCTTTGGGCTTGAAGCCGAGCATTATGAAGCCTCGCAGGCCATGGCCGGGCTGTCCCTGCTTCCTGCCTTGCGCGCCGCCCCCGCGGAGACGCGCGTGATCGCCAACGGCTTTTCATGCAGGCAGCAGATCGCCAATGGCAGCGGACGGGCCGCAATTCATATCGCGCTCCTTTTGCGCGAAGCTTTGGATGAGGACGAAGGCGTATGAAGCTTCACATCGAACGTGCCCATGCCGAGGCCCTTGCCGGAGCGTTCATGGAACTTGCGGGCTTCAAAGATCAGCTCCGCTTCAGCGATAGAGTCGAGATCGAAGCCGCGAACCTGCCCAAGCCTGCGATCGAGATGCTGCACAAGCTTTATCTCAAGGCAGGCCCGGCGCTGCAGTTACGCGCGGCCCAGCTTGCGACGCTGATCGCCGCCCTGCATGGCGACGGCCGCAGGTTCCGTAAGAGCGATCTGGAAGAGGTGCTGCCCGCGATCGTCCGCCACCTCCTCGCGCATGGCACACGCGGCTGGCTCTTCACCGCGCAATATACAAGCCGTCCTCTCCCGTTTGTTATCACGCGGCTCGACTACACGCCCGCCACGAATGACGAGGCGGGCCGCGTTTTCATCGAGTTGAAGGCGAATGCGAAGGCAGCGCTCCTTACGACAGTCATCCGCCTCGGCGAGAGCGACGTTGAAGGCAAGACCATTGGTGAGATCTTGGCCGCAAAGGGATTTCTGGCCGA
>CAZCIF010000048.1:671-11627 GCA_964498645.1 uncultured Rhodomicrobium sp. | reverse complement strand
CTTACGATGTAACCGCCGCGCGCTATTTCGAGTGGCGCGCGCGTTATGGCATGCAGTTCAGCGGCTCGGGCACAGGCTTCTATGCCGAAAACCCGGCAGCGTCACACAGAGATACCGACTGGTCGCGCAAGGACGTGGTGATCCTTTCGGCGAGCGGTACGCCCGCGCGGCTCGTGAACGACGAGTCCATCCTGGCAAACCGCGCGCTGGCGCTCGATGCCGGAGGCGACGTCCTCGGCTCGTATTTGCGCAAAGCGGCGAAGAGCTCGGCCTTCGAGGCCGAGGAGGAAGCCGCCGGGATCCGAAGCACTATTCCGGAGGGGATGTTCCGCCATATACCGGTGCATCCCTACGTCCTGATGTTTCATCTCGATTTGCATCACTATGTGTGGGTGCATGTGGACGATATCGATGTCTATGAATATGAGCCGCTGCTCAAACAGAAGCTGGTCCTGCCAGAGGAGCAGACCGACCTCATCGATATTCTTACCGCCGAGATGGATGTGCTCGCCGATGACATCATCGAAGGCAAGTCGGGCGGCACCACGGTTCTCTGCGCCGGTCCTCCCGGCGTCGGCAAGACTCTGACGGCGGAAGTTTACTCCGAGATCATCAAACGCCCGCTCTACCGGGTCCATTCGGGGCAACTGGGCCTGAACGTCGCCGCGATGGAGCAAGCGCTCAAAGACGTTCTCACCCGCGCGCAGCGCTGGGGCGCGGTGGTGCTCATCGACGAAGCCGACGTCTATATCCGCCGCCGCGACGACAATATGGCCGCCAATGCCGTGGTGGGTGTGTTTTTACGGGTGCTCGAATATTTCAACGGGCTTCTATTCCTTACCACCAACCGCGTGGATGACATCGACGAAGCCATCGTTTCGCGCTGCATCGCCATCATCAAATACGATCCGCCCAGCTGGGAAGCACGCGCCAAGATTTGGCGCGTGATGATGGAGCAATTCGAGCTTCAAAGCGCCTTTCCCCTGATTCCTTCCCTCACCGATCTATTTCCGGCCGCAAGCGGACGCGACATCAAGGGGCTAGCAAAGCTCGTGGCGAAATATTGCCGGCAGAAGAACGTTTCGCCGGCCCTTGAGATTTTCAAGCGCTGCGCCGTCTTCCGCGCGCTCGACTTCGCGGGGCCGTAATTTTCACAGCATGCCTGTTTTCCGGCATGGAATTGTCGCGTTCGCGACAACGGAAGCGGCTGAAATTCTTGATTTCCGATGGCAAGAACTTTGCTTCCGGCTCTCCTGCGGGCGGGCAGGCTCGAACGATAGAGGGAGACATTTCATGCCGGATAATTCGGGCTTCTTTATTGACTGGGACGGGAACACTCGCAGCACCGCCGATCCAGGCGGCGGGTATCTTTGCGAGGCCGATCCGGCCGCGCGCTATGTCGCGATTACGACGAAGGGCGGCACCCTGGTGCATGAAGGGACATTCTATAAAACCCTCGCCGCCATCGAGAAGGCTGGGATCAAGGCGCAGCTCGTGCCCGGCTCGCATCCCTGGGGCCGGCCCGAGGACGGCTTTTGATATGCCGGCAAGTTGCACTCGCGCGAGTAATCCCGAATGGCCGCTATGAAATTCTATATGACGCCTGGATCGTGCTCGACCGGCATTCATATTATTCTCGAAGAGCTTGGAGAGGTCTTCGAGGCGTATATCATCAACTTGCCCGCGGGCGAGCACTTCGCCCCCGGTTACGTCGCCATCAATCCGAAATCCACGATCCCCGCCCTGGTCCGCAAGGACGGGAGCGTGCTGACCGAAGTGCCGGCCATCGCCTATTGGCTCGGGCGCATGTGCGGGCGGGGCAAGCTGTGGCCCACGAATATTGAGGACGAGACACGGGCCATCGAAATTATGGCCTATGTGGCCGGAACCATCCACGGACAAGGCTTCGCTCGGATCTTCGCCACAAACACATTCGCGCGCAACCCGGCCGATCACCCAGCCGTGCAGCAGCAAGGCCGTGAGATCGTGCAGCGTTGCTTCGCGATCCTGAATGATGCGATGGCCCGCAGGCTCTATGCCGCCGGCGAGTTTTCGGCCGCCGATCCAATTCTATTCTACGTCGAATTCTGGGCGGACAAGACGAACATCGCGCTGCCTGAGAACCTCGCCGCTCATTACGAGCGGATGCTCGCGCGCCCGGCCGTGCGGCAGGTCTTGCGCGAAGAAGGTTACGACCCCGCGCGGCTCGGCATTTCGAAGTAAGAGGTTTTCGTTATGCGCGTTTACTGTCCAAAAACTCAACTTTGTCACTAAATTTTCAATAAAATTTTTATATTTACCAACTTAATAAAGTATCATTTCATAAATTTAATATTTCCCCTAAGCCAGATCTCGCTATTATAGCCGCAATCTTAAGGGAAATATAACCACAACTTGCGTTCCCTTCTGAATAGATGGAAAGTTTCATGCCGAACACCCCTGCGAACGGTCTGCCATCCAGCCTAAGTTGCCAAAAGTCCAGCGGCCGCCTGTTCTCTTCTGCCGGCACGCGGAACGGCGTTGCAGCGCTCGCCATCCTGGCTCTTCTCGGCGCCGCGTCTTACTATCCGCGGAACGCGGCCGCGGCGGAGCAAAGCCAGGCTCAACAGGCAGCGCAACCTGGGCTTCCGAGCTTTTCCAGCCTCGTCGAGCGGGTCGCGCCCGCGGTTGTCTCGATCCGCGTTAAGGCTAACCCTGCCGCTATTAGCACGCGTGACGATGAGGAAGAGGGCGAGTCTTCGGGCAAGGAGAATAATCCATTCGAGGGAACCCCCCTGGAGCGCTTCTTTCAAGGCCCGAAGGGACCACTTCCCCAACCGGATAATTCCGGAAAAAAGGCAGAGCCGCTCCCGCCGGCACAAGGCCAGGGGTCGGGCTTCTTTATTTCCTCCGACGGCTACATCGTCACCAACAATCATGTCGTTGAAGCCGCGATGAAGGTCGAAATCGTCACGGATAGCGGCGACATCCTTCAAGCCAAGGTCATCGGCACCGATCCCAGCACAGACCTCGCGCTCATCAAAGTCGAGGGCAAAGACTTTCCATTCGTGCCGCTCGCCAGCCATGCCGAAGCAAAAAAGGGCGATTGGGTGATTGCGCTCGGCAACCCGTTCGGCCTGGAAGGCACAGTCACGGCGGGCATCGTCTCGGCGCGCGGCCGCGATATCGGCATGGGCGCTTATGACCATTTCATTCAGATCGATGCCCCAGTAAATAAGGGCAATTCGGGCGGCCCATCCTTCAACCAAGCCGGCGAGGTCATCGGCGTGAATACCGCGATCTTCTCGCCCACCGGCGGTTCTGTCGGCATCGCCTTCGCGATCCCTGCCAAGACGGTGGAGAACATCGTGGCACAGTTGAAGGCTAAGGGGAGGGTCACGCGGGGCTGGCTTGGTGTACAGGTTCAGCCGGTAACGCCCGAACTTGCGGATAGCCTTGGCCTGAAAAAGGCGCGAGGCGCGCTGGTATCCGTTCCCACGCCGGGTAGCCCCGCCGAGACAGCCGGTATCAAGCGCGGCGATGTCATTGTCAAAATCGGCGATACCGAGGTCAAAGACGGCCGCGATCTGGCGCGCCAGATTGCCGCGCTTGCGCCGGCGACGCCTGTTAAGATTGCGCTCATGCGCAACGGCAAGCGCGAGATGCTCAACGCGAAACTTGCGGAGCTGGAGGATGACACCAAGCCTGAGTTGATGCATTCGCTGCAAAAAACAGAGATGGCAGCGCTCGGCCTCAGCGTTGCGCCCGCTAGCGACGGCAAGCCCGGCAGCGCGCCCGGTCTTGCGGTAATTGAAATCAATCAGGGCGGAAAGTCCGCCGATTCCGGCCTCGTGCAGGGCGACATCATTGTGAGCGTGAACGGCGCGGACATTTCGACGCCCGCAGGGCTTGAAGCCGCGCTAAAGGCCGCAAAGGCATCGGGCAAGAACCACGCGCTTTCATTCGTTCAGCGCGGCCCCACTCAGGTCTATGTGGCCTTGCCCGCCGATCCGAGCTGAGCCACGCGAAGCAAGCGCTTTATAAGTAAGCTGCGAATCCTTAAATGATGGAGCGCCGGTAGGCGCTCCATTTTTTTTCGCTTGTGAAATCGTGAACATGCACAACATCCCTGAAAAGCGCCGCGCAGCAGCGCCCAAGGTCGGCTTTGTAAGCCTCGGCTGTGCGAAGGCGCTTGTCGACTCGGAACGGATTTTGACCCGGCTCCGCGCCGAGGGGTATGTCATCGCGCCCAGCTACGATGGCGCGGACCTTGTGGTTGTCAATACATGCGGCTTTCTCGATAGCGCCAAGGCGGAAAGCCTCGAAGCAATTGGCGAGGCGATGGCCAAGAACGGCCGCGTCATCGTAACGGGCTGTTTCGGCGTCGAGGATAAGCGCATCCGCGACGCTTTCCCAGACGTGCTGGCTGTCACCGGTCCGCATCGATACGATGCCGTCATGGACGCGATTCATGCAGCGGCTCCCGCGCCGCACGCGCCTTTTCTGGATTTGGTGCCGCCCGCCGGGTTCAGGCTCACGCCGCCGCATTATGCCTATTTGAAAATCTCCGAAGGCTGCAACAACCGCTGCACCTTTTGCATCATCCCAAGCCTGCGCGGCGATCTCGCAAGCCGCCAAGCCGCCGATGTGCTCGGCGAGGCCGAAGCACTCGTGGCGGGCGGTGTAAAAGAGCTGCTCGTGATCAGCCAGGATACAAGTGCTTATGGGCTCGATCTCAAATATGCGGAAAGCCCCTGGCGCGGCGAGCCGGTTAAAGCGCGCCTCACTCAGCTGTGCAATGCGCTTTCATCGCTCGGCGCTTGGGTGCGATTGCATTATGTCTACCCCTATCCCCATGTAGACGAGCTGTTGCCGCTGATGGCGGACGGTAAAATCCTTCCCTATCTCGACATTCCATTCCAGCACGCATCGCCTACCGTGCTGAAGGCGATGCGCCGCCCCGCGAACCAGGAAAAAACACTGGAGCGCATCGAGCACTGGCGCGCCGTTTGCCCCGGTCTTGGGCTGCGGTCCACGTTTATCGCCGGCTTCCCCGGCGAGACGGAAGAGGAGTTCTCATTCCTGCTCGATTGGCTGCGCGAAGCGCGGCTCACTCGTGTGGGCTGCTTCAAATATGAGAATGTTGAAGGGGCAGGGAGCCGCGCTCTCGACGGGCATGTACCCGAAGAGGTCAAGGCCGAGCGGTACGAGCGCTTCATGGAGGTTCAGCGGGAGGTGAGTGCCGGCGTACTGGCCTCGCAAGTTGGGAAGACCCTCGATGTGCTGATCGACGAGGTGGATGAAGACGGCGCGACAGGCCGCAGCGCCTGGGATGCGCCCGAAATCGACGGATGCGTTTTTATCGAGGGCGACGAGGGGCTGAAGCCCGGCGACCGCATCCATGCCACGATCACGGAGTCCGATGAGTACGACCTCTGGGCCGAAATGGCGGGTAGCCCAAAGAGAAGCCGATGAACTCTGAGCACGTTCACCCTGTCGAGGATTTTCAGCACGAGCATGTGTTTCTAGGCGCGCGGCACGGTGAGAACGAAAAGCGCGTTTGGGCCGTCGTCGCCATAACCACAGTCATGATGATTGCCGAGATCGCTGGCGGCACGGTATTTGGCTCGCTGGCGCTCGTCGCGGACGGCTGGCATATGTCCACTCATGCCGCCGCGCTCACAATCTCGGCGCTCGCCTATTTTTACGCGCGGCGTCATGTGCACGATGAGCGTTTTGCGTTCGGCACCGGCAAGCTCGGCGACCTTGCCAGCTTCGCCAGCGCGATCATTCTGGGCATGGTCGCGCTTCTGATCGGCTATGAAAGCGTCGACCGCCTTTTCAATCCTGTCGCCATCGCCTATGACGAAGCGATTGCTATCGCGGTGCTGGGCCTTGCCGTCAATCTCGCGAGCGCGTGGCTTCTTCGTGATGATCACGCGCACCACCATCACGATCACGGCCACCAGCATGAGCACGGACCGGGCCATAGCCACGCGGCGCACGATCGTCACGATGGGGATCTCAATTTGCGCGCGGCCTACGTTCACGTGCTGGCCGACGCCCTCACCTCTGTCCTAGCCATCGGCGGACTGCTCGCTGCAAAAATCGCGGGCTGGACTTTCATGGACCCCGTTGTGGGCCTCGTTGGCGCGGGCGTGATTCTAAGCTGGTCCTATGGCCTAGCCCGCCAGTCGGGAGCCGTTCTCATCGATTCGGTGCCCGACCGGGATTTGGCCGGGCAGATCCGCAAACAGCTTGAGGCAAACGGCGATGCGGTCTCGGACCTGCATTTGTGGCGTGTCGGGCCTGGCCACTATGCGGCCATGGTTTCGATCTTGTCCGACCATCCAGCGCCTCCGCAAGCGTATAAGGATAAGCTGGTGGACTTGCCGAGGCTAAGCCATGTCACCGTTGAGGTCGAGCGCTGCCCTGGCCATGTTCCCGGGTGAGTTGAGCTCCCGCCCCTCATCCTTCGAGATGCCGCTACGCGGCTCCTCAGGATGAGGTCCGGCCTCATGGTGAGGAGGCCGAAGGCCATCTCGAACCATGAGAGGCGGATGAACCATTCAATCGGATTGATATTACTGATGCAGCGTCGCATTTCCGGGTGAAAATGTTGACCGGAGCGCACCCCTCACTTATCTGCTGCGCATGCCCAAATTGCCCATCATAAAATTACCCGACTCAATTCTGCGCGAAAAGTCGCTGCCCGTGGAAACCATCGACGCGGACGTGCGCGCATTCCTTGAAAGTATGCTCGAAACAATGTACGCGGCGCCCGGCATCGGGCTTGCCGCCGTGCAAGTTGGCGTATTGCGCCGCATGCTGGTCATCGATACTGCGCGCGGCGAGGACGAGCCAAAGAACCCAAAGATCCTGATCAACCCCGAAATCCTGTCCAAGGGCGATACGCCGCGCGTGCACGAGGAGGGTTGCCTCTCGATCCCGGAAATGTATGCCGAGGTGGAGCGGCCCGCCCTGGTGCGCGTGCGCTTTGTGGACGTTGAAGGCAACCAGCGCGAAGAGGATTTCCAGGACCTGCTCGCCACCGTGGTTCAGCATGAGATCGATCATCTGAACGGCGTGCTGTTCATCGACCATTTGTCCCGGCTGAAGCGCGACTTGCTCGTGAAGAAGTTTTACAAGGCGCAGCGGGAAAAAACGGCAGAGCTTTAGATTTTTTTCAGCCGTCTTCCCCAGCCAAAGCATCCCGGGATCTGAATGACCAGTTCTCACCCATATAGAGGCGCGCTGTTTTGGGACGACCTCCGGATGATTCTTGCCATTGGCGAAAATGGCACCTTGTCACGGGCAGCTTTGGCATTGCGCATCAGTCACCCGACGCTTTCCCGCCGCCTGCGGGAGGCCGAGGAACGGCTTGGCTGCCG
The DNA here is from genome assembly GCA_964498645.1 of uncultured Rhodomicrobium sp. Lineage (GTDB taxonomy): Bacteria > Pseudomonadota > Alphaproteobacteria > Rhizobiales > Rhodomicrobiaceae > Rhodomicrobium. Next base: position 4,257 of record CAZCIF010000048.1, on the reverse strand, counting down.
CCTGGTGGAACGGACCCCGCAGATTTGGCGGCTCACTCCCGCTGGCGAAGAAATTAGAGCACTTGCGGCACGGATGGCTATCGACATCGTTGAACTCGAACGCCGGATCGTAGGCCGGGACCAGGGCCCCGGCGGGCCGGTTCGCCTGACGGCTCCCGATGCGGTGGCGGAATATGTCCTGCCGGGCATCCTTGCCAATTTGGGGCGGGAGTTTCCCGAGGTCTCCCTAGAACTGGTGGTCAGCAATCAGGTGCTTTCGCTGGCAAAACGCCAAGCGGACCTCGCCATACGCGTAACCGAAAAGCCGGACCCTGGGCTGAAGGGCCGCAGGGTCGCGACCGTGGGCATGGCGGTGTATCGCTCGCAGTCATTGGCAAATATGGACTGCCAGCCGACTGAAGCGCCATGGATCGGGTTCGAGGCCGGCCTGGCATGCTCCGGCCCGGGCCGGTGGTTGGAGAAGACAATTCCTGTGTCCCAGATCCGCTTCCGGGCGAACACTCTGCTTGGGGCGGCGAAGGCGGTGGCACAAGGAACCGGCTTCGGGCTGTTACCCTGTTTCATAGGTGGGGCACTCCCCAATGTTGTTCGCGCCAGTGACCCGGTTCCCGAATTGGAAACGGGCTTGTGGCTGCTGGTGCATCCCGATGTCGCCCGGCTTCCAAGGATAAAACGTACTCGAGCCGGTTTAGCACGCGAGCTTGTTGCGCTTGCTCCCGTCATCTCAGGCCGTCAGATGGGGCGCAGTTGCGATGACAAGTAGGAGTCTTGCGCGGCTAAATATGCGCGGAAGCGCTGGCCGTAATCGGTGACGCTGTCCCGTTCCGCCAGTGCAGCACGGTACTCGGCAACACGCATGCAGCCTTTGAAAATGCCGAAGTCGCCGATGGAGTCGAAAGTATTAAATAGCCGGAAGATTGGGGCGAAAGCGGCATCCACCAGGTGGAAGGTTTGCCCAGAAAATAGCGGACCGCCAGTAATGTTTTTCTCAAGCCAGCTGAATTTTCCGGCAAGATCAGTAGCCTTCTTCCAAAAACATTCCTCAGCCGGCGCAGTGTAGAAACCGTACACATCGGCGATAATGGACGATGAATATTCAATCCAAGCCCGGTGACGGCCACGCTCGAAGGGCGATTGCGGATGCAGCGGCTGCGGCAGAGTCTCTTCAAGGTATTCGCAGATGATTGCGGACTCGAAGAGCGCCCCATCTTTCGTGCGCAGGACAGGGACCTTGCCAAACGGCGACAACTCGCGGAACCACGCGGGCTTGTCTGAAAGGTCGATATAAATTCGATCGAATTCCTCTACGCCCTTTTCGAACAACTGGATAACGGCGCGTTGGGTATAGGGGCACAGGTGATTGCTGATCAGTTCCAGGCGAGACATGCGTAATTCCCAAGGAAAGTGGAGGGGTGCGCCGCCTTCTTTAGCGCCCGCAGCGGACGGCACCTATCCAAGATTCCTCGAGTCCGCTGTTCAGAAACGTTAGGCGCGCACTGGCGTGGGGCGTGCTAACGTTACCGGCTTCCAGCCGCTACAACCAGCGAGGCGCCGCGCTCACTCGTCCCGGGATACGCGCAGCTTACGGAACGCGGGCACCGGTTAACACGCGCCGATTGCTTTGCAGCGAAACCTTCCAACATGATAGGAGCTAAAGTTCCGGCAAGCGAGCGGGGTCTGGTTTCTACATAGAAACGATAGCTTGAGCGTATGGCCAGACTTCCATTATCGTCTGAAGACCGTCTTGCGCATGGAGCCTCTTTGGACGAACAGCGATTCTTCGATCAGCCGCATGCCGTGCTTTTTGTATGCAACATGAATGCGATCCGTTCGCCGATGGCGGCCGCGATCCTTCGCCATCTCGCGGGGAAGCGGATTTATGTGCGGTCGGCGGGCGTAAGGCCCGGCGAAGTAGACCCCTTCGCGGTGGCGGCGATGGACGAAATCGGCATCGACATCGCGCAGCACAAGCCGCAGCCGCTTGAGCAATTGGAGGATACGTCGTTCGATCTGATTGTTACGCTCGCGCCGGAAGCCCATCACAAGGCGCTTGAGCTGACCCGCACAATGGCCGTCGACGTGGAATATTGGCCAACAGTGGATCCGTCCGCCGCAACCGGAAACCGCGAACAGATCCTCGATACTTACCGTGCCGTGCGGAACCAGCTATTCGAGCGCATAAAGGCGCGTTTCGGCTTTACGGGCGCACCGCAAGCTTAAGCCCGTAGCACAGGCGCGAGGCGCCTTGTGCAAAGCATCAGCAACTCAAGCCTCCGGCGCGGCTTCTTCCTCTGCAGGCACTTCCCCAGCCGTCGTCTCAGCCATGAGCTTCAGCGCCTGCCCGGGCCAATCCTCGCGTTCGAGCCGGCCCCCGAGTTTCAAATATTCGTCGACCAGCGCGATCTCTTCGACCGAGAAGTTGGCGAGCTGATCGAACTTGATGACGCCGATCTCGTTCAGGCGCTTCTCGTCGTTGGCCTCAAGCCCCTTGATGAGCTTCAAATTGTCGGGATTGCCCTTCGGCCGCTTGAACCCCTTGAACTCGGCCTTCAAAGCCTTGGCGCGATTGTCCGTGCGCTCCGGGATACGGGCAGCCTTGCCCCGCAGGCCGCGTAGATAATAGAGTTTCGCACGGCGTACCTTACCGCGCCGCACGACCGTGATGCTGTCTATAAGAGGGGAATAGAGCGGGAACACGCGCTCCACGCCTTCTCCATATGAAATCTTACGAACCGTGAAGCTTTCATTGAAGCCACGGCCCGAGCGGGCGATGCAAACGCCTTCATAGGCCTGAACGCGTTCGCGGTTGCCCTCGATCACTTTCACGCTGACGCGCAGGGTATCGCCCGGCTGGAAGGTTGGAATCCGGCGCTTCGCCTCAAGCTGCGCCATTTGCTCTTTTTCAAGCGTTTCGATGACGTTCATCACTGAAATCCTCATTGCGGCATATGCCCGCCCGATTTCAGCGCAAGTTAAGGTGAATATGTTAACGGACACGCTAAAGAATCCCTATATCCAACGATGATGATGCATCTCAAATCTCATAAAGCAGTCGCCGCGGGTTTGCTGGCCGTCTTCGCTTCGGTATCGGGGGCATGGGCGGCCGATCAAGCAAAAACGATCGTCAATTCGCTCGACCCAAAGAAGATGAACGAGCTATTCGAAATCTCGAGGAGGCAATCCGACGCGGCCCTCACAAACATCGCTCCGCTCTCCCCGAACACGTTCCGGTTTGTGTTCATTTGGCCGGCTTCTAACCCCATTATGACTTATGAGCGCGTTGGCCAAAGCTTTGCCGAGCGGTTTTCCGGATTCGCCGAGCAAATGAAACCGCTCGCAACCGGATTCTGCCTTCCGTCTCAAAACATGTATTTCGGAACCGCGCGTTACGGCGAAGAAGAGATCAACGTCGCCTATCGCGACATAGAAGTTCGCCATCAGTTCGGCTCGCGGCTGCCCTGCAGGGGCCGCTACATTTCAATTTCTGACCTTGAGCACACCGCCCCGCGCGTTCAAACATACGGCTATCGCGCACCTTTGCCTGGAGCTTCCGGGCTTCCTGCTCAACAACCCTCGACGCCCGAAG
>CAZCIF010000048.1:0-661 GCA_964498645.1 uncultured Rhodomicrobium sp. | reverse complement strand
ACGGCCTAAAGCCATTCCTTAAGACGCTGCCTGGCGCGCCGCTGGAATGATCTGCGCACAAAGCGTGCACGTTGCTGCTTAATTACCGGCCGGCATCCGGTTTTTGACGATCAATACGCTCAATGGACAAAGAGTCCGGGGTCGTCTTTTCCCAATTTATTGAAACCTTTCGAACAAAACTAACGCATCGCGTGTTTTGGACGAGCCCGCTCTGTCAGAACCGGTAACATAGCCGGGATCACAACGACTCAGGCGGCGCCGATGCTAGCTGCATCCCTGCCGGAAGAAGCGAGGTTGTTATGCGTTTACTTAGCCTGAAGATAGGGCTCTTGCCGGTATTCTTGGCGGTTGGTGCGGCCTGCGCAGCCGAAGGGCAACAGGACGACAAATCTTATCTTCCTCCGCAGTCGCTACAGGCCAAGCCTGGACCGGCGAGGAAAGCGGCAGCGGTGGAGCATACCCAACATACGGCGGCCAAACCAGAAAGAAAGCGCGTCAGGGCCGTTCACCGCCGCCACGCACCACACTATGCCTATCAACCGCGCTTCGCGCCAAGGTTCTTCTTCGGCCTGTTTTAGCTCTTGAATGAGGCTGGGACGGCCCCTGTTGTCTTATACCAACGGCCCTAAGTGCTGACCTGTGCCCATTTCCGGGTGGCGAT
>CAZCIF010000047.1:0-18470 GCA_964498645.1 uncultured Rhodomicrobium sp. | reverse complement strand
CGCGGGTGTAGCTCAATGGTAGAGCAGCAGCCTTCCAAGCTGAATACGAGGGTTCGATTCCCTTCACCCGCTCCAGCCTCACCCTTTGAGAGCTTCCGCGCCGCGCTGCAGCCGGCCTTGACATTGGTCAAAAACGCATGAGCTAAGAGCAAAGCTATTAACGGGTGGCCGGATGCAGATCGAAGAGATTGCCGATAATTTTAGCGTGCTCGACGATTGGGAGGACCGGTATCGTTATCTCATCGAACTGGGCCGGGGCCTCGACCCCCTGGAAGACGCCGAGCGCACGCCGGCAACCAAAGTGCGCGGCTGTGCCAGTCAGGTCTGGCTGATCACGGAAGCCAAAGGGCAGGGGCGGGAGGCAGTCCTTACGTTCCGGGGCGATAGCGACGCGCATATCGTGCGGGGGCTTATCGCTGTCCTCTTCGCGCTTTTTTCCCGAAAGACGGCCGGCGAAATTCTGGCAACGGACGAAAAGGCCACGTTCGCAACGCTCGGCCTTAACAGCCATTTGACGCCCCAGCGCTCGAATGGGCTTGCCTCCATGGTTGCCCGGATCAAGGCCGATGCAACATCGGCGGCGGGCGCCGGTGCGCTCGCAGCAAGCGATTAACGGCTGTGGGCTATTGGCTCGTCGTGAGCGCGCCGCGGCTCGTTTGTGGTTGCGCCTCGCGCTGCCCTGCAGGCCATGTGCTCTTGATGAAGGTAAGCACGGCTCTGATTTCACCGTCGCTCAGAACTCCACCGAAACCTCGCATATCGCTTTCGTAGCCGCCCCCTATGATAGCGGCTGCGCCTTCCTTCGTGATGCGGAAGAGCGTATCGTCGGAATGGTGCCAGGTGTGGCCCGAGGCGTCGTGCGGCGGGGCCGGCATCCGTCCGCTTGGCAGTCTTCGCCGCCAATTGGGCTGACCTTCCAAATTCGGGCCATGGCAACCGGCGCAATGTTCAGCGTAAAGCTTTCGTCCAAGGGCGATCGCCTCTGCCGGTACTGCGCTTCTTTCAGTATCGCCGCCGGACCGTACCCACAAGCCCGCGCCGGCGGCTGCGAGAGCCGCCAGGATCGCGAGCACTGCCAATATCCTCATTTTCATTCCAACCCGCCCAGATACTTGGCGGGAGCTGCGATCAGCCGCATTATTCCGCCTAATGCCTTGCCCGCGAAGTTCTTCCGTTACTCGACGGCGTAAACCTTCGGCTTATCTCCGCCGCTCCCGTCAATCTCATAGATCGTGAAGGGTTCGCTCTTCGTACCGGACATGCCTGGCGAGCCCTCCGGCATGCCGGGCAGGGTGATGCCCTTGATCGCCGGGCGCTCTGTCAACAGCTTGTTGATGGCCGGCACCGGCACATGCCCGCTCACCACATAGCCGCCGATATGGGCAAGATGACAGCCCTGAAAATCGTCGGCCATACCGGCCTCGCGGCTCATGGCGGCAAGCTCATGGGTGGGCTTGACGGTGACGGTAAACCCATTTTGGCGGAGGTAGTTGGCATATTCCTCGCAGCAGCCGCATTGGGGATTTTTGTAAAGCGTGACCTCTTCGGCACGAAGCGATCCGCCGGTAAACATGTAAGCTGCCGCGGTGACGATGGCCGCGCCAAGCAGTCCAAGGATCAATCTTTGCATGGTCTGGGTCCTTTCATAGATCGCGGTCTTAACTTGGATGGCGTTGCCCCGGAAAGACGGCTTGCGCAAGGATGCGCCCTGCGTTCAAAGCTTGGGCGCGGAGTTTACGCCAGTCGATGCCGCGATCGATATCCTGCAGCGTGCGCACAAGCTGCGCGCGCTGCGCTTCGGGGATCTGATCCATGATCTCCGCCCATATCGCGTCGGCATTATAGACACCGATGTCCGGATCGAGACAGGCCGGGATGATGGCATCCTGCGCAAAGCCGAGATCGGCACCGGCGGCCTCCATGGCGGCACGGATGGAGACGGATTTCGCGCGCGCCGTATCGGCCAGATCGTAGGGCGGCTTCCATTCCTGCATCGGGCGAAGCCGGTCGACATGGCTGAGGACGAGGAACATGGGAGGCCGGCGCCGGTTGGGGTGCCCGGCAAAGTATCCGCGAATCGCGTCCAGCGCGCGCGAGTCGAGTTCACGGCCGGGCCGGACAGCGCTTGCCACCCAGAGGATGAGATCGGCCTGCGCCGCCTCCCCGGCAAGTATTTCAAGCGGTTCGTCAAGGCTTGTCAGGCCGGGGCTGTCGAGGATCAGCGCTTGGGGCACTCCCTCGCGCTTCAACTCATAGGCTGTAAATCTGTCCGTCAGCGGAAGCACATCGGACGCCGCGCGTACTTGATTGATCAGTGCATTGATGAGGGCCGATTTCCCGGCATTCACCTGACCGCATACGAGGAGCCGCAAGGGCTCCGCCTGAACCTTGGCCGATGCGCGAAGGTCACGCTCCGTGGCTTCCGTGACATGGGCTTCCAGCTCTTCGGCGGATATGCGCAAGCGGCCGCCATAAAGATCGATGGCGGCCCGGCCTACTTCTTTCACATAGCCGCGAGCGAGGCGCTTTGCGAGTTCCTCCCGGCCCCACTGGTACATCTGGTTGGAAAGCCGCTCGCGAAGCTCCTGCGTTGCTGCGGTGGCTGGGTTCAGCATGCGGATAATGCGCCAGATGTCGTAGCCCTTTTGGGCGATGCCGATCACCGAGCTCCATTGATAGATGCGCATGACTTGCCCGACGGTCAGCCGGTCGCCAAAGGGGATGCTTCCGGCCACCACCGGCTTCAGGCGCAGGCTGATCTGCTCGACGAGCGTCAGCGCCTCGGGCACGGTGAATTGCCACAGCGGCTCTTTTACTTCGGGGTGAAGCGACTTCGCGGCCGCCTCGATCGTTGTCTGCCCCAGCCCAAGAAAAGCCTGCCAGCTCTCGAAATGGCTAAGGTCCACGTTGTCTGCGACGGCAAGCACCTTATTCCAGGCTTCTTGCTCGCGTGGCGTCCAAGTCGAGGCCGCGCGGTCTTCCGGCAATTCAGCGGGGCGCGGGCCTTTTAGCGGAATATCGAGGCGCCGGAACAGGTAAAGCTGAAATAGAAACGCGGCAACGACGAAGAGGCAGGCCCCGATCACCCAATAGATGGCGTAGCCTTTCTGCCAAAGCCAGATGCCGCCAAGGGGAACAAGCGTGAGCGTGGGCAGGATGAGGCAGATCGCGGCGACCCAAAGCCTAAGCGCAAAGCGGCTATCCGTGCGCTTGCTCATGCCGAAGCGCCTCCGGCGGCTTTGCGGAAGCGAAATGCCTCCGATAACGCGGCGGAATAGGCTTTCGCCACGCCTTGCGGGTCTTTCTTGCCTGCCCGGTGCTGAGACAGGAAATAGCAGGCTGCTTTGCCGATTGCGAAGGTCGTCGCGAAGCTCGTGGCTGCAGCCGCCGCTGCCCCCGCGGTCTGCCCATAGACCGGGATAAGCTTGACAAGTTCGCGAAGGCCGAAGCCTGCGGCGATCCGCGAAACGGCACCAATGCCGAGGCAGGCGGCGAATTCGCCGAGCGCTTTCCTGTTCCATTCGACGCCGTAGATGCGTGCGAGGCTGTGCAGCATCTTCGATTGCACCGCCGGCACCGCGATTGCCCCCGCAACAGGTACGGTGTCGGCGGCTGCCGCAGCCGTGGCATAACCCACTATGTGAGGATGGGCTTCGTTCGCGAGCTTGTCGCCCGCTTGCGCGTTGGCGTCTTTGAGGGCAGCGATCAGGCCGGCCGGCGCCGCGGCCTCCAGCGCGGTCAGGAGCGCAGGCAGCCCGTAATCCATCGGTTCGTAGCCGTCGCCAGGCTGAGTGAAGTCCAGCGGCACGAACAGAAGTAGCCCATGACCGGGGATGCTGGCAAAAAGCGAGCGCTGAAAAGCAAGGCTCCTCGCAAGGTTTGGCGGAACGGCGGGATTGTACGCCAAGCTGCCGGCTGCGCTGTCATAGGGATAAGGCTGCGGGTGCGGCGCCCCTGGCGACGAATAACCCTCATGCAACGTTGTCTGCGCCACAATGAGAGGCCACTCCGGATGCCGCCTGCGCGCGGCTTTCACCGCTTCCAAGATCGTATCCTGCTGCGGGTCGAGCGCTTTCATCACAACGAGTATGAGATGCGCCTGCGCCTCATGGAACGCGATGTCCCCCGCTGGGTCGTATCCGCGCTCGCCGAACCCGCGCGTATCGAGAAAGCGGATAACCGGCGCATCAGCGGGAAAATCGAAAATCGCGGCCGTCTTCGTGCACGGCTTATAACCCTGGCCAATCTCGGCCATAGCAGCCCCGGTCAGCGCACGCACGATGGACGTTTTGCCCGACTGCACCTTGCCGAGCAGCCAGATCACCGGCGCGGCCTCGCTCGCAAGCGCCGTCACCTTATCATCCGGAATTGAGCCGGCGCCGGGCAAAAGCACGGTGTCGCGGATGCTTCGCCAGCTTCGCGATAACGCGCCTTGTATATTTTCCTGCCAATCCATGACCGCCGAGAGACCGTGTGGAGAGCCACGTTAATATAAGTAGGGCGGCGTGCCGGCTGCTCCCAGTGCGCGCCATTGGGTATGTGCTGCTTTTGCCGCAGCCCGGCTTATCGCAATCGCCCCTCAGCGGCAACATTGCAGACTTGTCATGATGCCTGATTTCTGGCACGCTTCGAAATGGTGGGCAGAAAAGCCTATGCCGTCAAACCCGGCCCGGCGGATATTTGTTTTTCAGGAACAAATGCGTCTTGGGCACGGGTTTTTGCGCGCCTAGACAAATAGCGGTAAGCTAGGGACAGAAACATGAGAATGGGCGATTTCCACAGGCGTACGATACCGATTGCGGAGATTAAGTCCGCAGCCCGAAAACGCCGCCCCTGAATTCCCCCTGCGCTGGAAAATCCGCCGGGCGAACCGGAATTTCCGCAACAGCTACACCCAGATCGCCAATCACTCCAGAGTTTTGTTCAATTTTGCACCATGAGTCACAACACGATGCATCCAGGTGACACGATCCTTCCCGCTCACGGCTTGCCCGCACGCCAAGGCCTCTATCAGCCTTCGAAGGAGCACGATGCTTGCGGCATCGGCCTCGTCGCCAATATCAGGGGCGTAAAGAGCCACCAGATCGTGCAGGACGGCCTCAAGGTTCTGCTCAATCTTGAGCATCGCGGTGCCGTGGGTGCCGACCCTCTCGCGGGCGATGGCGCAGGCATTCTAGTGCAGATTCCGCACGAGTTCTTCAGCGCCGAAGCGGAGCGCCTTGGCTTCCATTTACCTGAGCCGGGCAGCTATGCTGTGGGCCAGTTCTTTCTTCCGAAAGATCCGGGCTTGCGTGAGCGGTGCGAGGCAATCGTTGCAGCGGTGCTCGCGGAGGAAGGCCTTCCCCTACTTGGCTGGCGGGATGTGCCCGTAGATAACAAGGGGCTACCCGAGATCGTGACTGCCCCGGAGCCCTTCCACCGCCAGGTCTTCATCGCGCGGCCTCAGGTCATCGCTGACGGGGATGCATTCGAGCGTGCTCTTTACGTTGCCCGCCGGATGATCTCGAACCGCGTCATTGCCGCGCTCGGTTCCAAAGACGTCAATTTCTATCCTGTGTCCCTCTCTTGCCGCACAGTCGTCTATAAGGGCATGTTCTTGTCCTTCCAGCTGGGCGAGTATTATCGGGACTTGCACGATCCGCGTTTCGCATCCGCGCTTGCGCTGGTCCATCAGCGCTTCTCGACCAACACCTTCCCGTCTTGGCGCCTCGCCCATCCTTACCGGATGATCTGCCATAATGGTGAGATCAACACGCTGCGCGGCAATGTAAACTGGATGGCGGCGCGGCAGGCGAGTGTCTCCTCGCCGCTTTTCGGCGAAAATATCAAGAAGCTTTGGCCCATGTCCTATGAGGGCCAAACCGATACCGCCTGCTTCGACAATGCGCTCGAATTCCTTGTCTGCGGCGGGTACGGCCTCGCGCATGCGATGATGCTGCTCATTCCGGAGGCATGGGCAGGCAACGCGCTGATGGACGCAAAGCGCCGTGCCTTCTACGAATATCACGCGGCCATCATGGAGCCTTGGGACGGGCCGGCGGCCATGGCCTTTACGGACGGCCGGCAGATTGGCGCCACTCTCGACCGGAACGGGCTGCGGCCGGCCCGCTATATCGTCACCTCGGACGACCGCGTGATCCTTGCCTCCGAGGCGGGTGTGCTGCCGGTCCCGGAGGAGATGATCGTTCACAAATGGCGGCTTCAGCCGGGCAAGATGCTGCTCATCGACCTCGAAAAGGGCCGCATTATTTCGGACGACGAGATCAAGTCGCAGCTCGCAAGCCTTCATCCCTATCAAGAGTGGCTGAACCACGGGCAGGTCCGGGTGGAAACGCTGCCGCATGCCGAGCCGCCGCAACCGGAAACCAGCGTGCCCCTCCTCGACCGCCAGCAGGCATTCGGCTACACTCAGGAAAGCTGGAAGTTCTTGCTCGCACCCATGATCGAGACCGGCCAGGAAGCCATCGGCTCAATGGGCACGGATACGCCGATTTCCGCGCTGTCATCCAAGTCGAAGCTGCTGCACACCTATTTCAAGCAAAACTTTGCTCAGGTGACGAACCCGCCGATCGATCCGATCCGCGAGGAACTTGTCATGAGCCTCGTCTCATTTATCGGCCCGCGCCCGAACATCCTCGATCTCGAAGGGACATGGAAGCTCAAGAGGCTGGAAGTCTCGCAGCCAATCCTGACCAATGAAGAGCTGGAGCGCATCAGGCGCATCGCGCAGGTGCCAGATACGCCGTTCCGCACCATCACGCTCGACATCACCTACCTCGCCGACCTCGGCGCGTCTGGCATGGAGCGCTCGCTCGACTGGCTATGCAGCCGCGCCGAGACGGCCGTTCTTCAGGGATGGAACATCATCATCCTGTCCGACCGGGAGGCGGGCCCCAACCGGATTCCGATCCCGAGCCTGCTCGCAACAAGCGCCATTCATCATCACCTGATCCGCAAGGGGCTTCGCACCTCCGTCGGCCTTGTCGTCGAGACGGGCGAGGCACACGAGGTACATCAATTCGCGACGCTTGCCGGATACGGGGCAGAGGCGATCAACCCGTACCTCGCCTTCGAGACCATCGAGGCGAATCTTGGCGAGCTCGATAAGCCGCTCGAAAAGGACGAAGCCTTCCACCGCTTCGTGAAGGCCATCGGCAAAGGCCTCATGAAGGTCATGTCCAAGATGGGCATCTCGACCTATCAGTCTTATTGCGGCGCGCAGATTTTCGACGCTGTCGGCTTGCGGTCGGACTTTGTGGCCAAATATTTCACCGGCACGCATACCGCCGTTGAAGGCATCGGCCTTGCCGAGATCGCGGAGGAGACAGCCGAGCGCTACCGGCTGGCCTTCTCGGATGTGCCGGTACTCAGGAACGCGCTCGATACCGGTGGCGAATATGCCTTCCGCATGCGGGGCGAAACCCATGCATGGAATCCCGATACCATTGCAGATCTCCAGCATGCCGTGCGGGGGAATTTGCCGGAGAAGTACCGCTCCTTCGCAAAGCAGCTCAATGACCAGTCCGAGCGGCTGATGACGATCCGTGGCCTCTTCCGCGTGAAGAGCGCGAGCGAAACCGGACGGACGCCCGTCCCGCTCGATGAGGTCGAGCCTGCGAAGGAGATCGTGAAGCGCTTTTCGACGGGTGCGATGTCGTTCGGCTCCATCAGCCGGGAGGCGCACACGACGCTCGCCATCGCCATGAACCGGATCGGCGGCAAGTCCAATACCGGTGAAGGCGGCGAAGAAGCCGGCCGCTTCAAGCCGTTGCCAAATGGCGATAGCATGCGCTCCGCCATCAAGCAGGTGGCTTCGGGGCGCTTCGGGGTTACGGCGGAATATCTCGTCAACTCCGATATGATGCAAATCAAGATGGTGCAGGGGGCGAAGCCCGGCGAAGGCGGACAGCTTCCCGGCCATAAGGTCGACGATGTGATAGCTAGCGTGCGCCACTCCACACCCGGCGTTGGCCTGATTTCGCCGCCCCCGCATCACGATATCTACTCCATCGAAGACCTTGCCCAGCTCATCTTCGATCTGAAGAACGTGAACCCGGAAGCTTGGGTGAGCGTGAAGCTTGGCGCCGAGGTCGGCGTTGGCACGGTCGCGGCGGGCGTGGCGAAAGCCAGGGCGGACCATGTGACCATTTGCGGCTTCGAGGGCGGCACGGGCGCCTCTCCTCTCACCTCGATCAAGCATGCCGGTTCCCCTTGGGAGATCGGCCTCGCCGAAACGCAGCAGACGCTGGTGCTCAACCGGCTTCGCGGGCGCATTGCGGTGCAGGTCGATGGCGGCGTCCGCACGGGGCGCGACGTGCTCATGGGCGCGCTTCTCGGCGCCGACGAGTTCGGCTTCGCGACCGCGCCGCTGGTTGCCGCCGGCTGCATCATGATGCGGAAATGTCACCTGAACACCTGCCCTGTCGGCGTGGCAACGCAAGATCCCGTCCTGCGCGCGCGCTTCAAGGGGCAGCCGGAGCACATCATCAACTACTTCTTCTTTGTTGCCGAGGAGCTTCGCGAATACATGGCCGCGCTCGGCGTTAGGTCCTTCGGCGAGCTGATCGGCCGTTCCGACTGGCTCGACAAGGAGAAGGCCATCGCGCATTGGAAGGCGCAAGGGCTCGACTTCACGCGGCTTTTCCATAAGCCGGAGATGCCCAATGGCGTCGCGATCTTCAACTGCGAAAAGCAGAACCACCCCATCGCCAATGTGCTCGACCGCAAGCTGATCGAATTGGCTAAGCCTGCGCTCGAAGCCGCAAAACCGGTCAAGCTCGAATTGCCAGTCGCGAGCCATGACCGCACTACGGGCGCGATGCTTTCTGGCCGGGTGGCGAAAGCTTACGGCCATGCGGGCCTGCCCGGGGACACAATCTGGATCGCGCTCAAAGGCACGGCCGGCCAGAGCTTCGGAGCCTGGCTTGCCAAGGGTGTCACGCTCGACCTTGCCGGCGAGGCGAACGATTACGTTGGCAAGGGGCTTTCGGGCGGCAAGATCATCGTGCGCCCGCTTGAGAAGGCATCCATCGTGCCGGAGGAAAGCATCATTGTTGGCAACACGGTGCTTTACGGCGCTATCGCCGGCGAGTGCTATTTCCGCGGTGTGGCCGGCGAGCGGTTTGCCGTCCGCAATTCCGGCGCGGTTGCCGTTGTCGAGGGTACCGGCGATCACGGCTGCGAATATATGACCGGCGGCTGCGTCGCCGTGCTTGGCCCCACAGGGCGGAACTTTGCCGCGGGCATGTCGGGCGGCGTCGCCTATGTGCTCGACGAGCGGGGCGATTTTCCCCGCCGCTGCAACATGGCGATGGTGGAGCTGGAACCCATCGATCCCGGCGATGTTTCACCTTTCGACCAAGCGAGCGGCGATACGCTCGAACGCTTCAACTTCGTCAATCTGCTCCACGATATGACGAAGGATGACGAGATGCGGCTCGCGCGGCTGATCGAAAACCACCGTCATTATACCGGCTCGGAGCGTGCAAAAACGATCCTCGATAACTGGGCGGCCTATCTGCCGAAGTTCGTGAAGGTCATGCCGGTGGAATATCGCAGAGCGATGGAGGGGATGAAGCCGAGGCATATCGCGCCGCATCCGCCGGAGCACGCCGATATCGCCATCGGCGTGAACGGGCGCGCTAGCTAAAATTTGAAAACCGGGGCCGCAGCGCTCGCCTCCCGTGGCTCGCCCGCGGGCAGCTCATCGTGACTTGAGGACAGGATATGGGGAAGATAACGGGGTTTCTTGAGATCGAACGCGAGGACCGGGACTATGCGCCGGTCAGCGAGAGAACGCGGCATTTCCGGGAGTTCGTGCTGGCGCCGTCGGACGAGGACATGAAGCGTCAGGCCGCGCGCTGCATGGACTGCGGCATCCCCTTCTGCCATCGCGGCTGTCCGGTGAACAACCAAATCCCGGACTGGAACGATCTTGTCTATCATGGCGAGTGGCGGGAAGCGGCGCGCAATCTCCATTCCACCAATAATTTCCCGGAGGTGACGGGGCGCATTTGCCCCGCACCTTGCGAGGCTTCCTGCACGCTCAATATCGAGGATGTGCCGGTCACCATCAAAAGCATCGAATGCGCGATTGCCGACCGCTCTTTCGACGAGGGCTGGATCGTTCCAGAGCCGCCCGCGCGGAAGACGGGCAAACGCGTCGCGATCGTTGGCTCCGGCCCGGCTGGGCTTGCCGCCGCGCAGCAGCTTGCGCGTGCGGGCCACGAAGTTCACGTTTACGAAAAGAACGCGATGCCCGGCGGGCTGCTCCGCTATGGCATTCCGGATTTCAAGCTGGAAAAGCATATCATCGAACGGCGGGTGGCGCAGATGCAAGCGGAGGGCGTGACCTTCCACTGCAATGTGCATGTGGGCGTGAGCCTTTCTGTCTCCGATCTCGAAAAGGATTACGGCGCGATCCTCTTGTGCGGCGGCTCTGAGAAAGCGCGCGAACTGCCTGTCCCAGGCCGTGAACTCAAGGGCATCGAGCTGGCGATGAATTTTCTGCCGCAGCAGAACCGGCGCGTATCGGGCGAGCCGCTATGGAATGCGGAGCCCATTTTGGCAACGGACAAGCGCGTCGTCGTGATCGGCGGCGGCGATACCGGCTCCGACTGCATCGGCACCTCGTTCCGTCAAGGCGCGCGTTCCGTCGCTCAGCTTGAGATCATGCCCAAGCCTCCTGAGAAGGAGAACAAGCTTTTGAGCTGGCCGCATTGGCCGCTGAAGCTTCGCACCTCCTCGAGCCAGGCGGAGGGCGCAGAGCGCGATTTCAGCGTCATGACAACCCGCTTCGAGGGTGACGCGAACGGCCAGGTGAAAGCGTTGAATTGCGTGCGCGTAAACGGGAAGCTGCAGCCTATCGAAGGCAGCGATTTCAAGATCGAGGCCGATCTTGTGCTTCTCGCCATGGGTTTCGTGTCCCCCGTGCATGAGGGGCTTGTCTCGGCCCTCGAACTTGAGCTTGACCAGCGTGGGAATGTGAAGGCCAGCGATCTCGATTATCGCACGTCGAGGCCGAAGGTTTTTGCCGCAGGCGATATGCGCCGCGGGCAGTCGCTGGTGGTCTGGGCGATCCGCGAGGGCAGGCAGGCAGCCCACGCCATCGATAAGGCGCTGATGGGGTGCACGGAGCTGCCGCGGTAGCGATGCGGCGCCGTCATTGCGAGCGAAGCGAAGCAATCCAGGGCCAAGTCTTTGATGCTGCTATGGATCGCCACGGCGGCAAGAGCCGGCTCGCGATGACGGCTGAGTGCATACTGCCTGTATTCGCTCTAAACAACGATCTCGCCCGCGAGAAAGCGCCGGGCCTCGTCTGTCACCGGCGCCTCGAAAAAACGGCAGGGCGCGGATGCCTCCACAAGGCGGCCTGCAACCAAAAAAATGACATAGGCGGCTAGGCGGCGCGCTTGGGCGAGGTCGTGGGTCGACATGACGACCTTGACGCCTGTAGCTGCGCAACGCCGGATGATGTCCTCGACAGCCTTGGCCGAAGCGGGATCGAGGCTCGCCGCCGGCTCATCCAGGAAAAGCACCTCGGGATCGCGCGCCAGCGCCTTTGCAAGCGCAAGGCGTTGCTGCTCTCCGCCGGAAAGCCGCCGGGCCGGCCGCGCATTCATGCCGGCAAGGCCAACCTGCTCCAGAAGCTGGTTCACCCGGCCTTGGGCGGCCTCCCGCCCCGCCGCGCGCAAAGCGTAGGCCACATTTTGTCCGGCAGACCGGCGGAGCATGACCGGCCGCTGAAAAACGAAGGCGCGCCGGCCGAAACTTGTCTCTGTCCGGCCCGCCCAGCTGATGCGGCCGCTTGCGGGCGCAAGCAAGCCCATTGCGAGTTTCAAAACAGTGGTCTTCCCGCTGCCATTCGGCCCAAGCACAATGGCCGGCCCGCCGCTTAAGATCGAAAGCGTGACGTCCTTGAGGATCGCCGTGCCGCCCGCCGCGTAAGAAACGTTTTCCAGCACTATAGGCAAGGAGGACCGCGGCGCGCGCATGGCCTATCCTACCCGCAGCTCGGACCAGCGGCGCAGGCTCCAGGCCGCGGCATTCACCGCGACGATCACGGAAATAAGCACCAGGCCGAGGCCCATGGCGAGCGCCAGATTTCCCTTCGACGTTTCGAGTGCAATCGTGGTCGTCATCACCCGCGTGAAGCCATCGATATTGCCGCCAACAATCATGACCGTTCCCACCTCGGCGGCAGCGCGCCCAAAACCGGCGAGCAGCACCGTGACAAGCGAGAAGCGCGCATCGAAAAGAAGCGTCGCTATCCGGGCGGCCGGCTTCACGCCCATCGCTGTCAGCTCCTCGCGATACTCCTGCCAGAGATCCTCGATGACTTGCCGGGTGAGCGCCGCGATGATGGGCGCGATCAGAATGGCCTGCGCGATGACCATCGCCTGCGGGGTGAACAGGAGGCCAAACGCGCCCAATGGGCCGGACCGCGATAGGAGGAAGTAGACGAGCAGGCCGGCGACGACGGGCGGAAAGCCCATCATTCCGTTCAGGAATACGATGACCGCGTTGCGGCCGGGAAAGCGTGTCAGTGCCACCATGGCCCCGAAGGGTAGCCCCGCCGCTGCGGCGAGAAGCGTTGCAGAAAGCGTCACGGCCAGGGACAGCCAGACGATTGCGAACAGGTTCGCATCGCCGGAGAGGATGAGGCCGAGGGCACTTTCGCCGTTCATACTGCCATCCGGGTTGGAAGCGTGAGCCCTTATTCTGCCGCGAGGCTAGCACGTGTCAACTTTCCAAGCCGCATCAGCGGCTCAGGCAAGCCGCGTTCACGGTGCGGAGAATAATGGGCGTATTCTCCGCATTTCTTGCGGAGATTAAATCATCTATACTCCGCACCAGCGGGCGATGATTTCCGTATAGATCGCCTCGGCTTCCTCGATGCGGGCGATGGAGCAAAACTCATCGGTTTGATGGGCTTGCTCCGGTTCGCCGGGGCCAAGGATGACCGTTGGCGGGTCGCCCATCGCGGGTTTCAGCGCGGCGGCGTCGGTGAAATAGCTCGCTCCTCCGGTTTCATGAGCGCTTCCTGTCACTGACTGCACGATGGCGGCAGCATCGGCGAGCCAGGGATGGGCCGGATCGGTCCACACTGGGTCCGACGTACCCTTCACCTCAAATTCTATCCCGGCGCCAACAGCCTCCGCGAACCGCTTGAGCAAACGATCGCGGTCGGCGCCGGGCACGAGGCGGACATCCACGCCGAAACGGGCCTCATCGGGCACCGAGTTGATGTTCAGGCCGCCGCGCAGCCAGCCGGCATTCAAGGTAGGCTTTCCGAGGACCGGATGCTCGTCTTCGGAGAAGTCGAAATCCGCCAGCGCAAGCACCGCCCGCGCCGCTTTGTAAACCGCGTTGACGCCCTGCTCGGGCATGGAGCCATGCGCGGTCACACCCCTTGCCGTGGCTTCGAGCCAGAAAACGCCCTTATGCCCTGCAAGGAGCCGGTTCGAAGTTGGCTCGGCGACAACAAGCGCGCCAGCCTCCGGCAGAATACCCTTTCTAGCGAGATAATTTGCCCCTTCGCATCCGCGTTCTTCCCCCGCGGTTATGACGAGGACGGCGCCGGGAGTGCCGGAAAGCTTGGGCGCGAGCTTCACCAGGGCCGAGACGAAAGCGGCCACGCCGCCCTTCATGTCCGAGCTGCCGCGTCCATAGATTTTGCCATCCGCGATTCCGGCACCGAACGGCTCTACGGTCCAGGGGGCCGCGCCAAGCGGAACGACATCGGTATGGCCGGTGAAGGCGATCGGGAGTTTTTCACCGCCGCCGCCAATTTGCGCGATAAGGTTTTCCCGGTTGGCGCCCATTTCGACATAGCGGGTTTGGAAGCCCGCGGACTCCAGAACACGCCCCAGATGCCGGGCGCAGGGCGTTTCATTCCCCGGCGGGTTGATGGTCTCGAAGCGGATGAGCTCTTGCGTAAGCTCGATGGGCGATATCACGGGCAGGGAAATCTCACGGCAAATCGAGAGGTCTTCTAGGGCGATTTCGGCCGGCATTCAGCCGTCATCGCGAGGCGGCTCTTGCCGCCGTGGCGATCCATATCGGCATCAGGGGCTTAGCCCTGGATTGCTTCGCTTCGCTCGCAATGACGATGCCTCCACTTCGCTAGAATTGCGCTAATGGCGTAGCTCTTCAAGGTTACTATAGTAGTCGAGCGCCTCCGGATTGGCGAGCGCCTCCACGTTTTTTACTTCCCGGCCATGCACGATGTCGCGGACCGCAATCTCGGTTATCTTTCCAGACTTTGTGCGCGGAATGTCCGGAACTTGAAGGATAAGCGCCGGCACATGCCGCGGACTGGCGCCTGTGCGGATTTTCGATTTGATCTTCTGGCGCAGGGCATCGTCGAGGGAGAGCCCTTCGCGGAGCACAGCGAAAAGCACAACGCGCACGTCGTTTTCCCAGTCCTGCCCGATAACAATGGCTTCCTTGATTTCTTCGAGCTGCTCGACCTGACGGTAAATCTCAGCCGTTCCGATGCGTACACCGCCCGGATTGAGCGTTGCGTCGGAGCGGCCTTGAATGACGATCCCCCCATGTTCGGTCCACTCGGCGAAATCGCCATGGTGCCAGACGCCTGGGAAGCGCGCGAAATAGGCGTTGTGATATTTGCTTCCATCGGGGTCGTTCCAAAAGCCCACCGGCATCGAGGTGAACGGCTTCGTGCAGACAAGCTCGCCCTTGCCGAAGGGCATGTGCTGACCGGTGCCGTCGAAAACATCGACGGCCATGCCAAGACCTGGACCTTGAATTTCACCGCGGTAAACGGGCGATAGCGGATTGCCGAGCACGAAGCACGAGCAAATGTCCGTGCCGCCTGCAATGGAGGCCAGATGCACATCGGGCTTGATCGCATCATAGACGAAGTCGAAGCTTTCAGGCGCCAGCGGCGACCCCGTGGACGTAATCATCCGCACCGTCGAGAGCTTGTGCGTGTCCCTCGGGCGCATCCCTGCCTTCCTGACCGAATCGATCCATTTCGCCGAAGTGCCGAAGATGCAGATCCCCGCTTCGTCCGCATAATCGAATAGGACATTGCCGCTGGGATAAAACGGTGAGCCATCGTAGAGCACCAGCGTTGCGCCGCTTGCGAGGCCCGACACAAGCCAGTTCCACATCATCCACCCGCAGGTCGTGAAGTAGAAAAGCCGCTCGCCCTCGCGCAAATCGCAATGGAGCTGATGCTCCTTCATGTGCTGGATCAGTGTGCCGCCGGCCGAATGCACGATGCATTTCGGCGTGCCCGTCGTGCCGGAAGAGTAAAGAATATAGAGGGGGTGCGAGAAAGGAAGCGGTGTAAACGTAACGGGCTTCGGTTCGAAGGCGCCAAGAGCCTCGTCCCAGGACTGCGCCCTGCCCGAGCGCTTCAGAATGGCGTCCAGGCCGCCGAGATAAGGCACGATCAGGGCGCGCTCGACACTTGGAAGTTTTTCGATGATCTCCACGGCCTTGGCGCCAATGGGGAGCGTCTTGCCGTTATAGTAGTAACCATCGCACGTGATGAATACCTTCGGCTCGATCTGTCCGAAGCGGTCGAGAACACCTTGCACACCAAAGTCGGGTGAAGCGCTCGACCAGATAGCGCCTAAAGAAGAAGACGCGAGCAAGCCGATGATCGCCTCCGGCATATTGGGCATGAGCGCCGCGACGCGATCGCCCTCGCGGACGCCTTGCGCCTGCAGCGCTTGCTGCGCCCGGCTTACCGCCACGTGCAGCTCGGCCCAGCTCATGGTTCTCTTGACCTTGTCCTCGCCCCAGAACATCAGGGCAGGGCTTGCATCGTTCTTCCGCAGAAGGTTCTGGGCATAGTTCAGCCGCGCGCCCTCGAAGAATCTTGCATCCTCGAAGCGTTCTTTGGCCGTGAAGACCGGCCCTTCGCCTCGCCCGCCGATGACGCCCAAAAAGTGCCATGCCTTCGACCAGAAAGCTTCGGTGTCCCGGACTGAGAACTCATGCAGACCGGCAAAGGACGCGTAACTGGTCCCGAAGGCCGAATTGATCTCCGCCATGAACTGAGCCATTCTTGACTTGTCCGCGGCGCCGGGGGCAGGCGACCATAGCGGCGGTGTTTTCATGTGAAAGCTCCTGAGTAAGGACTCGCCAGCGCCGAAAAAAGCTTTTAAACGTTAATACTCACCCATTCGGACGATGCGCGGCGTCCCATGCTAAAGATTTTTGACAGCTTCGGTGCTGCTGTCTAGCCGTTAATCTTGGGAAAGATGTACCAAATCGCTCAAAAATTTCGATACGTTTTCCGATGGCTCGTTTTCTCCGCCGCGAGCGTGGCCGTCATTGCGGCGGCGTTTGCTTCTGCGCTTCCCTTCCTGATTGAGGGCCAGACAGTCCGGGACAGTTTTATCCGCAGCTTGTCAGCGTGGAGCGGCGGGCCCGTAACCGTCAAGGGGCCGCTCCGCATCGCGAGCTTCACGACGCTTTCGATCGAAGCTTCCGGCGTCCATTTTGGAACCACGCCGCGTCTCGATCCCGTCAAGCGTATCGAAGCGAAATCCGTCACTGCTGTCGCAAGGCTATCGTCTTTGCTTCGCGGGCGGCTTGAATTCAAGCAAATTGCTGTCGAGGCGCCCCGGTTTGTTTTCAAGCGCGATGCGCCTGCGGCCAAGCTGCCATTTTATGGGATGGAGACGGCCGGGACGATGCTAGCCTTTGCCGATCGAAGCCCATTCGAGCGTTTTGAATTGCACGATGCCGCCTTCTTCAGGGCGGAAGGTGACCGCAGCCCTTACATCCGCACCAGCGTGGAGCATGTCAGGCTTGACAAGCGGCCGCCCAAAGATCCCTCGCCATCCGGGGATGCCCTGGATCGGGGTGGTCAGTACGTTTCCCTCTTCATAAAAGACCAGGGTTTCGAGGCAGCATTTCGCGGTGACATCAACCGTGCGGAAGAAACTGCCCTTGGGATGTTTCGCCTCAAGGCGCTGGAGCAGCATCCTGCAACGGGAAGAATTATCGCCGCCATCGCTCCGTGGGAACAGGGGCATAGCGTTTCCATTTCAGGCGATTTGACTTGGTCGGGGGAACGGGCTGCGCTTGATAACGCAACCGCCGCGTTCGGGGATCACGGCGTCAAAGGCTCGCTTGGACTTGCCGTGCGGCGCGGCCGTGCGCTTCTCGAGGGGACGCTTGCATACGATAAACTCGATCTGATTGCAGGCGGGGATGAAACCGCCGGAAAAGCCGGGGCGTTCTTGCAGCCGCTTCGGGCCTTGATCCTTGCACATTCTGGAAAGAAACAAAGTTTCGATTTGGATATGCGGATTTCCGCCGAACATTTCCAAGCTGGGCCTTTTGTAGCTGGACCGTTTGCTGTCGCGCTCACCTCACGGCAAGACCGCTTCAGTGTAGACGTCGCCGAATTGACGCTCTTTGGCGGCAATGTAAAGGGCAGGCTCGATTACGATCCCGCGAAGCCGCCGGCGCTGACCTTGGACGCAAGCGCGCTGCGGCTCGATGCCGCCTCTTTGATCGAGGTTCTGGGATGGCCTCTCAGCGTCAGCGGTCCAGCCAATGTTAAGCTCAACTTAGAGATACCCTTCGCGGATAACCGGCTTAGCCGCGAAGCGGGGGAAGCCACAGGCAATTTTGCCATTAGTTTTCCTGCGGGGGGAACGCTCCGCGGAGAGATGTCTCAAAGGCTAAACGCCACATTGGCGCATCAAGACCTATCATGGATGCCGGGCAAGAGCTCGCTCCCATTTACGGCTGCAGACATCGATGGGACAACCGGGGCAAACGGGACCTCCCTGAAAATCGACGGTGAGAGCGGCGCAAATCGCATCGGCGGGTCCCTTCGCATCGCCTCTCCAGGCAGTGTGATCAGCGGAACCCTTTCCGTCACCCCTCAGGAGGCAGCGGCTGGCACCGCGTTACCGGCAAGCCCTCCCAGCGATACCCCAAAGCTTGCGAATATTGTGCTGTCCGGGACATTGGCAGCGCTGAATTTCTCTTCTTCCGGCAAGGCAGACTTTTCGAATTGATGCGCCCCGGATCTCAGTTCATTAGAATCTTCTCCCATAGCGAATGGTCGCGTAGGGCCGCCACAGGGCCTCATCGCTTGCCTCTGACAGGCCACCCGATAAAGTCAGGTCGTGCGCGCCGTAAAGCAGATTGATGAGAGCGCCTCCCTTAGCATAATCATTGTATTGGCCGAGCGCCCTTCCCTGCTTGAAAGTCTCCGCGCGGGCCACCGTGAGGCTAGCCTCCGCGCCGATAGAGATGCGGGCGCCTCCGTCACTGCGATGAATCTCGTAAGCGGCGCGGGAATAGAGCGACACCGAATTATTGGGCTGCAGCCAGGATGCGTTGGCTGAGGTCCAAGCGCGGCCAGCCACACGCCAGTAAGTCTCGATCGCAGCGGTTGCGCCCCAAGCCTGCTGCTGAACGGCCACGCCGGCTTGCCAGATCGCCATTACTTTGGCCTGATACGCAACGCC
>CAZCIF010000046.1:7704-18671 GCA_964498645.1 uncultured Rhodomicrobium sp. | reverse complement strand
GAGCGTGCCTGGCTTATCGATGCAGCGTAATGCCCACCGCCCGACGGCTGCTCTGGCGTCAACTTTGCTTTGCTTTACGGAAAAGCGCTCGATTGCAGATCATCGGCAGCGGGAAAAGTAGGAAAGCGAACATCATGGTATCAAACGCAACAACGCGATGCGCACTCGCAACCGGAAGCGATGCCGGGCAGATCGTCAATGCTGCCGCTGAAATGCTGGCCGCGCGCGGCACAGGCGGCACTCTCGGCTTCGTCTATGCTACCGACACTTTGAAGACGCGTTTGCCAGACGCCGTACAGAGGCTGCGCGAACTCACGGGTGTCGAGGATTGGGCCGGCACAATAGGCTTTGGCGTCATGGGCGGCCGGAAAGCCGCGTTCGACGAGCCGGCTATCGCGGTCATGATTACCTATTGGCCCAAGGAGGAGTACAAGCTTTTTCAAGGCGTCCCCCAGGAGCCGTGGTCACCTCCAAGCGCAAGGGGGCCTTTGGGCGGAATGCCAACAGCCCTGGTGCATGCCGACCCGCGAAACCCTCAATATCATGAATTGCTGCAGTCGCTTTCGAACACATGCGGAGCTTACCCGATGGGCGGCGTCACCGCATCGCGCAGTAGGTATCAAGGCCAGATCGCAGGCCAAGCGGTGGAAGGGGGCATTTCCGGCGTCTTGGCCGGCCCTGGCATAGGCGCGACGATTGGCGTGAGTCAGGGCTGCAGCGCGGCTGGGCCCGTGCGCACCATCACAGCGGGAGAACGGAATATCATAACCGGGCTGGACGGCGCGCCGCCGCTTGATGCCCTGTTTCAGGATCTGAATGTGGCCCGCCCGGATGACGTCGACGCGCTCTATGCAGCCCTGGAAACTCTCCATGTCGCATTGCTGGTCCCCAATTGCGATACCGGCGACTATCTCGTGCGCAACTTCGTTGGCATCGACACCGATAGCGGCATCATCGCAATCGGCGACCGGGCCGAGCCCGGCCAAAAGCTCTTTTTCGCGCGCAGAAACCGGGAAGCGGCGGCCAAAGACTTGCAGGCCATGGCGCGCAAGGCTTGCGGACGGGCGCCGAAGCTCAATGGCGCACTCTATGTGTCATGCTGCGGCCGCGGCCCGCATCTCTTTACATCCGCGGAGGAAGAGATCGGCCTTATTCAAGACGTCCTCGGAGACGTGCCATTGGCAGGTTTCTATGCGAATGGCGAGATCGCGGGCGACCGGATTTATGGCTACACCGGGGTGCTGGCATTATTTTGATGTAACCGTGAGGCGTGCCGAAAGCGTTGCGCGTGCACTGTGCTCGCGCCCGCAAGTTTCCTATTGCCGCATTGCGGGTTGCAAGGCTTTGCAGCTATAGAGGCGGTGACCTTTTCCGGCGGGCGCCGGCTTCACTCAGGGGTAGTAATGGATAGCTTTTACTTCAATAAAGTCGCAGGGGCAGTGCTTGCGAGCCTCCTCCTCATGGTTGGCCTTCGCACCGGCATCGATATGTTCTATCCGAAGGGAGATGAAAATCTGTCGAAGGGCACGATTGTCGTAACTTCGGCGCCTATAGCGGCGGAACCGCATGCGGCTGCCGCTTCCGGGAAGCAGGAACCTCCGGTGGCCACGCTGCTCTCCAAGGCGAATGTTGACGCGGGCCAAACCGCGATGAGGCAATGCGCCACCTGCCATGGCTGGACAAAGGGCGGCGGGAATAAAATCGGCCCGAACCTTTACGATATCGTTGGCAGGGACATCGGCAAGGGGGCTGGCTTCTCGTTCTCTGCCGCGCTTGCGCAGAAGGGTGGAAAGTGGACGTTCGAGGAGCTTTATGAATGGCGCAAAAGTCCCAAGGCGTTCGCCCCCGGCAATAAAATGGCCTTCACCGGCGTGAAAGATCCGCAGGAGCGGGCCAATATCATCGCTTATCTCGACAAGCAGAGCGATAAGCCGGTGCCGCTTCCGCAGAAATAGTAAGATCTTTCAGCCGCTCATCCTTCGAGACGCCGCTGCGCGGCTCCTCAGGATGAGGCCCGGCCTCATGGTGAGGAGGCCGAAGGCCGTCTCGAACCATGAGGGCCGGGCCTGTTGCAACAATCTCCGAAGTGTGAGGGCGCTGAGCGTTAAGCATGAAAGAACTTTAAGTGGAACTGAGAGGATCGCGCGGGTAGGCTCCTCGCGGTCCTCACTCCGTCCCCTTCCCGGCCATGTCATTGCCCTTCAAAATTGCGACTGCGATCCTTATTGCTCTGGCCAGCCTTCAGCCCGCGCAGGCCGAGCCTGAGAAGCATCATGCCCTCTCCCTCATCAGGGCGCCGCGTTATCCGGCGGATTTCCAGCATTTCGATTATGTCAATCCCAATGCGCCCAAAGGCGGGACGGTCAAGCTGGCGGCCTTCGCGACCTACGACAACCTCAACGCGGCTATTTTTCGCGGTAACCTCGCTCCCGGTTTGATGGGTTCGGCCCCAATTTACGATTCCTTGATGCTTGACTCGCTCGAGGAAAGTTCAACCGAATATTGCCTTATCTGCGAGTGGGTGAGCTTTCCCAAGGATTTTAGCTCCGTAACGTTCAAGCTCCGCGAAGGCGCCAAGTGGCATGATGGCCAGCCCATTACCCCCGAAGACGTAATCTTCAGCATGGAGGTGGCGAAGGGCAAAGACCCGAATACTGGGCTGCCCTATAACCCGGCGCGTGCTCAATATTACAAAAATGTGGTGAAGGGCGAGAAGACCGGCGACCGGGAGGTGACCTTCACCTTCGATATCACCGGCAATCGCGAGCTGCCCCTGATTACCGGCCAGCTCACGATTTTTCCAAAGCATTATTGGACCGGCAAGGACGCAAACGGCAAGCCGCGCGACATCACGAAGGCGACGCTGGAACCGCCGCTTGGCTCCGGCCCGCATAAGATCAAGTCCGTCCGCCCTTCCAACTTTATTGCCTATGAGCGCGTGCCCGATTATTGGGCCAAGGATCTGCCTGTCCGGCGCGGGCAGGCCAATTTCGATACAATAGAGTTCGAATATTATGGCGACACCAGCGTTTCCTTGGAGGCCTTTAAGTCGGGACAATACGACTTCAGGCAGGAAACAAGCGCCAAAGCCTGGGCCACGGCCTACGATTTCCCTGCGCTGACCGCAGGTCAGGCCGTGAAGCGAGAGGTGAAGCTTGAAACGCCGAAGCCGATGCAAGCCTTCGTTTTCAACTTGAGGCAGCCGAAGTTCCAGGATGTGCGGGTGCGGCGTGCGTTCAATCTGGCTTACGATTTCGAATGGGCAAACCAGAACCTGTTCTACGGCCAATATGCCAGAACATCGAGCTTCTTCGAAGGCCAGGAGCTTGCCGCCAAGGGGTTGCCTTCGCCCGCGGAACTGGCGCTGCTGGAGCCGCTGCGCGATAAAATCCCGCCCGAAGTATTCACCCAGGAATACAAGAACCCGGTGAATGCAACGCCTCAAGATTTCCGGACGCATCTGCGCGAGGCTTCGCGTTTGCTGAAGGAGGCGGGCTATAGCGTCGTCAATGGCAGGCTCCAAAACGGCGCGGGGCAGCCACTTACGGTCCAATTCCTTATCTCTAACCAAACGTTCGAGCGTGTGATCCTGCCTTTCGTCGAAAATCTTAGGCGGCTCGGGATAGACGCCACGGTGCGGCTCGTCGACACCACCGAAGCCAAGCGGCGCGAGGACACGTTCGATTTCGATATTATCATCGGTACATTCCCTCAGTCGGACTCGCCCGGCAACGAGCAGCGCTACTTTTGGGGCACTGCGGCGGCCGATCAACCCGGCAGTCTCAATATCATAGGGATCAAGAACCCCGCTGTGGACGCGCTCATCGACAAAATCATCTTCGCGCCAAACCGGGACGCGCTGGTGACGGCATGCCGGGCCTTGGACCGCGTGCTGCTTTGGAGCGCTTACGTCGTGCCGCAGTGGTACTCGCCCAATGAGCGCATCGCCTATTGGAACAAGTTCGGCGCTCCCAATCCCCCGCCGAAGCTTTCGATCGGTTTCGCCACTGTCTGGTGGTTCGACGCTGCACTCGCCGCGAAGAATGGCTTGAAATGATGAATCGACGTCATTGCGAGCGAAGCGAAGCAATCCAGGGCCAAGCCTCCGCCGTTGCTTTGGATCGCCACGGCGGCAAGCGCCGCCTCGCGATGACAGCCGGGCGGACGCTGGCGGGACTCGCTCTCATCGGTTTTGCACTATTCGCAGCCTTGGCCGCTTTGACCGGTGCGGCTGCGGCGGAACGCAAGCATGGGTTGTCGGCCTTTGGCGAACTGAAATATCCGGCAGATTTTAAGCATTTCGACTATGTCAACCCGGACGCGCCCAAGGGCGGCCGGCTAGCGACGATGCCAACGAGTTCGATCAACACATTTAATGAATTCAACGGCTTCATCCTGAGAGGCGATCCCGCCGAAGGGCTGGAACAACTGCTTTTCGACTCCCTCATGGTCCGGGCCCAAGACGAGCCTGACGCCGTTTACGGCCTTATCGCGGAGTCCGCCGAGCTGGCTGACGATAAGATGTCGGTGACGTTCTATTTGAGGCCGGAGGCGCACTTCCGGGATGGAACGCAGGTGACCGCCGATGACGCCGTCTTCACCCTGGAGACGCTGAAAACAAAGGGCCATCCCCGCTATCAGCTCGCCTTGAAGGATGTCACGGGCGCAACCGCGCCCGGGCCGCACACAGTCAAGTATCAGTTCCAGGGCGAAAACGTGCGCGATCTGCCCGTGCTCGTCGCGACGCTGCCCGTCTTTTCGAAGGCCTATTATACCGCCAACGATTTTTTGAAGGAGAGCCTGGACCCGCCGCTCGGCTCCGGCCCCTACGAAATCGGTGACTACCGGCAAGGGACTTTCGTCACCTATAGAAGGCGCAAAGACTATTGGGCAGCGGATTTACCGGTCAATCGCGGGCGCTACAACTTCGACGAAATCCGCTTCGAATATTACCGCGACCGGGCCGTTGGCCTCGAAGCCTTCAAGGCAAAGGCCTACGATCTGCGCGAGGAGTTTACCTCGAAAAGCTGGGCCACTGAGTATGATATTCCGGCGGTTCGCTCCGGCCAGATCCTCAAGCTGACATTGCCGGATGGCCGGCCTTCCGGCGCGCAGGGCATGTTCATCAATACGCGCCGGGAAAAGTTCGCCGACCCGCGCGTGCGAAAAGCACTGGACTACGCCTTCGACTTCGAATGGACGAATAAGGCGCTTTTCTTCGGGCTTTACACCAGAACCGCGAGCTATTTCGAGAATTCCGATTTGAAGGCGGAAGGCTTGCCAAGCGCAGGCGAGCTTAAGCTTCTTGAGCCGTTCAAGGATAGCCTGCCGCCGGAGGTCTTCGGCGAAGCGTACAAGCCGCCGGTCACAGACGCGTCCGGCCGCTTCCGGCCCAGCATCCGGATGGCGTCGAAGTTACTCGATGAGGCGGGCTGGAAGCTGCAAGACGGCATGCGCAAGAATTCAAAAGGCCAGACGCTCGATATTGAATTCCTGATCGATGATCCCGTGACGGAGCGCATCATCGGCCCCTATGCCGGCAAACTCTTGGAACTTGGCATCAAAACTTCGCTCCGGAGGATCGATGCGGCGCAGGAGCAAGAGCGGTTAAGGCGATATGACTTCGACATCGTGACGCAGCGCTATTCGCTTTCGCCAACTCCCGGTCCGGTAGCCCGTGCCTACTGGAACAGCGAAGCAGGCCGCCAGGATGGCAGCTATAACCTCTCAGGCATCGCGGTCCCGGCCGTGGACGCACTCATCGGCAGGATACTGACAGCGAAAAGCCGCGGCGAGCTTCGCACCGCCTGCCATGCCATAGACCGCGTTTTGCGTGCGGGGCATTATTGGGTGCCGGAATGGTATAAGCCGGTTCATAACATCGCGGCGTGGGACAAATATTCGAGACCGGTCGTACAGGCGAAGTACGATACCGGAATTCTTGATACTTGGTGGTATGATAAGGACAAGGCCGCGAAGATCGGCGGTTAATAGGACGTCATTGCGAGCGAAGCGAAGCAATCCAGGGCCAAGTCTTCTATGTTACTACGGATCGCCACGGCGGCTAAAGCCGCCTCGCGATGACGTTCGCGCTAACCTTGCCGATGTGTAACTAGCTTTTGCGCCGAAATCGCTTAACTCTGTTCCAAGCTGGCAATGGCGCGCGGGCGCGCCCGCCCTAATTCGTGCCAATTTTTGCGCTGGATGCCCGCAGAACGCCGGCCATATATAAAGGCATTGACAATTGTTTCCAGCTCAAGCGGAAATACGTTAACAAACTCAAAGAAGACATGACAGCCTATATTGTTCGACGTCTGGCCCTGATGATTCCCACGCTGCTTGGCATCATGCTGATCAGCTTCCTCATTATCCAGTTTGCGCCTGGTGGTCCCATCGAACGGATCATCGCTCAACTGAACGGCACCAATGTGGACGCTACATCGCGGATCGGAGGTTCCACGAGCGGCGACTTCTCGCGCATGTCCCAGCCCGGCGCCGATGCGGGCGTCAATTCACGCTATCGCGGCGCGCGCGGTCTCGATCCAGAGCTTATTAAAAGCCTCGAAAAGCAGTTCGGCTTCGATAAGCCGCCAGTCGAGCGCTTCCTTCTCATGATGAAGAACTACCTCACCTTCGATTTCGGCAAGAGCTATTTCCGCGATGTGAACGTGCTTCAGCTCATCAAGGAGAAACTACCGGTTTCGATCTCGCTCGGCCTTTGGCTGACACTCCTGACTTATACGATCTCGATCCCGCTCGGGGTGCGAAAGGCCGTGAAAGACGGCTCGAATTTCGATATTTGGACAAGCTCCGCGGTGATTATTGGCTTTGCGATCCCAAGCTTTTTGCTCGCAATCTTCCTGATCGTCATCTTCGCCGGCGGGTCTTTTCCTAGAACAGATTGGTTTCCGCTAAGGGGATTGGTGTCGGATAACTTCGAGCAATTAAGCTGGCCGGCCAAGATCGTGGACTATTTCTGGCATTTAGCCCTGCCAATTACCGCCATGGTGGTCACCTCGCTGGCTACAATCACCTTCTTAACCAAGAACTCGTTCCTCGATGAAATCCGCAAGCAATATGTCATAACCGCGCGGGCGAAGGGCCTCAGCGAGCGCCGCGTTCTTTACGGGCACGTCTTCCGCAACGCCATGCTGCTCGTTATTTCAGGCTTCCCGGCGGCGTTCATCGGTTCCTTCTTCGCGAGTTCGCTGCTGATCGAAACGATCTTCTCGCTAGACGGCCTCGGGCGCCTATCGTTCGAGTCCGTCCTCAACCGGGATTATGCGGTCGTCTTCGCAACGCTCTATATCTTCTCGCTGATGGGACTGCTGCTCAATCTCCTGTCCGACCTCATTTATACCTGGGTCGATCCCAGAATCGATTTCGAGACGCGGGAGGTCTAAGAGATGGACGTAAAGGTAGACCGCTCCGCCGTTCCGGTTGAGGCCGTGGTGCCAAAGGTGCAGCAGGCGCCTGCAAGGCGGCCTTGGTTCAAGCTTTCGCCCCTCAACAGGCGGCGCTGGCACGCTTTCAAGTCGAACCGGCGCGGCTATTACAGCTTCCTGATTTTCACGGTGCTCTTTATCGTGACCCTCTTCGCCGAGTTCATCGCGAACGATAAGCCATTCCTCGTGAAATATGACGGCTCGTTCTATATGCCGATCTTCAAAATGTACACGGAGAAGCAGCTCGGCGGGGAGTTCGAAACGGAAGCCGACTATCGCGATCCCGCGGTACAGCAATTCATCCATGAAAAGGGCGGCTGGTTGATTTGGCCACCGATCCCCTATAGCTACCGGACCATCAAGCTCGATCTGCCGGTTCCGGCGCCTTCGCCGCCATCGTGGGACAATCTACTCGGCACCGACGACCAAGGCCGCGACGTGCTCGCGCGCGTCATTTACGGCTTCCGCATCTCGGTGCTGTTCGGTTTGATCCTGACCGTCTTTTCTGCTCTGGCCGGGGTGACCGCCGGCGCGGTGCAGGGCTTCTTCGGCGGCTGGACCGACCTTTCGCTTCAGCGTTTCATTGAAATCCTCGGCTCGCTGCCCCGGCTTTACATTCTCTTGATCCTGTCAGCGATCCTCGCCCCGAGCTTCTGGACGCTGCTCGGCATTATGCTTGTGTTCGAGTGGACGGCTTTTGTGGGGCCCGTGCGCGCGGAGTTTCTACGCGGCCGGAACTTCGAATATGTGCGCGCGGCCCGCGCCTTGGGACTTTCCAACGCGCAGATCATGTTCAAGCATCTCCTTCCGAATGCGATGGTGGCGACAGTAACCTTTTTACCCTTCATCCTTGGCGGCGCGATTACGGCGCTGACCGCGCTTGACTATCTCGGCTTCGGCTTACCGCCCGGCTCGCCTTCACTCGGAGAACTTCTGCAGCAGGGCAAGCAAAACCTGCAAGCGCCCTGGCTCGGCCTCACAGCCTTCTTTGCGATCGCCCTCATGCTGAGCCTGCTTGTCTTCGTGGGCGAGGCCGTCCGTGACGCGCTCGACCCGCGCAAAACCATGCAGGACCCGAGTGTGGCCAATGTTTAGAGGATCGTCCGCATGGCCCCTTTGATCGAAGTTAAGAACCTAAGCGTGCGCTTTCCCGGAGCCGGCGAAAGCGTGCTCGCGGCTCGCAATGTTTCCTTCGACATCCGGAAGGGCGAAACGGTCGCGCTTGTCGGCGAATCTGGCTCCGGCAAGACGGTCTCGGCGCTCTCGATCCTGCGCCTGCTGCCTCCCGGCGCGCATCACCCATCGGGCGAGATCCTTTTCGAAGGCCAGAACCTTCTTCGCGTGAAAGAGTCCGAAATCCGGCACGTGCGCGGCAACAGAATCTCGATTATCTTCCAAGAGCCGATGACCTCGCTCAACCCGCTGCACACGGTCGAGCAGCAGGTTAGCGAGGTCTTGAAAATCCACCGCGGTATGTCGAACGGCGCGGCGCGCAAGCGGACGCTGGAGCTTCTGGAGAAGGTGGGAATCCGCGATGCGGAGGCGCGGCTTTCCGCTTTCCCGCATCAGCTTTCGGGAGGTCAGCGCCAGCGCGTGATGATCGCCATGGCGCTTGCGAACGAGCCGGACCTTCTCATCGCCGACGAGCCGACAACGGCGCTCGATGTTACGATCCAAGCACAAATCCTCGATCTCCTGAAAGACCTTCAGCGCGAGCTTGGCATGGCGCTGCTGCTGATCACGCACGACCTCGGCATCGTGCGCAAGATGGCGAACCGGACCTTCGTCATGAAGAACGGCGAAGTCGTGGAAAGCGGGCCGGCCGGAGAGGTCTTCAGCGCGCCGAAGCATCCCTACACGAAGCGGCTTCTGGAAGCGCAGCCAAAGGGCGAGCCGCCGCGGCTCGACAGCAAGGCGCCGGTGGTTCTGGAAGCCGGCAACCTCAAAGTCTGGTTCCCGGTCAAGCAGGGCATTTTGCGGCGCACGGCCGGCTATATCAAAGCCGTGGACGGCGTCTCGTTCGAGCTTCGCAGCGGCCAGACGCTTGGCATTGTGGGCGAGTCCGGTTCGGGCAAGACCACGCTCGGCCTTGCGATTTTGCGGCTCGTCTCCAGCGAGGGGCAAATCGCCTATGTAGGTAAACGCATCGACGGCCTTAAGTCACGCGAGATGCGGCCCTTGCGCCGCGAGATGCAAATCGTCTTCCAGGACCCCTACGGATCGCTCTCCCCGCGCCTTTCGGTTGGGCAAATCATCGAGGAGGGGCTGCTCATCCAAAATCCCGGCCTCACCCGCGAGGAGCGGCGCGAGCGCATCTCCGCCGCCTTGGCCGAGGTCGGGCTCGACCCGGAATGGCAGAACCGCTATCCGCATGAGTTCTCCGGCGGCCAGCGGCAGCGCATTGCGATTGCGCGAGCGATCATCCTTCAGCCGAATTTCCTGATGCTCGACGATCCGACAAGCGCGCTCGACGTTTCGGTGCAGGCGCAGATCGTGGACCTCCTGCGTGATCTCCAGAGGAAGCGCGGCCTCGCTTACCTTTTCATCAGCCACGACCTTAAGGTCATGCGCGCGCTTGCAAGCTATGTAATGGTGATGAAGAACGGCGTCGTGGTCGAGGAAGGGCCAACCGCCGAGATCTTCGAGCACCCGAAAACGGATTACACGAAAGCGCTCATCGCCGCCGCCCTCGACCACCGCACGCTGAACGTCGAGGCCGCATAGAACGGAACGTTTCAATGTATTGCCTCACTATGCTGGCCATATGATATGATAGCCGAAAGATTTGATCATGACGCAATTCGACCGCATCACGCAGGAGCCGGGCAAAATGGGCGGCAAGCCGTGCATTCGAGGCATGCGCGTGACCGTTGGCATGATCGTGGGCCAGATCGCAGCCGGGCATAGAGTGGACGCGATCCTGGCCGGCTATCCGTATCTTGAGCGTGAAGATATCGAACAAGCATTGCGATATGCCGCTTGGCGTGTGGAAGAGCGGGAAATTGAGCTTGCCGATGCATGAAACTGCTCATCGATATGAATTTGTGGCCGGGTTGGGCCGGATTTTTTGCTAGAGTATTTCCGTACGTTCACCGTCATTGCGAGCGAAGCGAAGCAATCCAGGGCCAAGTCTCCGGGGCTGCTTCGATCGCCACGGCGGCTAAAGCCGCCTCGCGATGACGGTCAAATTCTAGCAATCTTGCCTCATCTAGGCTCCGAACTCTCAATTGCGGCGCGCACCCCATCCATCATCTCCTCCGCCTCAAGCTGAAGGCTCGCCTGCGCCAGGATGTCCTCCACTCCGGCGCCGCGCACCTGCTCGATGCGCACATCGGTCAGCACCGGGATCGAAAACGGCGACGCCCTATCGAGCTGCATGAACAGCCAGCGGTCCTGGAAGCGCGTGAGCAGCTCAGACAGCCGCTTCAGGTCGAGCAACTCGCGCTCGGCGTCGCGCCGCGTCACCTGTAAGAGAATGTGGTCCGGCTCATGCCGCCGCAGCACGTCGTAGATGAGATCGGT
>CAZCIF010000046.1:0-7694 GCA_964498645.1 uncultured Rhodomicrobium sp. | reverse complement strand
CTGCCGTACGGTCTTCTTCGCGGCATTGTTCTGCTGCTCAACAAGGCCGGTCACGGTGGCCACATGCCGGAAGGAGCGCTTCAGCATGCGGCTATCGAGAATCCATTCCTCAAGCTCATCGCCGAGAATATCGGGTGCAAGGAACTGAGCCACATGGGCGCGCCCGATGGCGCAA
This sequence comes from uncultured Rhodomicrobium sp., assembly GCA_964498645.1. Taxonomy (GTDB): domain Bacteria; phylum Pseudomonadota; class Alphaproteobacteria; order Rhizobiales; family Rhodomicrobiaceae; genus Rhodomicrobium. Next base: position 7,519 of record CAZCIF010000046.1, on the reverse strand, counting down.
AGTCCGGAAATCACAAGCCCGTAATCCGTGATCTGGAAGCTGAGCGGCTTCAGGCCGAGATGCTCCATGCGGCGCGTGATGAGCATGCCGAGCGTCTGGTTCGCGCGGCGGCCCGCGAAGGTATAGAAAACGGTGTGGTAGCGGCGGTCGAAGAAGTGTTCGACCAGGAGCGAGTCCGGGCTTGGAACGGTTGAAAACCGCGCCTGAAGATCGAGCCATTCGCGCACATCGTCCGGCAGGCCGCGCCATTCTTCAGGCCGGGCCAGCAGGGTTCGCACGCCGTCCGCCAGAAAAGTCGAAAGCGGCATCTGGCCGCCGGAATAGGCGGGGATTTTAGGCTCGCCGCCAGGCGCGGGCTTCGCTTCCAAGACCATGTCGCGGATGCCGGTAAAGGATAACACCTCGCCCGCGAAGAAAAATGTATCGCCCGGCGTCAGCCCTTGCGCGAAATATTCCTCGACCTCTCCAAGGACACGCCCGCCGCGGCCCGCGCCGCCGGTCCGCTTCACCTTCAGCCGTGCCGCCTCCACGATCACGCCGATGTTCTGGCGGTGCCTCCGGGCAGCCGCAGCGTTCGCGATGCGGTAGCGCCCGTCCGGCAGCGGCGTAAGCCGCTTGTAACGGTCATAGGCGCGCAGCACATAGCCGCCATCGATGGCGAATTGGAACAAGCGGTCGAACACATCGCGGCTCAGGCCGGCGTAAGGAAGCGCCGTGCGGATCTCCTGGAACAGCTCATCGGGATCGACCGGCGCGCCGCACGCGCAACTTAAGATGTGCTGAGCCGCCACATCGAGCGAGCCGGGGCTTGGCGCTTCGCCATCGAGCTGGCCCTGTTCTATTGCTGTGAGCGCCGCGCGGCATTCGAGCGCCTCGAAACGGTTTGCAGGCACAAGGAAAGCGCGGCTCGGTATATCGAGCCTATGGTTCGAGCGCCCCACGCGCTGCAAAAGCCGGCTCACGCCCTTCGGTGCCGCAACCTGGATGACGAGATCGACATCGCCCCAGTCGATCCCCAGCTCGAGCGCAGCGGTTGCGACCACGCTTCGGATTTTGCCCGCCGCCATCATAGCCTCGGTGCGCCGCCGGTGCTCGCGGCTGAGCGAGCCGTGATAAAGCGCAATGGGCAAATTGTCCTCGTTCGCATCCCACAGCATTTGCAGCATCAGCTCGGCCTGGGCGCGCGTGTTGACGAACACGATGGAGGTGCCGGCCCTGCGGATCGCCTCATAGATCGCTGGGACGGCATAACGCGCCATGAAGCCGCCATAGGGCATGGGAGCGTCTTCCGGCACGAGGATGCGGATATCGGGCTTGGTCGGGAGGCCCGATTGCAGCACATTCGCAGGCGCGCCGGTTGGGCCAAGCCAAGCGGCGAGCGCTTCCGGATCGGCGACGGTGGCGGAGAGCCCCGTACGGAGCTGCTGCGGGGAAAGCGTGGAAAGCCGCGAAAGCGCAAGCGCAGTGAAATCGCCGCGCTTTGTGGCGGCGAAGCTGTGGACCTCGTCCACGATCACGGCGCGTAGGCCCGAAAAGAGACGCGCCGCGTCAGGTGACGCGAGCATGATCATCAGGCTTTCCGGCGTGGTCAGGAAAATCTGCGGCGGCGAGCGGCGCTGCCGGGCGCGCTTTGCGGGCGGAGTGTCGCCCGTGCGGCTCTCGACCGTGACCGCAAGCCCCATCTCCGCGATGGGCCGCGTGAGGTTCCGCTCGATATCGTTGGTCAGCGCCTTCAGCGGCGACACATAAAGCGTGTGGATGCCCTGAGGCCGGGTCTCATGGATGTCTATCAGCGCCGGCAGGAAGCCCGATAGCGTTTTACCGCCCCCGGTGGGCGCGATCAGAAGGGTCGATTGCCTCGCGCAGAAGGCCGCGGCCATCGCCCGCTGATAGGGGTGCGCATGCCAGCCCCGGCCAGCGAACCACGCCTCCACATAGGGCGGCAGGCTGGTGCGCAGATTTTGCAGGGGGCGTGGCTTTGCCATGGCTGCCGGTGATGTAGGCAATTGCAGCCTACAACGCCAGACTCATTGATGCGTAATACCGGATCCGCTTGATCGCTTCATCCACGCCCGTCATTGCGAGGAGCGTCGCCCCGAAGCAATCCAGAGGCAACAAATGCGCGGGCAGTGCTAGCGGCTCTTGGATCGCCACGGCGGCTAAAGCCGCCTCGCGATGACGGCCGCGGAAGCATTCAAGCGGATTTGATGTAACCCGTGGCGGTTGGAAAAACTGCGCCGCCAGCTTAGATGAAACTGACGTTGGCGCTTATACCGAAAGAAACTGGCAGCTGATGATACATCCGCGCGGCTGGATGGAAGTGCGGCCCGAGGGGCTTTACTGCAAGGCAGGCGGCTTCTTCGTCGATCCGGTCCGCGCCGTCCCGCAGGCCGTGATCACCCATGGCCATTCGGATCATGCGAGGCGGGGACACGCGAAGACCATCGCCACGCCAGACACGCTTGCGATCATGGCATGCCGCTATGGCGGGAACTTTACTCAGCAGCGGGTTGATCTGCCCTATAGGCAAGCCATTCATTTGGGCGAGACTCGCGTTACGCTTTATCCCGCCGGACACATTCTTGGATCGGCGCAGGTGCTCATCGAATATGGCGGAGCGCGCCTCGTTGTTTCCGGAGACTACAAGCGCACCCCTGACCCTACCGCGTGCGAGTTCGAACCCGTTCCCTGCGATGTATTCGTGACCGAGGCTACATTCGGGCTGCCTGTCTTCCGCCATCCCGAACCGCAACACGAGATCGGGAAGCTTCTCGCCTCGCTTGCCATATTTCCAGGAAGCTGCCACACGGTGGGATGCTATTCCCTCGGCAAAACGCAGCGGCTTATCGCCGAACTGCGCCGCGCTGGTTACGATAAGACGATCTATCTTCACAGCGCTCTTGTGCGGCTGACACAGCTTTATGAGGAGCGCGGCGTTCAGCTTGGGCCTTACGAGCCTATCACGGCGGACAACTGCAAAAGCCTCGCGGGCGAGATCGTGCTGTGCCCGCCCGCGGCATTGGCGGACCGCTGGCCAGCCCCATTGCCGGATATCATTCCTGCCGCAGCATCCGGCTGGATGCAGATCCGCGCCCGCGCCAAGCAGCAGGGCGTCGAGCTGCCTCTCATCATCTCGGACCATTGCGATTGGCCGGAACTTATCGAAACCATTCACGAAACCGGTGCCGGCGAAGTCTGGGTCACGCATGGCCGGGAGGAGGCACTCGTTCATTATTGCCGGAAGGCCGGCTTGGCAGCGCACGCGCTTTCGCTTTTGGGGTACGAGGAGGAGGGGGAGATCCTTTAGCCTTTTATTCGTTCGCCAACGCGCGCTCGATGCGCCGGTCGGGGATCAGCCACATCAGGGCGATGAAAACATAGATCGCGCCCGAGATCGCTGGGCTGACAAAAGCAAGAAGGATAGCCGCAACGTAAAGCAGCGGAGAAATCTTTCCTTTGAAATCCTTGCCTAAAGCCTTTGCAAGCGTCGAGTCGGGGCCTTCCTTGTGAAGGATGGCCCTTTGCAGCAGGTAATACGCGATCGCGGGCATGAGCAGGGAGACGCCGTAAATTGCCGTGGGCAAGGTGACGAAGTTGTTCTCACCCATCCAAGCAGTCGCGAAGGGCACGAGCGACAGCCAGAAGAGAAGATGGGTATTCGCCCACAAGATTAGCCCATCGACGCGGCTCACCGTGTGCAGCAGATGGTGATGGTTGTTCCAATAGATGGCGATGTAAATGAAGCTCAGGACATAGCTTAGGAAAATCGGTAGCACTCCAGCCAGATCCGCCCAGCCGGTACCATGGGGCACCTTTAGCTCCAAGACCATGATCGTGATGATGATCGCGATGACGCCATCGCTGAAGGCTGCGAGCCGGTGCTTTTCCATGCCGTCCTATACGATGATCGCTTCGAGGCAAGCCACGCAGCAAGACTAATGCTGCCGCAATTTGGAGGGAAGTCCCGCTTGCAGCGGCGGAACGCGCTGGCCGCTCTAGTCTTTGGAGGGAGCGCTGGCAGGAGCGGCGGCGCCGGTTGAAAGCAACTCGGCATAAAGCGTCTGCGCCTCGCTCGCCGGCCCGCGCCGCTCTCCGATTGCCCGAATTTCGATGACGCGGACGCGGCTATGAAGCGTCGCGGTTAAAACGTCCCCGCATTTCACGCAGGCTGACGGTTTTTGCACGCGCTGCCTGTTCACCCGGATGCAACCGTTCTCGATCAACTTTGCGGCGGTGCTGCGCGACTTGGCGATGCGCGCATACCAAAGCCACTTATCGAGACGCTGCTCTGCCGGTGGACTCAAACGGCCTCGTCCTGCGTCCGCATCTGCTTTTCCATCCGCTCCTTAAGCTGGCTCAGTGCGGCAAAGGGTGAGTCCGGGTCGATAGCGGTGGAGGGTTTCTTCGGTGTGGCGCTTGCTGTAAAGGGCTGTTTGCGCGGAGGACGCGAGTCGCGGCCCCGGTCACGCTCGTTTGTCCTGTCATGGCGCTGATGCTGCTGCGGCCCGCGGTTTTGCTGCTGCGCCGCGCCGCTTGCGCGCTGCTCTCCGCCGTCTGCCCTTGCCGGGGCGCCCGTATTTTGCTGCGCCGCATGCTGTGGTGGCCGGCCGGAACGATCGGCGTTTGGCCGGTGCGGCCGGTTGTGGCCGTGATGCTGGCTGCCGCCATGCCTCTGCTCACGGTTCCCGCTCGCAGACTGATCCCTTTGCCGGTCTTGATTCTGCGGCTGAGCGGCGGCGTTCGCGCCTTCGCCCGGCGGGCGCTGCCGATCCGGATTTGGCCGGTGGCCGCCGCGCTCGCGCTCCCGGTCGCCTCCGGGTCTGCGATGATGCTGGCGCCGGCCGGCTTCCCCTTCGGTCTTGTCGAATTTTGGCTTTGGCCTGCGGAAGCGCCAGACGTCTTCGAATTCCGATTCGGCGGTTTCAGCGGTTTCAGCGCCTTCGGTTCCGTTAGCCAGCCCGGCCGCCTGTGCAGGTTCATGCGCAACTTCAGTTCCGGCAGTGGCTTTTGCGGTGTCACTTTCCGCGCCGGCCCCGTCTAGCTGCGCAGGCTCTTCCGCGGCCGGCCCGGCAGAGGCCGGTTCCGCGGCGGCCTCTATTTGCGCCGTCTCCGCGGCTTGCGCTTCAGCGGCGCCGTCTGCGCCAGGTTTGCTTTCACTATTCGCAGGGATCGCAGGCAGGGTTGCAGCCGCATGCGCGCCCTTCCTCACCGCCCGCCTTTCGCGCCGGAAGCCAAGCGATTCAAGAATCAAGCTCAGCTCCTCGCTGGAGCAGCCCATGATGGACATCATCTCGGGGCGGATCCTGAACGCGCCGCCGCCAGCCGCGCCGGGCGGCGGTTCCGTGCCGGTTTCGGTTGGCCGCCATGCGGTCAAAGGCCGGATGATATCGGCGAGCCGCTCTAGCATGTCGATGCGCACGGCGCGCGGCCCGCAGACATGAAAACCCGCCGCGCGATAGAACGCTTCCGGAATAGCGGAATTGCAGTGCACCGAAGTCAGGCCCTGACGCGGCGCCTCCTGGATCGAAGCGGCGGTGAGATTATGGCTGCTCCCGTGTTTCAAAAGCCAAAGCAGGAGCAGGAGGTCGGCGGATGCCGGCTTGAGGAGGAGCGGGAAGTAGATGTGATGCGCGCCGAACCGCACGCCGTACTTCCTGAGCTGTGCACGTCCTTCCTGATCGACGGACTTAATCTCCTCTGCAATAGTATCGCGCCTTAGAATGCCGAAATTCTCGCGCAGGCGGAAAGCGATGCCGCGGGCGAGCCCCGTGATTTCTTCGGCTTTCGAAATTTCGACGAGCGGCTTCAACCGCACCTCAATGTGATGGGCTAGCCAAGTCTCGATGCGGGTTGTGATATTCCCCTTATCGATGGCCGCCAGGTGCTCGTCGGAATAAAGCGTGAAATTCGGCTTCAACGGATCTTCACCCGCCGTCAGGCGGCCGATTTCCTGATTCTCCCAGATGATCTGGCCTTCCCGCGTGAGCGTGAATGCGGTGTCCGGCGCGGCGGCAAGGCGGTCGGAGCGCGCGGCTAGCTCGTGTACCAGCACTTTCGCCGCCGCATTGCGCGCCGCTTTACCATGCACGCCCGCAGCCGCAGCGTCCGGTGTGAAGCAAAAGCCCTCAAGCTTGCCGACATAATGTTTCTCAACAACAACGCGGCCGTCCTTTTCGATCTCGGCGAAGAGGCTGTCCTTGTCGCGCATGCTTTTCATGAGCACGCTCGTCCGCTTATCGACGAAGCGCTGGGTGAGCTGCTCGTGCAGGGCGTCGGAAAGCTTGTCCTCGATTTCGCGGGTTTTGTCCTGCCAATGATCGGGGTCTTTGAGCCACTCGCGCCGGTTCGACACGAAGGTCCAGGTGCGGATATGCGCGATCCGGTTCGACAGCGTATCGATGTCGCCATCGGTGCGGTCTGCTTGCTCGACTTGGGCGGCAAACCAGTCCTCGGGGATGAGCCCCTCCTCGCTCATGATGAACTTGTAAACGGTTGCCACGAGTTCCGCATGTGAAGCCGGAGCGACCTTCCTATAGTCTGGAACCTGGCAAACTTCCCAGAGGCGTTTGATTGCGGCTGGCGCGGCCGCCAGTTCGGCGATGCGCGGATCGTTGCAGGCAAGCTCCAGCGCTTCGAGATCGTCTGCGGTCCGTGCGCGGGCGAGGCGCGGATGATCGGGGAGGCGCCGCAAGCTTTCCTTCAGGCGGTCGATGCTGTCGAAGTCGAGCTGGGTGTTGCGCCATTGCAGGACTTTCGCCGGCTCGAATTCGTGGTTTTCGAGCTTATTGATCAGCTCCTGATCGAACGGTTCCACATCGCCCGTGACGCCAAATGTCCCGTCGTTCAAATGGCGGCCCGCCCGCCCGGCGATCTGGGCAAGTTCTGCCGGGGTGAGATTGCGGTGGCTCCGCCCGTCGAATTTGCGGGTTCCGGCAAAAGCGATGTGATCGACGTCGAGATTAAGCCCCATCCCGATTGCATCGGTTGCCACGAGAAAGTCGACATCGCCAGACTGATAAAGCGCAACCTGGGCATTGCGCGTGCGCGGGCTAAGCGCACCAAGGACGACCGCGGCGCCGCCGCGCTGCCGCCGGATCAGCTCGGCGATCGCATAAACATCGTTTGCCGAGAATGCGACGATGGCTGAACGTGACTGCAGCCGCGTAATCTTCTTCTGGCCGGAATAGGCCAGCTTTGAAAGGCGCGGGCGGGCGATGAAGTTCGCTCCCGGAACAAGCTCGCGGATCGTGTCGGACATGGTCTGCGCGCCAAGCAGCAGTGTCTCGCTCGTGCCGCGGGCGTGGAAAAGCCGGTCCGTGAATACGTGCCCCCGGTCGGGATCGGCGGCGAGCTGGATCTCGTCCACGGCGAGGAAGCTGACCTCGGCATCGCGCGGCATGGCTTCAACCGTGCAGACATAGTAGCGCGGGTTTTCCGGCTTGATCTTCTCTTCGCCGGTTATGAGGGCAACATCGAGCGGGCCGATCCGGGCAACGATCTTGTAGATAAACACGCACGT
>CAZCIF010000045.1:7423-18682 GCA_964498645.1 uncultured Rhodomicrobium sp. | reverse complement strand
ACCCGGTCTGAGCTTGCGGCAGCGAGCATAGGCCTCGATGAGGCCGTTAAGATTCTTGATTCTTATGAAGCGCGCCGATGCAAGCATGTAGCGCGAGGGGAGCCCGTGCATTTCCCGGTGCCGGTCGGCTTCCCGGCGGATCGCCGCGGTACCATTCATGAAATACGCATTGTCCACCGCATTGTAACCGAGCATTATGCTTTCTTCCGGCATCCCGAGCGAAGCAAGATAAGCACGCTGCAGCACTCCTCCGGCCAATCCAGCCGAAAAACCTCGTACGACCCGCCGCTTAACCGCCTCGCGCCAATGCCACCGCCGACGGTCGCCGAATGTGCTTTCGGACATGACCACAGCCGGCACGCCGTGCCCGAGGCTCCAGTTCAACATGATCAGGGCCGCCCGGCTGGTCCAGCCTGGCACGAGGACAGCATCGGGCCCGAACTGGTCCAGCGCGCCGGCGATCGCGTGCCGGAGATCGGCGCCCGGCACGGAGGCCGATTCGCAGGCATCGAACAGGGTCTTCCGCTTGAATTTCGTTTCCCTCGCAATAGGCTCCCAGGCATAGGTTCGGCTGCGTGCCGCAAGCTCAATTCCAAGCGTTTCGTGGTGCGCGCCCAAAGTATCGAGCCGGGCCAGATGATACGGTCCGAACATGTCGAATGCGGCAGCGAGTTTCATGGACCAGGTTTAGGACGTCTCGTCCTCGACCGGCGCTTCGGCTCGCGAGGAACGGCGCTCGGATATGCGCTTTAGAAGAAATCGAAATACCCGATCCGTATGACGTTCGAAAAGAAACCAAAAGAGGGTCGCCCATGCCAAAGCTGCGCAAATGAATCCGGCAAAGACAAGGAAAGCGATCACGCCCGGTTGGAAACGCTCCGGCGCAAAGCTGAGCATGGTCAGCATCATCAACAGCGGAAAGTGGCTCACATAGAGCGAAAAGGAAATTTCCGATATCGCTCGGGCCGGCCTCTCATACAAGAGACCGAATGAAGGAAGGCACACCAATAGTGGCAATGTGAGCGCAAAGGTGATTCCCAGGGTCATTTCATCCAGATGAATGTGTGGATGTAGCGACAGGGCCAGCAACATGAAAATGGTCACGATTGCCAAAACCCCAAGCGGGGTTTGCAGCCTCTTATCCAATCGGTGCAAGCGGGGCGATAGAACGATACGAGCGGCAGCGGCGGCAAACCAAATCAGCCCGCTAAACAGAATTGAGCGCGGCAACCAAATGATCAGAACCGCAAGTCCGAGGAGGGATGATAAGCTCGTAACAATTGATCGCGAGAAAAAGGGTAACACGATCAGCGGAAACAACGCATAGTACCAGAATTCATTGGCTAAACTCCACATTGGACCGTTGCTGCCATACTGGAACCGCGATGGTTTGGAGAAACAGGAGATTGCCGACGAAATCGCTAATGCGATACGCCGAGGGAGAGACAACGGCCGGTAAAGACGGATAGATGCCGGAATAAAGGCCATTATAGCCACCCGCGCCGCTGGATGTGGCATGGCCGATCCAGTCCAGCGCAAACTTGGCGAGAAGCCCAGGGACAACAAGGATCCAGAGCTTTGTTAGTCGACGCAACGCATAGCGCCCGCCTGACCAGCAGCCTCGGAACATACCGCCAAGCGCCTGCCCGCCAACAAGATAACCGCTAAGCGCGAAGAACAACACAACAGCTTCGTGGCCGAGGCTTGTCATTCCGTAGAACGCCACCAGGATCGGAGAGTCAGATCGGATTTCGCCATAAGGATAGAATATGAATGCGCGCGTGTGGTTTACGAGCACGAGGATCGCAGCCATCCCCCGCAGCATGTCGAGATGCGGGTAGCGCGCCGGGATGGGTGGCTTCGCCATCATGCGTGGCGACGCCAGGATCCACTCACCGCATTGAGCTTTTCAAAGACCATGGTGCTTTGGCCGCCTGCGGATGGCGCGCGGCCGAAAGCCGGGCGTATCGGAATATGGGGTAAGAAAAGATCATTGCTTGGGGCAGGAAAGCGATCAGCCACACGGTACCGTGGGTGATTGCATGGAGCGCCGATGTTATGCAAATACAGTAGAAATACTGCTTCTGGATTGATCCGAGCATGGCATAGTGCCAGAGGTTCCGCATGAATACGGCAATTCCTGCAAAAACAAGCGCTCCGAGAAAGGAAAACGCCGTATAAGAGTCCGCAAATCCTGTGTAAGTCGTCCCAATCCAGCGCTGGTATCCATAATAAGTTGCTGGAAGATCATCCAAATCAACCGTAACTGCGTTTTTGAGATCTCTCCCGACAAACTGGGCCGGAATGTAGCGAAAAACAAGGTAGTTCCAGTATTCGAGACCAAACGTATGGCGTGATGTTTCAAATGCCGCGCTGACATAATTGATGGCATTTCTTACTTCATCGTGCCGACGGTCGTCTTTGTTGACGAAATAATCAAGAAAATCTATTTGCAAGATCTCCTCAAGCGTGGGCAGCCTGGACGGCATGCCTGCGCTATGCAACTGCTCATTGATTCGCACGACCAGGCTACGATACTGGCCGATAGCGTTGAAGAACAGCGACGCGACCAAAATGCCGATGGCAAAGACTGCACGCGGCGGCTGGATCCGGTAGCGGAACCAGATGGCGCAAAGGACGATCATCGCAAGCTCCACCATTGGCCCGCGGCGCCCGCCCCAAAGAACGATGCCGCCGATGGTCATCAGGTTGTAAACGACGATTCCCCCAGCAAGCAGTCCCCGTCGGCGCAGAAAGACCAGGAGGGACAGCGCCAACCCGAAATACATGAGCGCAGCGAAGAAGAAATATACCGTGACGATTCCGGTCGTCAGCCCTTCGGCGGTAGCTGTCGCAGGCGTACGCAGAATTAGGGCATAGGCCGCCGTGCCGATTGCGGACAAAATGGCGGCGCCAAATAGCAGCTTACGTTCGTCGAATTCGTCGAATCGTACGGCTTGGCGCCATCGCGAGCGGCTGTCGGCAATCAGAATCGCGATCATGCAAATCGAAGCATAAAGCATCGTTGTGCTATAGCCGCCCTTTGGGAGCAAAGGGTAGGAGAGCAGAAGAAACGCCTGCGGCAAGAACCAGCCCGCCATGACCGCCGCCACCAGGAAAGGGTAGCGGAGCAACCCGCCTGGCTGCACCATGCCGCGCACAATGAGCATGCATGTAGCCGCTGTCAGTACGGAAAGCGTTACATAGTTCTCAAACAGCGCGTCGCCCTCTGAGTGAAGCTGGCTTTGCCACTATGCAGTATTGAGATCAGGGCGTCATACCAGCCAGGGATGAAATGACAACGTGTAGTCCACACCATCTGTCCGTTCCCCAACTATGCGCGCAGGAACGCCGGCAACGATTTTTAGGGGCGACACGTCGCGAGTGACCACGGCGCCCGCAGCCACTACTGCGCCTGTACCAATTGACACACCGGGCAATATTATGGCGCGATAGCCAATCCATGCGCGGTCGCCGACAATGACATCTCCTCCTCGATCGGCAAATTCTGGTGATTGCGGATCGTGACCCAGCGTCAGAATGGAGGCTTCAGGTCCGATCGAGACGTCATTCCCGGTCACGATGCGGTATCGCCGCCCGTCGAGCAGGCAGCCGAAATTGACGACGTTGCGCTCGCCAAGCTCGATCTTGCGTGCATTGAGGAACCGGCATCGCATTTGAACTCCGCTCCCGGCACCGAACCGCTGCAGCCAAAAGCGCAGGAAAGCATAGCGCACAGTACGGCTCGGCACATGTGTCACGATAGAATTATAGGCATAGGCGACAGCACTGCCGGCCAGGAAGCGCACGCTCATGACAAAGCGTTGGAAATCTGTTCGATCAGCATGGTAACGATGCGATCAGGGGAAAAATCAGCGGCGCGCTCCCGGGCCCTGAGGGCCATTCCGGGCAGCAGTCCTGGCTCTGCTATAACCGATCGCAGTCTAGCGGCGATCGCTGCCGGCGTGACTTCGTCGAGCAGCCAGCCATTGACGCCGTGCCGCACGACGCCGCCGCAATGCCGCGAGGCGATGACCGGCAAACCATGTGCCATTGCTTCGAGTTGAGTGATTGCGAAGCCGTCTGAATGGGTCGGCAGAATAAAGAGATCGGCTCTCTGATAATGCCTGACCACGTCACTTCGCGCCGTCCGGCCGATCCATTCGATGTTTGGCGGAGAATCAATCAACTGAACGAAACCCGGGCTGGCCGGGCCGGCCATTAGAAGGCGCACCGGCGCGTCGCCAAGGCACCGCATCGCTTCGATTAATTCAAGAACGCCCTTGCGATAGCAAATCTGCCCGAGAAACAATAGCAACAGCGGCCGCTTGGCGGAAAAGGCAGTTGAATAACTGTGCGCTACAGCTTCAATCCGGCCACTGCCCTCACGCCGATAAGCCAGTGGGACCACGTGGATTTTCTTGGGCGCTATTCCCGCCCTCTCCAGCAGCTCCGCGGACCAGGCTGAGTTTACTACGATCGCGTCAGCCAAGGCGCATTCTACCTGCCAGCTCTCCCAGTAGCTTGCCGGCGGGGGGGCCGGCACCGCCTGACCCAACCCGTGGCGGCTCGCGATCTCCGCAACGATCCTATTCTCTTGCGGCCCGGGATCAATCTGGCCGAGCACAGTGGGGCAGCCAGCACGCTTCGCTGCCGAGAGAATCTCTCTCGCCGCATAGCTATAAGCAAACACGGCCGGCAGCGGCTGGTCTTTGGGCATAAGCAGGCCCGCCTTCTCCAGCTTCCAGGCCATGACCTCACCAAAGCGCCGGTTCGCAGCCATTATCCGCCACCATTGATCCCTAGTGCCCGATGCAATGTCCGGCACCACCTTCGCTGCCAGCGCAGCGGGCGATTCTGTAATCACTTTGGCGTCCGAAAGGGCCGGTTCGAAACGGTCAAGAATGGTGCGGCCGCTGGCGCCGACGAGCAACGCCGCCGCGTGCCACATCGAACCCGCGCTGGCCCAAATATCGGTACAGAGGGCCATCAGCCGCCCGCGGCGATGCAGTTCCGCCGCGATCGCATAATGCTCGCGCGCGCCGATTTGGCAAACGATCCAGGGCGTGTCATCACCCAGCCGGGCTTGCTCCAGTGTCAGTGCAGCGCCTGCCACGCTTAAGTAATTCCCCAGAGTTTCTGCACGAAGGCCTCATTCGAATGCACCTGTTTCGAAACAGCGGCCCGATTGCGGGCATTCGCGGTATATGCGGCCCGGTTGTCAAAAACATCGATCATGGCGCGAACCAGATCACCTGCATCGCAGTCGCGCACCAATACGCCGGCGCCGCTGCCGCGAACGAGATCGGCGCTCCAAGTATCTTCCGTGGTGATAATGGGCTGTCCTGACGTTGCAGCTTCAACCGCCACACCCGAGATGCGTGCGGCATAGGCCGCATGGCGATAGGGCAGCACCATGCAGTCAATGGCAGCCAGTTGTGCTTCATAGCTCGCGCTGTCCATCGCCTGATCTAAGATAGTGATACGCTTATCGGATCGCCCCACGGCGTCCGGATCAAGTTGCGTGCCATCGTCCAGCATGACAGCGCAATTCCACTGAATCACGAATCTGACATTTGCATCTGGCCGGGCGGCCAGAAAGCGCGGAATTGCTGTAACCAGCAGATCGATGCCTTTCTCGATTCTCGCCGGTCCCAGGCAACCGAAAATAAAGGGAGCTTCTGAACCGGGCTGAGGGCGAATGCCCCGGACGATCAGACCGGGCTGCGGGAAGACTTCTGGCGTTTTACCGGCAATTTGCGTGTATTCACGGGCCAAGCGCACGCTATCTGTCGCCAGTACGATGCGGCCACTGGCAACCGGTTGGCTCACGGCCAGCATCGCCAATCGCCATATGCGGCCCTTAACGGCATCAATCGCAACTGTGCCGTCCCGGCGGTAGACGCCGATGCTATTGCGGAAGAACAGAACCAGGCGAGGCATAGTGCGGCCTGGCGTCAATGCGGCAAGCAGTGCAAAGCCGACGATATGATAAATCGTCACCGTAGGCGCAATCACGCAATCGAACGGTCCATCCTGGTTTACGATACGCCGCATCGTGCGGAAAACCAGCAGGTTATGCCGGGCGATCTCGAACAACCGGCGGAGCATACTCATTTCACCGAAACCGATTTCCCAGCAGGTTCGCGCAAATGCGGGCCGCGCGCCAATCGCTCTACGAACCTCTGGTTCGACATTGGCGTGCGCGGCAACCACTGTCTTCACCCGATATTCGGCACAGATAAGCCTGACCGAGCGGTCATACTCAAAGAAATGGCCGACGACACTTTTTAAAGCCTCTTCGGCGATCAGAAGGCGCTTGCCGGCGAGAAGGCTCGTCAGCCGCGCACGAGTTTCAAGTTCGCTGTTATCCACTTACAGGCGTTGCTGCGGAAAGCCGGACTTCTCAATGTCTTGTGGTACTTGCCATAGCATCGAGAACGATGCGCGCATTGTTTCCCCAAGAATATTCGGCGTGGTAGCCATCCCAGTCTGGTTTTGGGGCAACGGTAAGCCATTTGCGTAAGCCTGACTCGATCGCCTCGGAGCTGCCGGGCTCCACCCAGATTCCGGCCTCATAGCGTTCGATGGCTTCACGGCTCGAATCGTTGCCACCCGAGACAAGGCATGGCACGCGGTAGCGCATAGCGACACTTTGAGCCGCACTTGAGGATACGAATTCACGAGCATAGGTAAGGATTGAAAGGTCGCTGGCGCCCATGATCGCTGCAACATCCTGGTCGGAAAGAAACGTTGTTCTCCAGATAATCCTATGCGCGCAGCCGAGATGTTCTGCCAACGCCTTGTAATAGGCTACGGGCTTGTTGCCGCAGCCCATTTCGGAACCCGCAACCAGCAATACTATTTCAGGAATCCTTGCCAGTGCTTCGATCACCAGGTCGAGATTCTTATTGTCGCGAATATAGCCAAAGCTGGTAATGAGCCGGGCGTCTGCTGGAATGCCCAGTTCACGGCGTACATCTTCCCGTGCCCGGGTTGAGTCCGGGTAATCATGAATACCATAGGGGATATGGATGACGCGTATGCCAGAAGGCGTATCTCCACGATCCTTGCCGTGTACAAATACTGTATTCAACGCTCCAAACGCAGACCTGACCGACCAATCGTGCCACCATTTTGGGCCTACGCGGTAATCCCTAATGGGATCATGCAGTATAGTGTGGCTGAATACTCCATATCTATGGAGATCGCGCAGGCGCCAGGCCCAAAGCGGCGCAAGATATTCCTCAAAGTGAGTTAGGATATGCATCCCTGGTTCCTGGCGGGCGATGCGGTAAAGCCGCGACATATTTTTCAGAACAGCGCAGCTGAACCACAGCCTTCTCTTAAGACGCGTTGAAAAGTCGCCTGCAGGCCGCGGGTTTTCAAGGATAGGCATTGGCGCATATTGCACTTTGCGGCCTTCGATGAATTCCGGGGGACATACAACCGAGACCTCTGCGCCGAGCTTTGCGATCGCATTGGCCTGATCATGAGCATAGTCCGCGATCCCGCCGCGGCTATTCGTGCTGAAGATCAAAATCTTCATAGTTTTTCCAGGCCCCTATTTGCCTGTCTTTGCCCTGGTTTAGCGCCTCAAGCTCGGCGTTTACCATTGCGCAGGCGATTTCCGTGAGTTGGGTCTTCGGCTGCCAGCCGAGTTCTTTGTGTGCTTTCGATGCGTCGCCGCAATTCCCGCGGATCTCCAGCGGCCTGACCAAGTCCTGACTTTGCACAAGATGATCGCGCAACTCGAGGCCGAGATTTGAAAACACCATTTGTCCAAACGTCTCAAGGGAATGCTGCCTGCCGGTGGCGATCACAAAATCCTGTGGCTTTTCTCGCTGCAGCATGAGCCACATCGCTTCAACATATTCCGGCGCCCAACCCCAATCGCGGCGGATTGCCAGATCACCGAGTTCGAGCTTGATGCGCTCGCCGCATGCGATGCGGCACGCCACATTGACGATCTTCCGAGTGACAAAGCGATGTGGACGAAGCGGAGACTCGTGGTTGAAGAGCAATCCCGTGCAAACGTGATGGCCATAGGCCTCCCGGTAGTTCGCCACAATCCATGCCGCGGCCGCCTTTGCCGCAGCATAGGGACTTTTCGGACGATAGGGTGAGTCTTCGTTGGCGGGTGCCGCGCCGGTATCGCCGAATACCTCGCCTGAACCGGCGAAATAGGTCCTGATCGCCTTGTCTATAAAATTGATCGATTCAATTAGATTAATCGAGCCGAGCGTAATGCTTTCAAATGTCTCGACCGGCTGCTGGAACGACAGGCTGACTGAGCTTTGCCCGGCAAGGTTGTAGATTTCGTCCGGCTGAACGCGCTTCAATACCTGAAGCACGCTGCGGAAGTCCGTCAGGACCATTGAAAGTGATTCGACCTGGTCCAGAATACCCAGACGGCGCAGATTGGAGAAGGATGATATCTGCGCATCGCGCGAAGTACCAACCACACGGTAGCCTTTTTCAAGTAGGAACCGGGCAAGATAACTTCCGTCCTGTCCTGAAACACCGCAAATTAAGGCAGTTTTCAGCGCGCTGTCCTCCTGAGTGCTGGTCCGGTGATGCTATCCTCCGCCGCCGCAGGAATTATAGATAAACCGGAGCCATTCTGACCAAACTGTCTCGCTTCAGTCTGCCAACTTGACATCTGAATGAATGCATTAAGGCAGCTACTGGTCGGGTAACAGGCTCCGTGCGGGCCCCGAGCGCCGAGCAGCACGCGCCATAGCGTCAAACAGCGGTGCGGCTTGGCGCGCGATCAGGCCGCGAGCCACAAGACGACCGCGGCTACTGGCAAACATTAGCGGCAGTGCCAGTAACAATGCGACCGCGAGCGCGGCGGAGCCCCGCAACGCGAACAACCAGTATCCCGGAACTGACCGGTGAATAGATTCCTTCGCCTCGCGAACGAACGAATCGCTGGTGAGCTGTGCGCTGGAAGCTGCGTTCGCAAGTTCCAGTGCATAGTCATGCGCGCCAAAAACAAGAAGGATTGCAATGAATGCCGCCAAGTCACGTTCGGCGGCTTCCTGATTAGCTGCTTTCTCGAGCCGGGTGAGAACCCACGTCCGGTTGCGGAAACAGACAGCATCAGCCCAGGCCAGTTGGGGTCGGGACAGGGGACCATAGGCGCCATTCGACCGCAGCCAATGTTCGCCGATCAGCAAGTGTGGGTAGAACCCGGCTTCGCGAATCCAACGCTCCGCTTCCCAGTAGAGTGGAGCGCCGATGTTCCGGTTAATAAAGGAGACTTCGACTTGCAGGCCGAAGGCATTTTGAAGCCCTTTCGCGCCGCCTTTCAGGACGTCGATATCGGAACCTTCGACATCGACCTTAATAAAATCCGGAATCCAGCCTTCACTGCGTGCTATACAGGTGTCCAGGGTGTCAACGTTCACGGTGGCCTGTCCCACCAACTCATACCATTCCCAAACCGTAAAGTCTCGCAAGATAGCCTCGTTCGGGACATAGAGCGAGGAGGCAAATGGCCCTTTGGTCAGATAGAGGGTTCGATTGCCGGTCCTTTCGGCCAGACCGACTGACAATACGAGGTCTCGTGTCTTACTCGCTGCCGCAAGTTTCTCTTGCGACCGCGCATCGGGCTCGAAGAGCATGAAGCGTGCAAATTCGGGCCAAAGCTGCTGCCAGCGCTCATCGGGGCGCCACCGATATCGATAACCGTAACCGGCGTTTCCGCCAGCAGCTTCCGCATCGCGGCAGTTATCATAACACAGTGCTTTGGGAAGAGCCTGTCCAGCCCGCTCTTGGTAACGCGCCGCAGTGCAGCCATCAAACGCACAGTCAAAAGTCCTTCATGGTGGCAGTTGGTGCCCGCCCTGGAGGGCCGATGCGTAGAAACGCAGTCATTTGCGTACGGCCGAGCGCTTTAGCAGCGCGATATTTCAGCGACTTTCCGCCATCGTTCCGGTAGGGTGATAGATTGATCTCCGAAAGCGCCTGGGAGAGATTAGCCCGGACGAACGCGATAGCTTTTTTGACGTCCGGCCAAGTTGAATCGTCAAGCAACACGATCCCGCCATCCCGCAGCAGTTGAGCCGAATAGAAAATGTCGATAAATACGTCCTCGAAATGATGGCTGCCATCTATGTATATGACATCGAAACGGCGACCGTTTTCGAGCAACTTGGGAAGGGCTGCAAAGGAGGGCTCCCTATGAAACTCGAACAAGTCCGAATAGCCGCCATTCTCGATTTGAACTAGCGCACTGTCGTCCAGGTCCGCCTGATACGGATCGACGGCGACATGCTTTCTCGTCACATAGCTTCCTGCGTGGCGAAGTGCCTCAACAAAGACCAGGGCCGAAACGCCGCAAGCTAGCCCGATCTCCATCGTGTCGGTAGGCCTCTTCTCCTGCAGTAGACGCGCGAGAATCGTAAGATTGTTGGCGCTGCTCCCACCCATTACGGGTAGTTCGCGTGTGCGGCCGCGAACGCGGCCTGTCCGCAGAATCTCCCGTAATGCTTCCGGAAGTAGCGCTTCTTGCATCGGTGTCAGTCTCATTAGCGGGCATCCACGCCGTTAGAGCGCCGCTTGGTACCGCCGAACCGTTTTCTCAATGCCCTCATCAAGACGCGTTGGTGCGCTCCAGCCAAGGTGTTCTTGCATTTTTGTGATATCAAGCACGCGGCGGTTGACGCCAACAAAGCGGTTTGAGTTGTACTTAATGCGGCCTTCGAAAGCTGATGCTTCCGCGATGCGACCGGCGACATAGGCGACAGAGTGGGCTGTACCGGTACCGAGATTGAGCAATTCCTCGCGGGAATGCAGGGCAGCCATGATGATGCCGTCAGCGACATCGCTGACGTATAGGAATTCGCGCTCTTGGCGACCATCCCCCCAGACCTCCACTTCCTGGGCACCGGCCTCTGCAGCATGTACGAACTTGCCTATGAGTGCGCCGATCACGTGGCCATTTTCAGCGAAACTGTCTCCTGGGCCATAAACCGTTGGTAAAATAAGGCTTGTTGATTCAAGCCCATGCTCGCGAGCATAGGCCCGCTGGCCGATCAACTGGGCCTTCTTGGTGAAGGCGTAGGCGAAGAGGTAGTCTTCCGGTTCGGTGTCATAAACTTCAGCCTCCCGATGTGGCTCTAGATGCGGAGGATACATGCAGTATGAAAGAACGCTCGTCATCTTGGCTTTCGGAAAGAAGGTCCGCCATGCCTCGAGCAAGTTGACATTAATCAGCATGTTGACATGGAATTGCGTCGCCTGATGTTTCAC
>CAZCIF010000045.1:5819-7413 GCA_964498645.1 uncultured Rhodomicrobium sp. | reverse complement strand
CCTTATAGAGCGCAGCGAGGTGGATGATGTGGTCGCAGTCGAAAGTCCAGCGCGCCTTTTCAAACCAAGCAAACATTTCATCTTTTCGCGATAGATCAACAATGTTCGAACCAAGCGAGATGACTTCGCACTCCTGTCCAAAGCGATTTCGGATGGCGTCAACTAGCGTGCGCCCAATGAAACCTGTCCCACCAGTAACAATAACGCCTTTCATTGGAGCCTTCTCTTTAAATACGCCTATCTTATCTTGCAAAAACTCTCGATCTTGGATGTGCCCCGGTCTTACAGTAGCAGCTGGCTGGGCCGCTCTATGAGCCGATAGGTGACCGATGCTGCTGCTAGCACCAATATGAGATAGAGAAGGGTCATCAAGTCGCCCTCAAGCGGCGTCGCGCCAAACAGGCGTGAGTCGCCCCCGGCAAAGGGCTTAAACCCGGCGAAGCGCTCCAGAAGCTGAAGCCCGCCTGAAAAAACGCGGCTCGCAAAAAAAGCATGAACCATATAAATGGAGTACGAGATTAGGCCGAGCAGCAGCAAGAGGCGCGCCCTAAATAGCCGCGCCACGGCGCCCTTCTCGAATGCGAACACGTAGACGACGATGCCGAACAGCAGTGGCGAAGCCAAATTAGCCGGCGTGTGGCCAACAAAGATGACGAACGCGACCACCGCGGCGAGTAGTGCCGCTTCGATAGCACCCGCGGCGTATCCCGAGAGCCGAGCTAGCGCGGCTGGCTCGCCGCGCCGGGCGCCCAGCCGCCAGACCAGCACTCCTACCGAAAATCCTGCGAGGCAGCGCAAGAAGCCCAGGTCATGGGTGGCGTCGATATAGTCCGGGCTAATGGCAGCAATCACCGCAAGACAAAGAACCGCCGCGACGGCGAAGACACAATGCGCAACGGCTGCCGACCGCGATGGCCAAGCCGCCGAGATCGCGGCAAAGACGCCGTACGTCAAGAACTCCGCACCGATACTCCAACTCGGATAGTTCCAGGTCAGACCGTCCGTGAGCCAGACGCTGTTGAGCATAACTAGGTTTATGCCTAGCGCTTCCCACGTCATCGGACCGGAGAACGGCGCGCGGTCGGCTGAGAAGTACGGCATCAGAAATAGCTCGATCAGCAGAAACGGCGAAAGCGCGGCCACATGCAGCGGATAGAGCCGCGCAAAACGCTTGCGCATGAACGCGATCACCTGGCCACCGCCTGAGAGCGGCTCGAAATATCGCCGTGCAATCACGAAGCCGCTAAGCACGAAGAAAAAGTCCACTAACAAAAACGCGTTCTTCACAAATGCTGACTGCGCAATCACACCATTTGCTTTAAAGTGATGGAGCGCCACAAATAGCGCGCAGAGGCCTCGAAAGCTGTCCAAAACCTTGAGGCGTTGGACCTGTCCCTCCGACTTAGGCAATTTCTTACGCGTCAGCGCTCAAGCGGGCCCAAGACTTGGACGTTTGGCACGGGCACGATGAAGCGACCGCCGGCCCTGAGATATTCGTGAAATTTTTCGCGCAGATAGTCTGAAAAGTTCCAGGCGAGAACAAGATAGTAATCTGGCGCAGCCTCCAGCATACACTCGTCCACGACCGGAATAT
>CAZCIF010000045.1:0-5809 GCA_964498645.1 uncultured Rhodomicrobium sp. | reverse complement strand
TACACGTCCGATCTTGAACGGGTTCACTTCGGTTGAGAGCTGCACGAGATCTGGACCGATGCCGCAAAAATTAAGAAGTGTCGAGCCCTTAACCGGCGCGCCGAGCGCATAGACGCTCTTGCCCTCCGCCTTTAGCTCCTTGAGTAACCCCAAAAGCACTTTCATGTTCTCGCGTATGCGCTTGGCGAATTCGTCGTAGGTCTGTCGTCGATTTAGTCCCGCCGCCTCATCGGCAGCAAGTGCCTCGGCCACCGCAGCCGATGTTGGACGCCTACTGTCGTCCCGGACTACATAGAGGATAAAGGAGCCGCCATGAATGGAAGACATCTCGACGTCATAGACGCGCAGCCCGTGCGCGGCGAAGAGTCGTATCAAGGGTGCCATCGAATGGATGCAAGTATGTTCGTGATAGAAGTGATCGTATTCATTCTTCTCAATCAGGTCCCGAAGATTTACACCCTGTACGACAAAGCAGCTCTCTGGTCCCATAA
Source organism: uncultured Rhodomicrobium sp. (assembly GCA_964498645.1). Classification (GTDB taxonomy): domain Bacteria; phylum Pseudomonadota; class Alphaproteobacteria; order Rhizobiales; family Rhodomicrobiaceae; genus Rhodomicrobium. The sequence continues at coordinate 5,318 of CAZCIF010000045.1, read as the reverse complement.
CTTCGGTGATGCCAAGCACGAAGTCATGTAGATCAGGTACGTGATAAAACACCGCCGTAGCCGTGATCACATCCGGCCTCACCCCGAGCTGGCGCAGCGACCGACCGGTTTCGCTGCTCCAGAATTGACGAAAGACGGTAATCCCCTGCTTGCGGGCTAATTCGCCCGTGCGCTCGCCAGGATCGACGCCCAGGGTTCGTAAGCCTTGCTCAGCAAAGCACTTCAACAAGGACCCATCGTTGCAGCCGATGTCAATCACCAAATCGTTCGACACCAAGCCGAGTTTTGCAACAACATGTGGCGCAAGCTTGCGAAAATGCTGCACAACAGGCGTGTTTACGCCCGTCACGTAAGGGTGGTTCGAAAACATGAACTCTGGAGATGGGGACTCCGCGATTTGTACCTGCCAGCAATTTTCACACACCATCATGGCGAGAGGAAAGAACGGCTCTCTAGCAAGCTCCTCTTTGAACAAGAAATTATTGCCATTTGGCTGAGATCCCAGATGCATAAAAGTATACAGCTGAGAACTACCGCAGTTCATGCAATTTGTTCGTGACATAAGTGCGTAACCCCTATTTGACCTTCGGATCGCACAGCGGCTGTAGCCCGGTGGTCTGTATCGCAGCGAGTTGGTCTGCTGTGATCGATTGTGGTAAGTATCTAGGCTCGATGCGATGGCCCGAAAGTCGGGCAGAAATTGCCTTGCGCACGCGCAGGATGGCTTGGCCCAAACGATAGCGGCTGTGGTCAAGGACCGACACCGGTACTGTTCCGGCTAGTTGAGAGTTCATCTTCTGAGCCATAGTGAGGGCACGCGCGTGCCGTGCTCTCCAAGCTGCAATCGAACCAGCGCTTGCAGCCGCTACCCCGCCCACTTCGGAAAGTACAGCAGTTGTCAAAGCGAGTTCATCCGCTGTACGCTGCGCCAATTCCGAGGGCTGCGTGCTGATCTGCGTTTCGGGATGTTGGCGAACCAATAGCAGGGAGCGCTGCGTATGCGTAAGTCTTGCGCTGCTCTTCAACAATCGAAACATTAGCAGCATATCCTCTCCCGTGCGAAGCGCTGTGGGATATCCCCCAACGGCGCTCAACAACTCACGGCGAATAAGACAATTGGGGAGGAACAACACCCACCCACGCAGGAAAGCCGATACCGGTTTGCCTGTTATCGGTAAGGATTGGCGGACGAAACCATCATGGCCACAAACGCCTTGGTTGATCCAAACTGGAATCCAAGGTCCATATGCGATATCTGCATCACTCTTGGTCACGGCAAGCAACCTAGCTTCGAGGAAATCGTTGCTTGCTAAATCATCACTATCAAAAAATTGAATAAACTCACCTGATGCGTTCCTAAGCCCGGCATTGCGAGCGCTACCCGGTCCAACATTCTTCTCAAGTCGTACGAGCCTTATATCTGACCCAAAGCGGCGGAGAACATCAGCGGTACCATCGGTTGATGCATCGTCGACGACGATGATCTCATGAGCGCGCTGACTCTGCCTTAGGAAGCAGACAATAGTTTCTTGAACCAGTTCGCGCCGATTGTGGACTGCTATGACGACAGATATCGGCGCGGGGGGCATATCTCGGATCAACACATCGTAACATGCTAAAGGATGCCATCAGGCCGGGCAGCGACTGACAGACCCAGAACGACAGGAGTGATTTCTAACAAGGCAGATAGAGATGGCGTAGAGCTTATTCAAAAGGCAGGGAAGCGTTACTCCCGCGGCAGTGATCGAGCCGGTCGAAGTTAGCGCCACACTCGTGCGGCCCTTCCTATCGGCTAGTCGTGACTGTGTGGCTACTTGTGGCAAGCGAAGGGAAATATCCTACCTCGTCGAACAGGATGCCGCCAATCCGGCATTGCGCACACCTAACCAAATCTTCGAAATCTTTAATGCTACCGCACTTCGGGTGAACCAATTCTCCCGAAGTAACGGCAACTCAATCGACAAAAAAACACTCACGCCAGACGTAAACGCAACATATGTAAGCTAATATTGACTGCTCGGGTAGGCTTTACCGAACGCTTGATATCTATGCACAAGCAGAGTCGATAATCAAGTCTTTTATTTACATTTTATAGTTGGTTTCCATTTCAGCATATACACTCTGACCATCTTGCCAAACTCGCTAACTTGCGGGCGCACTAAGCTGTAAGGCTACACGAAAAAACCCTACCTAAGTTCTTTCTAATCCGCAACCACCGCTGCGGGGTTTTCCACCATTAGTTGCAACAATGCATCCTAACTTTTGAATGTAGCCGCAGCATCAGGGCGATCTGTCGCCTGACAGCTTTCCGGTTAGCCAATTTTTGCCCCTCCAGCGCTCGATTGGACGCGACTCTCAAGACTGGAAATCCTTTCCATGAAGCGCGGCGGCGCGCCTGGGAAACACACTCGGTTTCTCGGTTCTCAAGCTGGTGCGCATCCTGAGAAGACGAAAATCGTCTATTGCAAGGACGCGATCCGGCGCGAAGATTTTCCTGACATCTCGTTCGACTTCTTGGGTTTCCAATTCCGGGCCCGGAAGACGATGTGGCAAGGAAAGGCTGTGCATGGCTTTTTGCCCGCCGCTGGTCGAAGGCCCTGAAGCGCATCAGCCGGGAGATCCGACGCTGGGCGCTTCATCACTGCAGCGACAAATCCCTGCAACACCTCGCGGAGTTGTACAATCCCGTTATTCGAGGCTGGATCGTCTATTACGGCAACTTCTACCGAACGTAGTTGCGTCCGACCCTCAAGCGGATCGATCTCTATGTCATTCGCTGGGCGCGCCGCAAATTCAAGCGGCTTGTCCATCGGGCCAAGGGAGCAAAGGACTGGTTCGGACGGCCGCGCCGGGCGACCCCCACGCTCTTTGCCCATGGGCCTCTACCTCATGGAACCGGCCGGACATCGGGAGCCGTGTGACTCGAGAGGGTCATGCCGGTTCTGGGGGCGCCCGGAGGTGAAACTCCTCCGGGCGACTCGACAATTTCGCCACAAGCCATCTGAGCCAAGGACCGCTCCGGCCCTGAAGGAGAAGAATAAACCAGCGCTCAGGTACCCTTAACGCTTTTCGCGCGGTTTTCGCTCTACCCGAACCCTTCCGGCTAGGCGGGGACAGCGAACGCCTGCTCGCTGCGTTGAACGCGCTGCTAGCGGCCGCCATCCAATGCGAGGCGGGCGCATCGTTCTGTAGCGGCCGCGCATGATCTGCCGCAAGCCATCCTTTCTGGAGAGCTAAGGTTGAAAAAGCTGAAAGAGCGGTTTCTTCACCGCCTGGGCGAGCTTGACCATGGTGTCGATGCAAACATTATGCATCGCATTTTCCATCTCAGAAATATGAGCCTGGGCGATGCCAGTGATGTGAGCGAGCTCCCGCTGGCTAAGGCTCGCCTCGATGCGGGCCCTGCGCAGGTTCCGCGCGAAGATCTCCCGCTCCGGCTGACTATCTGGAGCGCGCCTTTTGTTCATGGAAGGTAAGGCCCGCTTCCGCTTGGGCCGGTCGCTGGGGCTTATCTCGGAAGCCACGCTTTCTTCTGGCATCGATGCTCTAATTCCTTAAATCCTTCAAAGGACAGGCGGGATTGCCCTTGTACTATAGTCCGTCTTGCCGGGCCGGCAAGATTTGACAAGGCAAAAAGCAGCAAGAAGGAGGAGCACGGATCCGGGCTGAAAACGCTATAATGGCATTTACGCCATTAGCTGATGCGCGAGAGACACAGCGCCATCCGCCAGAATAGGCCGCATCGAATAGCTTGTATTATTGCATTATCTTAAATTATTATCAAGTATTGCTGTCAACGGCGCCGTGATAGTGCATAGCGTTGTAAGTGATAATGGCCAAGTGTACGCGAAAAATGTCGCCTATTGTCAGAATTTAATTGCATATATGGGGCTGTAGAGTGCAAGCTAAACTCGAAACAAACGGATTTTTGCGGATAAATAATCAAGCAATATTTCAATTTTTGCCATAACGAATTTTGGTAGTGCCGCATCTCTTGGCTCTGCATCACCTATGCAGATGGTTTCCTTTCGCCGTCTGATGTCTTATAAACGATCCTGTCCGACCCCGGTGCCAATCAGAGTTCCACGGCTTCATGGCGTATCCCCGTTCCACCTCCGAACACGCATTCCGCGTCAATCAGAAGCTCGAACGCGAGCTCGGCGAACAAGTTCTTAGCTGTCTCAAAGACCCTGAGGTCATCGAGATCATGCTAAACCCGGATGGTGTCCTTTGGGTCGAGCGTATGGGACGCCCTATGGCGCGCCTCGGTGAGATGCCCCCGCATCAAGCCGAGGCGGCCATGGCCACGATCGCGGCACTCCACAAGACCACCATCACCCGCGACGATCCGATCCTCGAATGCGAGCTGCCCCTCGATGGAAGCCGGTTCGAAGGGCTCATCCCGCCCGTGGTCGGGGCCCCAAGCTTCTGCATCAGAAAGCGCGCCACCCGCATTTTTACGCTCGCCGACTATGTAAGCGCCGGCACCATGACCGCGCGCCAGCACGCCCTGATCCGGTCTGCGGCGCTCGATCACAAGAATATTCTCGTGGTTGGCGGCACCGGCTCCGGCAAAACCACCCTCGTCAACGCCATCATTCACCTGATCTCCGAAGAGTTGCCAGGGGAACGCCTGCTTATCCTCGAGGACACCGCGGAGATTCAATGCGCGGCACCCAATCATGTCTTCAAGCGGACAACCGATGCGATCGATCTGAGACGGCTGCTGCGCTCGACCATGCGGTACAGGCCCGACCGCATCATCGTCGGCGAGGTCAGGGGCGGGGAATGCCTCGATCTCTTGAAGGCTTGGAATACCGGCCATCCTGGCGGTGTCGCCACCGTCCACGCCAACGATGCCAGAGGCGGCCTTATCCGTCTTGAAAACCTCGTGGCCGAAATCACGGCAGCTCCCATGCAGAAGACGATCGCCGCCGCGATCGATTTCATCATTTTCATCGCCAAGACCAGCACTTCCAAATCCGGCCGGCAAATCCAAGAGCTTCTTCGCGTCACCGGCCACGATGGCGCCGATTACATCACTGAGCCCGGGGAGTAACCGATGGGAAAGGCCCAATCCGATTTGACTGTGCCCGCAGGCCTCGCACTAATGGCGCTGCTTGTCTTGGCGATCCTTCTTCCCGGTGAAGCACTGGCTGCCTCAACGGGCGGCGGCGGGCTGCAATGGGAGACTCCCCTTCAAAAAATCCGCGACAGCATCACGGGCCCCGTCGCCTACGCTGTCTCCCTCATGGGCATCGTGGTGACCGGTGCTATTCTCGTTTTCGGCGGCGAGATCAACGAATTCGTCCGGCGCA
>CAZCIF010000044.1:3399-18786 GCA_964498645.1 uncultured Rhodomicrobium sp. | reverse complement strand
ACCAAATGCAATGGAGTGTCAATAATTCATCAGAGCCGTTCGGGTTTGATTTAACACAGAAATCCAGGCTCTAAAAAAACTGCTAAAAATGTAAGAATGACAGATCGTAAGGTTTTTCTATCTGGCATTAATTAATGCGACATCTTGAGCAGTTGCGGGGTGCGTGCGAGGCGTGCGAGGCGTGCGAGGCGTGCGAGGCGTGCGAGGCGTGCGAGGCGTGCGCTAGCCGGCATGGACCCGCCTCCCGGGCAACGTTTTTTTTGCTCGCGTTACTCTTTAAAATTGACGTTGCTGACTAACGTAGTAGAGTAGGCGCATAAGGATGAAAGCATCCTTGCATGTAAATTGAAGTTCGGGAGCTTCTTAATGAAGAATTACCGGATAAAAGTCGTAATTGTACTGCTTTTTATATTTTTGGCTATTGCCGCTATCTTGGCCATATATAAGTATCTATCTGTGAACTATGCCGCAGTTTTCCTTAGTCTATTCTTTTCTGTCTTGATTCCAGTTACTCTTCTCCTCACTCGCAACAGAATCCGGATCAAGCGTATTCACACAGCAGAGGTATTCCGTAATACATATGACATCGAGTCGAGAGATAATATTTATTTTGAATTTCTTCCGAGGAAATATCTATCCAGTACTTTTCTTCCCGCCACGGCAGACCAGCTTGACCGGCAGAATTCAAAGGCCCGCTTCAGTTCGTTGTCTAACTGGCTTTGGCTGGGCGCGAGCCTGCCCTTCATAATTTTCACTGCGGCTGGATTTTTTATTCTGTTGATCCCCGCGAGTGAGCTGAGCCAGTTGTTCGATGGCTCCCTCGGAGGAAGCATTCTTCGTGCGGGCGGCACGGGCGGAGCGCCTTTCAACGATTACGAGAACGCAATCGTCATCGGCTTGTTAGCCTTCGCGGGTTCATTCCTTTACAGTTTGAGGCTGTTTTTCAAGGCGCTCGTTGCATTCGACTTGTCAGCCGTCACATTTCTCCGTGCCTTTGCACATATGCTGCTCGCGATCATGCTCGCGGTCATTGTCTGGAGCGCAGCGCCGGATGCGAAGCCGCTCGCAGAAACTGCGGCTAAGGTCCAGAACGCCATCGTCAGCGGCGATAAATCCGCCGTCCGGCAACGCAATCAGGATACGCAGTCGGCAGACACCGGCGCGGTGGAAGCCGCCGTTGCCAAGCCAGAGCCGGTTTCCAAGCTGGCGCTCCTGCTCGCCTTTGCCATCGGCTTCGTTCCCGGCGGCGCTTTTTCCTGGCTGCTCCAGCAGGCGCGCCTCACCTTCAACCGGCGTTACCGCAAAGTGAGCCGGCACGCAGCAGTAACGCCGCTCACGGTTATCGATGGCATCGATTTTATGACGGCGTTCCGTTTGGAGGAGGGCAATGCCGTCAGCGTGCAAAACCTCGCGACCGCCAATCCCGTCATGCTCCATGTGGAGACTCCGTATTGCATCTTCCGCATCATGGACTGGATCGCTCAAGCTCAGCTTTGCGCGGCCACAGGGCCTCAGCGCTTCCTTTTACTTAAGAAGCTCAATATCCGGACGATCTTCGACCTGGAGCGGGCTGTGCTTGACCCATCCTCTCCAGTGGGATTGAAGCAGATCGTTGGTGCGGTACTGCTCGCCACCGACAGCGGAAACACGAGCATGCTGAAGGACTTTGGGGTAAGGCCGCTCGATGTGTCCCATCGTGATTTCGAGAAAGCGCTGACTTCCTGGGTTAATGTCGAGGTCATCGAACACCTCGTGCGCGTCATAATGGACAATCTTCACATTCACCGGCTCCGCCAGCTCTGGCAGGATCTCGACGCCTCCCTGGTTCCCGCAAAACCTGAGAAGCTGCCGCGCGAGAGCTTGAGAATCCAGCCTGGCGCGGCGCTCGCGCCCGTACAGCAGAACGGGGGAGGCCGGGAACCGCTTTCCCCCGAGGTGGCGCCGGGCGTCCGCGAAATGCAGACGGAAATCCACGGCGACTAAAGCCTTAATGTATTAAGCCTCGAACGCCCTGCCGATTTCCGGGATCACGACGTTCTGGCCGGCCATGGCGGCCACGAACTTCGCCGGGTCCTGATCGATAATTGGAAAGGTGCCATAGTGAATGGGCACGACTGCGTCGAATTTGAAAAATTTCCTGCAGGCCAGCGCCGCGGTCGTTGCCCCCATCGTGAAGCGGTCGCCGATCGGCACGAAACCGATCTTTGGGGCAAAAATCTCCTCGATAAGCGCCATGTCGCCAAAAATTTCCGTATCGCCCATGTGATAGATCGTCTTGCCGAGTCCCTCAATGACAACACCGCAGGGATTGCCGAGATAAACCGTTTTCCCATTGGCGGTCGTTGACGACGAGTGGAAGGCCTTCACGAAGCTCACGCTTACACCGCCGCCAAGATCGATCGAGCCGCCGGGGTTGCCAGGCTCGACCTTTTCAACGCCCTGCCCCGACAGAAACATGGCAAGCTCGAAAACGGCGGCGAGCGTCGCGCCGGTGTTTTTGCAGATGCTGGCGGCGTCGCCCACATGGTCGTCATGGCCGTGGGTGAGTACGACATGGGTCGCGCCCCGCGCGGCCTCCTCTACCGAGCCTTGAAATTTGGGATTATGCGAGAGAAAGGGGTCGATGAGAATGACGTGGCTACCGCTTTCGGCGCGCACCGCGGAATGCCCGAACCATGTTAGCTTCATTGCAAATCTCCTACGAATGAGCGACCAATCCGGTGTGCACCAAAAAAAAGAGACTGGCACGCCCGCAATTTGTAAGAACACCCGAGGACAGAGTTGTGCCATCAGAGCCTTTGGCGCTTTTCGATCTATTCGAACGGTTAAAGCGGGATGAGCGGCTGCTCGGTCTCGACGTGGGGACGAAGACCATCGGGCTTGCCCTTTCCGATGTCATGCGGCAGATCGCAACGCCGCTCGAAACCATCCGCCGGACGAAATTCAAAGCCGACGCAGCGAAGCTCTTGGAACTGGCCAAACAGCATGGCGCCGGCGGCCTCGTCATCGGCCTGCCCATTAATCTCGACGGTACGGAAGGCCCTCGCGCCCAATCGACGCGCGCCTTCGCCCGCAACCTGGCCCCGCTCACCGATTTGCCGATGGCGTTCTGGGACGAGCGCCTTTCGACGGTAGCTGCCGAGCGTGCCCTTCTCGAAGCCGATACGAGCCGGAAACGGCGCGCCTTGCTGATTGATAAGATGGCGGCGGCGTACATCCTGCAGGGTGCGCTGGACCGCTTCAATTTCAGCCGCCGCTCACCCCCCTCATGATTCCCATTATCTCCGCGCTCGCACCGCTCTTTCTCATCGCGGCGATTGGCTACCTGCTGGCGAACTTCAAATTCGGCGGTGAGGACTTTTGGCATGCACTCGATCACATTACCTTTTACGTCCTCTTTCCAGCCCTGCTCACAAAAACGCTCATGCGCGCCGATTTGGGCAGCATTCCTGCAGGCTTTGTCTTTGTTTCGGTGGCCTCGGTAACGATCATGGGCGGAGCGGCGCTCATCGCTTATCTCGCGCTCGGCAAGCCTGTTTCCGGCCCCACCTTCACGAGCGTTTTTCAAGGGATCATCCGGTTTCAGAGTACCGTCGCGGTTGCCATCTCCGCCGCGCTTTTCGGCGAGCGGGGATTGACGTTCGCCGCCCTTTCCGTTGCGTCGCTCGTTCCAACGGTGCAACTCTACACGGTGCTTGTGCTCCTGAAGTTCGGCCAGGGAAACGAGGGCATCCGGCTTTTGCCGGTCCTGGAGCGCCTCGCCCTCAACCCGCTCGCGCTCGCCTGCCTGCTCGGCTTCGTCCTGAACCTCACGGGCGTCCCCGGCTTTGTTTACGACACCTTCTCCATTCTCGGCTCTGCGGCCATCGCGCTCACGCTTCTTGCCGTGGGCGCGGGCCTAAATTTCGCCGGCGCGCATGCCTCGCTGAAATTGGTCGCCGCAAACACGGCCATTCGCCTCGTTCTACTGCCGGCACTCGTTCTCGGCCTTGCCTGGCTCGCGGGATTGTCCGGTATCCCTCGCACGGTAGCGGTGATCTCGGCGGCCGTCCCGACCGCTGCGACGGGCTATACAATGGCGCGGAAAATGGGCGGCGATTCCGGGCTCATGGCGCAAATCGTTGTGTTCCAGAGCGTGGCCTCCGCAGTGACGCTGCCGCTCTTTATATATCTGTCGCAGAGTTCATGACCGGCGAAGACCATTTGACCGGAGCGATCTTCCGTATAAGCTCCGCTCGCTTCAGCCGCGAATAGGGAGAATGATGGCGCTGAACGAAAAGGATCTGTGGTTTGCGGTGATGGTCGGCGCGCAGCCTTGGCTTGTCTATGCCGGCGCGTTCCTTGCGGGCTACGCGCTTGGCTCGATCCCGTTCGGCTATGTCCTCACACGTCTCGCAGGCGCCGGCGACATCCGCAAAGCCGGTTCCGGCAATATCGGCGCGACGAACGTCCTTCGCACGGGCCGGAAAGGCTTGGCGCTGCTCACGCTTCTCTTGGACGCGGGCAAAGGTTTGCTGCCCGTTCTCTTATGCAAGCAATATCTCGGCTTGGAGGCCGCGCTGTTCGCCGCGGCCGGCGCTTTCCTCGGCCATTTGTTTCCGGTTTGGCTCAGCTTTCGCGGCGGCAAGGGGGTTGCCAGCTATATCGGCGTCATCTCCGCGCTCTATTGGCCCGCCGGGGCTTTTTTCTGTGCCGTGTGGCTTTGCATCGCGGTGATAACCCGCTATTCGTCGCTGTCGGCGCTCGTCGCGGCGGCGCTAACGCCGTTCTTCATATTGGTTCAAGTCTCGACGCAGCTTTTCGTCTTTGTCCTTGCCCTGTCCGCGCTGCTGATCGCGCGGCATCATAAAAACATACGGAATTTGATTTCAGGCCATGAAAGCAAAATCGGCCAAAGCGCCCCATCAGGAACAGGCGCCGAAAGCTCCTGACACTTACGCAACACTCAGCGAAAGCGAGAAGCTGGCCTGGCTCCGGTTGATCCGAACGCCGCAAATTGGCGGGGTGACGTTCTGGGAACTGCTTTCGCATTTCGGCTCGGCGGAGGCGGCACTCGAAGCGCTGCCGGAGTTCGCAAAGCACGGCAGCCGGATATCACCCCGAAGCATTCCCACCGCCGCCGCAATCGCCGTTGAGCTTGAAAAGGCTGCGTCCTCCGGCATGGCACTGCTTGCGGCGGGAGAGCCCGGCTATCCTCACCTTCTCGCCTGCGTCGAAGTCCCGCCGCCGCTCCTTTACGTCAAGGGCGCCGGGAGCGTTTGGGACCGCCCTCCGCTGGCCGTTGTCGGTTCCAGGCATGCTTCGGCGGCCGGGCTGAAGTTCGCCGCGGAAATCAGCGCAGCGCTCGGCGCACGCGGCTTTGCCATCGTGTCCGGTCTCGCGCGCGGGATAGACGCGGCTGCGCATCGCGCCTCTCTTCCCTTCGCGGCATGCGCGGTTCTGCCGGGCGGCCTCGACGCAATCTACCCGCCGGAACATTCTGGTCTTGCAGCACAGATTGCGGAGAATGGCCTTCTGATAAGCGAGTGCCCTCCAGGTTTCGCCGCGCGCTCGCAAGATTTTCCCCGCCGCAACCGGATCATCTCGGGAAGCTGCCTGGGCGTCGTAATCGTTGAGGCGGCGGAGTGCTCCGGCTCTTTGATAACCGCAAGGCTTGCCGCCGAGCAGAGCCGGGAAGTGTTTGCGGTGCCGGGCCATCCCTTCGAACCGCGCGCGGCCGGCACAAACCGGCTGATCAAGGAAGGGGCGGTTTTCACCACCTGCGCGGACGATGTCGAGCAGGCGTTGGAGCCCTTGCTTGCCGGCTGGAAAAACGCCCGTCCCGAAAAGGCCTTCGTTCCCCAGGTGCCGGAGGCACGCATCGAGAGCATTTCCGCCTGTTCAAATAACGCCGTGCCGCCCGAGACCGTGGATTTTGCTGGCGAAACGGCAAGGGAGGTTCTTAAATTGCTAAGCCTTTCCCCAATCGATGTCGATGATCTCTGCCGGTTGAGCGGGCTGGAGGCACGGCATGTGCATGCCGCGCTATTGTCTCTGGACTTGGCTGGCCGCATCGAGCGGCGCGGCCTCCGGCAAGTCGCTCTCAGGCCCTAATCTACAAATGCAGATCCGCTAGGTCCCGCGCTGGAGCTTGGCCTCCTCCTCGGCGACGGAAAGGAGATCGGATAGAAGCCGCAGATGGGCATTGGAGGCGATAACCCGAAGCGAACAAAGTAGGGATGCAATATATTCTGCCGCCTCCTCGGGCTGCATTTCGGCGATATAGCCGTCAACATCATCCCCACCCTCGCGACCGCCATCCGGCGAGCAAGTATGCGCCAAATAAAGCTGGCTCCGGCGTGTGTTCATGGTTGCAAACCCCGGCATGTTCAATCCATGCCCATCTTTGATTGAAGATCACTCTGAAATGTGACCATAGGTTGTAATAACCAAGCTTTAAATGCCGTGCAAGATCCGATGCAAGATTTTCTTTATTTTTATATGCTTTTTCTCCATCCGTTCGGACGATTCGCCTTCCCCTTCACCCTTCGCATCACACCTGATGTGATATTAACCGCACAGGTTCCCCAGATTGCGGTCTTAAACCGGTTGAAGATCTGGTTTTTGAAGATGAGGAGCGCTCTATTGCGCGCATTCCCTCAGCGCGCAGCGGCGCGGCAATGGAGAACCGGCGCACATGCTGCCGCCGCGAACCTCAACGATCACCGTGATCTTCGACCTCGACGGGACAGTTGCCGATACGGCCGGCGATCTGATCGAAGCCGCGAATGCGGCGCTCATCGCCGAGGGCTTCGCGCCCGCGCCGGCGGAAGCGATCAAGAAAGGCGTTGGCTACGGGGCCAAAGCCATGCTTCAGTCAGCGTTGACAGCCCTCGGCCAAGACGCCGGTGCGGAGCAAATGCAGCGGCTGACAAGCCGGCTCGTGGCCCATTATGAAGAGAACATCGCCGTCAAGACGCGGCTTTTTCCTGGTTTTGAAGATGCCGCCCACCGCCTTCGCCTAAGCGGCGCGAAGCTTGCTCTTTGCACCAATAAGCGCGAGCAGCTCACATTAAAGGTCTTGTCTGCGCTCGGCATCGGCGCTCTCTTCGACGCCGTGGCGGGCGGCGATACTTTTCCGTTCCATAAGCCCGATCCCCGCCATATTACCGAGCTTGTCCGGCTGGCGGGCGGCGAACTTCCGGCATCTATCATGGCGGGCGACAGCGAGGCCGACATTGCCGCCGCGCGGGCAGCAGGTATCCCCGTGATCGCCGCCGCCTTTGGCTATGCCTCTTTGCCAGCGGAAGAACTTGGCGCCGATGCGGTCATGTCCCGCTTCGAAGAGCTGCCTTCCCTGGTTAGCGCCTTGCTTCCAGAGGCGAATCTCGCCTAAAGCCCAGCTTGCGCCTGAGCCCGTTTCGTATGAACCTGTTTCTCTTTTTGCAAAAGAGGCTCAGGGCTGGTAGGGACTTGGCCGTATCCGGTGGGACAGGAACCATCACACATCAATTCTTAGCTGGGCGCGCGCATGAACGGCATTTCTCTCAATGCGGTTTTGGTCATGATTCTGACCACAGCTTTGGTCTGCGCCGCTGGGGCCGCGTATTACTGGCGCTTACGGAAGAAAAAGATTCTGAAGCAGGCCCCTGGCAGTAAAATCGCGCTTGCGGTGAGCGAGGATTTTGCCCCATCCGACCGTTTCACGGGGTTTGTCCACGAGCAGAGCGGCGCTTCCATCGTGCTCGTCGAGCTGCCGCTCGCGGCCTTCGACCAGTTGAAGAAAATCGGGCATGCAGAGGAGACCTTCGCGGCGCAAGGCGTCACCCACGTGGCCCAGCTCCGGCTTCCGCACCGGTCAGGGGACTACATCTATGTGCGCGGGGAGCAGAATACGGCGCTTGTCGATTATGCCAAATATATTCTGATCTTTTGCGAGGACGGCATTACGGCGATGGTGACCGCAAATATTCCGCGCGCGGCGCTCACATCCGGAATAGTGACAGGCGCGGAGATTGAAAAAATCCTCGCCTCCGCCAGGGTGCATGCGCACGCGCCCGAAGCACCGAAACTCTTCAACCTCACTTATTTCGGTCCCTTTGAGGAAGATCTCTCCCTGCTGGGCACAACGAAAGGCTACCGGCTGAAGCCGGACGGGAGCTTGAACGGCGGCCTGCAGCCGGTGTTTCTGGTCGCGCCGTCTTTGACATTGGCCCCGATCCCTAATCTCAGCGTCTTTGCCGAGCGCACCTTTGACCAAATCGAGCAAATTCGCGATAAGACGCTCGAGGCAACAGAGGAGCTTGAAATTTCCGGCTTACCCGCCGTCGAGACCATCGGCCGGGGAACCGATGCAAGCACGGGCGCGCCGGCGCTTGTCTATCAGCTCATGATCGAAGCACCCCATGGCGGCTACTTCCGGCTTGTCGGACTGGCGCCGGAGAGCAGCCGGGAAACATTCCTGCCTCAGTTCAGGAAGATGGCCGAGGGCTTCCGCCCGGCGGCTTAAACCCATTGCGTGGATTAAGTTTAGCCGTTCGTGCCGACGATCCCGAAGTTTGAGAAAGGGATGAAGGCGACGCGGTCGCCTTCGCGGATTTGTTCCACGTCTTCCGGGATCTCGATGAGACCGCTTGCGGCGCGCAGCGAAGAAATCAGGCCCGAGCCGTCGCGCGCATATTTTCTAACGGCAACGCTTTCGCCGGCGCGTTCGAGCCAGCCGCGGAAGAATTCCCGCCGCCCCTGTTTGCGTGACTTGATTTCAAAGCCGGCCGGAAAAGGCAGCCTCTGGGGCTCGATCCACGGCTCGCCGGAAAGACGCCGTAGCACCGGCCAAACATAGATCAAAGCGCAGACCATAACGGCGACAGGGTTTCCAGGCAGTGCGAAGGAGAGGCATGGGCCGATTTTGCCGACGCCCATCGGCCGGCCGGGCTTGATCGCAAGCTGCCAAAGGCTGAGCGCGTCCGCCGACCGCAGCGCGGCGATCACGTGATCCTCTTCGCCAAGGCTCGCGCCGCCGGATGTCACGATGAGATCGTTATGCTGGGCCGCATCATGGAGCGCGCGGCGAACGGCTTCCCGGCCGTCGGGCAAAATCCCGCTATAGGTCAGGGTTGGCCCGAGGGATGCGAATAGGCCCGCAAGCATTGGACCATTAGCATCGTAGACCTTGCCCTCGGAAAAGGCTGCGCCGGGCGCCAGAACCTCGTTACCAGTAGAAAAAATGCAGACGCGCGGTTTCTTCACGCAAGCGATTGTGGCCCGGCCGCTCGCAGCGAGTGCTGCGGCATCCTGCGGCCGCAACCTAAGCCCAGGCTCGATGATGGCCGCGCCTTGCGCCACATCCTCTCCGGCAAGCCGACGGTTCGCGCCCTTCTTCAGGCCGCCCGGAATGAATACGGCTGTACCGTCCACCAGCCGGCAGTCCTCCTGCATGGCAACAGTATCGCAGCCCTTCGGCATGATTGCGCCGGTGAAGATGCGCATGGCGCTACGATCAGCAACGGAGAGCTGCGCGGGGTCTCCCGCCGCCGCGCGGCCTCCGATTGGAAAGACGGTGCCCTCCGTCGCGCTGTAATTCTCAAAGTCGAATGCATATCCATCCACGGCCGCGTTGGTATGGGCGGGGATGGCGTGCGGAGCTGTCACCGTTTCAGCGCTGACCCTGCCGGTGGCGGCGTGGACGCCTACATTTTCGCTTTCCTCGATAGGACGGGCGAGGCCCTTCAGAAGTGCGATTGCTTCTCCGTGAAGCAAGCGGCGCTCAGGAAAGGCGAAGCAGTCATCGAGCGCGGTCACGCCGGCGTCTCCGCTTGCCTTAGCTTCGGGGCTTTCGCCTGAAGCGCTGTCCGGGAGATGATGAATTCCGCGATGGCCTCAATGGCATCCAAATCGAATACCGGAAGCGGGCTATGCTGGACCTCGAAATCCGCGGCGATGGCGAGAATAGAGGGATCTCCGGGGGCGAGCGGCCTCTGATCCAGGGCAGCCCTGCGCCGGACTTCGAGCTTCGGATGCGCTTCACCCTTGAAGCCCTCGACGAGGATAATATCCGCGCGATCGATGTGCTTGACCAGCTCGCCAAGGCTTGGCTCAGGCCGTCCTCGCAACTCGGTCATGATTGCAAAGCGCTTCGCAGAGGAAATCGCCACCGCGGCTGCTCCCGCCGCCCGGTAGCGGAAGGAATCCCGCCCCTCATGATCGATGTCGAACCCGTGATGCGCGTGCTTGACGGCGGCCACATCCAGGCCGCGCGCCGCAAAATGCGCGATCAGCTTCGCCATGAGCGTCGTCTTGCCGGAGTTTTTCCAACCCACGATGCCGAATAGAGGCGGTGTCACGGTGTGCCCTCCGCTGCCAGCAGCATCGCGGCTTCTTCCAGCTCTTCCGGCGTGTTGGCGTTGAAGAAAGGGTCGATGAGCTTCCCGCCCAGGCTGACCGCCGGAAAGTTGGCTGTAAAGTTTGGGTGCCGGTCCGTCCAGTGCAAGACTTTTCGCGTTCCAGAAGCAAGCGCGTCCGCCAAATCGCCGGCAAGCGCCACGGGCCAAAGGCCGAAGACCGGATGGATTTGCCCTTCCGACATTGCGAGAACGATAGCGGGGTAAGCGCCCTCCGCCGCGACGAAAAGGCGGGTCACCAAATCCTTTGGAAAGAAGGGCGTATCGCAAGCCGCAGTGACGATGAAGCGGGCCTCCGGCGCAGCGTCCGCGGCCCAGCGCATCCCCGCAAGCACGCCGGCGAGCGGCCCGGAATAATCGGCGGTGGCATCGGCGATCACCGGCAACCCGAAAGCGGCAAAGCGGGAAGCATCGCCATTGGCGTTGATGGCAATTGGCCAAGCCTGCGCCTCAAGGCGCTCCAGAACATGACGCAGCAAAGACTTGCCGCCAAGCTGGCGCAACCCCTTATCGCCGCCGCCCATGCGCCGCGACAGTCCGCCAGCTAAAATGACTCCGGCGACTCGCTCGTTTGCCGAGGCCATCACCCCTCACCCTGTCCCTCTCCCAACGAAAACGCCTTGGCGTTTTCGTTACTTTTTATTGGCGCGCCTCTTGGGCGCGATGGGAGAGGGAACGATGTTCTATGCATTGTCACGCGCATCATTCCTCGCCGCCGAAGCTGCCTTTGCGGCTATGACGGGCATCCTCGTCCTCGACGCCACTCGCGTCCTGGTCATAGACGACGCGCTCCTCGCCCGACAGCACCACGAAACGTTTGCCGCGCATCCGCCCGATCAAGGTCAGCCCCGAGCGGCGGGCAAGATCGATGCCCCAGGCGGTGAACCCCGAGCGCGATGCGAGGATCGGGATGCCCATTTTGACGGTCTTGATCACCATTTCGCTTGTGAGGCGGCCCGTCGTGTAGAAGATCTTATCATCTGCCGGGACATCGTTGAGCGCCATGTATCCAGCAATCTTATCGGCGGCGTTATGGCGGCCGACATCCTCCATATAAATCAAAGGCCGGTCCTCCTGGCACAACACGCAGCCATGGATCGCACCCGCCTTGAGGTAGAGGCTCGGCGCGGTATTGATCTTTTTTTGGAGGGCGTAAAGCCAAGAGGTCTTCAGCCGCGCCGATTGGCTAAGCTTGGCGCCCTCGATCTCCTCCATCAAATCGCCGAAGACGGTGCCCTGTGCGCAGCCCGAGGTGCGCACCTTTTTTTTGAGCTTCTCCTCGAAATTGGTGGGGGCGGCTGTACGAACCACCACGGTCTCAAGTTCGGGATCGTGCTCGATCGCGGTCACATCCTTGCCCTGCCGCAGCATGCCCTGATTGAGCAGATAGCCCGCAGCTAATAGATCGGGATAATCCCCAATCGTCATCAGTGTCACGATCTCTTGGCCATTCAGGAAAACGGTTAGCGGTTTTTCGGTGATGGCATAAAGCTCGACCTTCTCGCCAAGATGATCGCGCCCAACAACCGGAACGGACAGCGCGGTGTCTTCCGTATCCGGCGCAATCTCAAACTCGCGAAGGCAATGCGCAGCGAGCGGCTGGGTCACAATCTCCTCATGATTCATCTTGCCGGCTTTTCAACGGCGCTTGAGCCACTAGATAATGCCAAGCTAATTCTTGACCTGCTTTCTCAACCTTTGCAACTGGCGGATACATGGCTGATCACCCGACAAAAGAAAACGTTCTGAACGCGCTCAAAGGCATCGCAACGCCTGGCGGCAGCGATATCGTGTCCTCGGGCATTCTATCGGAAATCGTCATCAACAAAGATAAGGTTTATTTCGCGCTCAACGTTCCGCAGCACGAGGCAAGCCGGTATGAGCCGGTCAGGAAGGCCGCCGAAGACGCGGTGAAAGCGATTCCCGGCGTCGCTGGGGCCGTTGTCACGCTGACGGCGGATGCAAAGGAGGGGGGTGCTGCGGCTTCGCCGCAAGAGGCGTCCGGCAGGGGAATCGGCCAGATCAAGCATATTGTAGCGGTCGCGTCCGGTAAGGGCGGCGTCGGCAAATCGACCACGGCGGTTAATTTGGCACTGGCCTTCCAGCAGAACGGGCTCAAAGTGGGCGTGCTCGACGCCGATATTTACGGGCCGTCCATGCCGCGGCTGCTCGGGATCCACGACAAGCCAGAGCTTGCCGGCGATAATCTCCTTGTGCCCGTCGGAAATTATGGCGTGAAGGTCATGTCCATGGGCTTCCTCGTCGATGAGGAGACGCCGATGATCTGGCGCGGGCCGATGGTCATCTCGGCCATCACACAGATGCTGAAGGATGTCGCCTGGGGCGAGCTTGACATCATGGTGGTCGACATGCCACGCGGCACCGGCGATGCGCAGCTCACCATGGCGCAGCAGGTGCCGCTTTCGGGAGCGGTAATCGTTTCAACGCCCCAGGATTTGGCGCTGATCGACGCCCGCAAGGGCCTCAATATGTTCAAGCGCGTAGATGTGCCAGTGCTGGGCATCATCGAAAATATGAGCTTTTTCGTCTGCCCGAAATGCGGCCACCGTTCGGACATTTTCAGCCATGGCGGCGCGCGGCAGGAAGCGGAGCGGCTCGGTGTGCCCTTCCTCGGCGAGCTGCCGCTGCATATGTCGATCCGGGAAACATCGGATTCCGGCCGGCCCATCGTGGTGGCGGAACCATCCTCGCTGCACGCCCAGCTTTATACGAAAATTGCTGAGGAGCTTTGGAATAAGCTGAGCGGCAAGTCCATGCTTCCGCAAGCTCCCCGCATCGTGATTGAGTAATACCAAGTCTGGCTGAATAGTTCATAGGCCGTTTGCCGTCATCCCGGAACGGCCCCAGGGGCCGTATCCGGGATCGCAATAAACTCAATCAGTAGAGTGCGTTACGATCCCGTGTCTGCAGCGTACCGCTTCGCGCTGCACACGGGATGACGCCTGAGTGCGGTATGCCAAGGTGCGGCGCTTACGCAGCCCTGGCGCCGTGAAGGCCACCATCTGGCTTATCGGAAGGCTCGCTCTCCGGAGCGGGCAGCATGTGCGGTTTGCCCGCGGCGGCAAGAGAACGATGCTTTGAGATCCGCACGGTATGCAGGCGCCTCGGCCCGGCTTCCAGGATCTCGAACGTGATGCCGGAGGGGTGCGGGATGATTTGCCCGCGCTTGGGCATGCTGCCGGCCTGCGCCAAAATCAGGCCGCCCAAAGTGTCGACGTCGCCACCGGGTGGCGCGAGCTGCAAGCCCAGAACTTGCTCCACGGCTTCGATCGGCGTGCGCGCGCTCGCCACGAAGGCCTCACCCTCATAGCCGATGGATGGGGCTTTGACGTGATCGTGCTCGTCCTCAATGTCCCCGATGATTTCCTCGACGAGGTCTCCAAAGGTGACAAGCCCATCGGTGCCGCCGAATTCGTCAACGACGAGCGCGAGATGAAGCTTCCTTGCCTTCATTTTTGCCAGCAAGGTCAGCGCCGGCATTGAAGGCGGAACAAAGAGCGCTTCGCGGACGAGGCCGGCCTCAGCAATAGTCGCGTTGAGATCGGCACTGCTGAAGACGAAGCCGGTGTCCGGCTCCCCGGGAGCCCGTAAGTCCTTTGCCCCCGCCCGCTTGCTACGGATGACCCAGGCCATGGCGTCCTTGATGTGCACCATGCCGGTCGGGTTATCGAGACTCTCCCTGAAAACGGGGATGCGGGAATGCCCCGCCTCCGCGAAAAGGCCGAACAGCGCCGCGACGGGTTGATCTTCCTCTATCGCGACGATATCGGCGCGGGGAATCATCACTTCCGCAACGCGCGTTTCGCCAAAGCCGAGCACGTTAAGAAGCATCGCGCGTTCCTGCGCCGAAAGAGAGGTATCCTCCTCTTCTTCCGTTTCGCTGATCGCGCTTTCCAAGGTCTCGCGCAGGCTGACCGCGCTCGTGAACCCCAAATTGGCCGCCATGCGCTGGAGCCAGCTTGGCGACGCCTTCGATTTCCCCGTATCAAACCCAGTTTGTGTAGACATCGTGTCAGTTATGAGTTGCAGTGTTGAGATATGGGAGCAGTTGCAAGCGGCAGGCCAACGTCCCCATAGGGATCGGGAATACCGGAATGGCTGAGAATGTCCCGCTCGGCGGCTTCCATGCGCTCGGCATCGGACTCGCCGTCATGATCGAGGCCGGCAAGGTGCAAAACGCCGTGCACCACGAGGTGGGCGGCGTGATGAAGGACAGGCTTCTGCTGGTCTGAGGCTTCCCTGACGACCGTTTCGTAGGCGAGCGCCACGTCGCCGAGGAAAACCGGCCCGGTTAGATTTCTTACGATTTGAGAAGCAGGCGCCGGGGAAAAGGAGAGCACATTCGTCGCAGCATCCTTGCCGCGAAAGGCTTTATTGAGCGCGCGAATTTCGGCATCGGACAGCAAAGCAATGCTTACGGTGTGTGTTTCCGGCGCAAGCCGAACCGTAAGAAGTGTGTCCGCCACAAGGTCCGGGATAAGCTCAGCAAAGCCGCTTACAGATACCCAACGGCCATCCTCGATCGAAATATCCGCGCACGTTCGCGATGGTTCG
The DNA here is from genome assembly GCA_964498645.1 of uncultured Rhodomicrobium sp. Taxonomy (GTDB): domain Bacteria; phylum Pseudomonadota; class Alphaproteobacteria; order Rhizobiales; family Rhodomicrobiaceae; genus Rhodomicrobium. The sequence continues at coordinate 3,832 of CAZCIF010000044.1, read as the reverse complement.
CCTTCGGAGCTGGACCCTTCCTCCCCTGCAGGTGGAGGTTCCACAGTCTTGGTCATATAGGATGTCATAACGGACTTAACTTAGCGCTTCGTTTCATAAGCTTCAATAATGCGGCCGACGAGCGGATGCCGGATCACGTCCGCGCGCGTGAACGCGACATGTGCGATGCCTTCGACACCGTCGAGGACCGCCAGAGCGTCTGCGAGGCCTGAAGACTGCCCCGCCGGCAAGTCTATCTGCGTCGGATCGCCGGTCACGATCATTTTACTGCCCTCGCCAAGCCGGGTAAGAAACATCTTCATTTGCATGGCAGTGCAGTTCTGTGCCTCGTCCAGGATAATGATCGAATGGCTGAGGGTCCGGCCGCGCATGAAGGCGAGAGGTGCGATTTCAATCGCCTTCGTTTCAAGCCCGCGCTCGACCCGTTCCGGAG
>CAZCIF010000044.1:0-3389 GCA_964498645.1 uncultured Rhodomicrobium sp. | reverse complement strand
ACATCATACAGTGCATCGTACAGCGGACGCAAATAGGGATCGACTTTTTCCTTCATATCCCCAGGCAGAAAGCCAAGACGCTCGCCCGCTTCAACGGCGGGCCGCGAGAGGACCAGCCGGTCCACCTCGCCTCTTTCGAGACAGCCGGCCGCATAGGCGACTGCAAGATAAGTCTTGCCGGTGCCGGCGGGACCGGTCCCAAACACCATTTCGCGGCTCTGAAGCGCCCTTATGTAAGCCGATTGAGCCGGCGTGCGCGCGATCACCGTCCGCTTGCGGGTTTTAAGCTCGCCAAATGACGGTAAAGGTTCCGGCGATTTGAGGCCTGGCAGAGGAGCGCTGCCGCCGCCGCTTGTCAGATGTCTCATCGCCCCTTCGACATCGCCTTGCGCGATCGGCGCGCCCGTTTTCGCGCGCTGATAGAGCGTATCGAGCACCGCTTTACCGAGGAGGCATGTCTCTTTATCGCCATCGAGGACGACGACATTGCCGTGAACCACGGCTCTCAGGCCCAGCTTATTCTCAATGAGCGCCAAATTCGCATCGAACTCGCCAAGAACGTCGGCGAGCTTGCGGTTATCGTCGAATGTGATCTCAATCCGGTACAAGGATTGCGACGACTGTGGCTTTGAGCTGCCACGCCATGACTGTTGACGGGAATTTCCGGTCATAGTCCGCCGGGATGATGGTGTCTGAACACCGGGCAAGAAATCTTTCTCCGCATCCTTCATTCGCGCAATGCGCGCTTCGTTCTAATATATAGCAACTGGATCCCGGTTTTTTATGACACCTTGAAGACTATTTTGGCTTGTGTTCACGATTTCGACGGTGGTGATTCTTCCAAGCAACGCCGGTTCCCCTTCCGCATGCACCGCCTGAAGGTAGGGCGAGCGCCCGGATAGCTGCCCGCCCTTCTTGCCCGGGGCTTCCCAGAGCACATCGAAAGTGCGCCCCAGCATGCTCCGGTTGAACGCGGCCTGCTGCGCGGACAGAAGCGCCTGCAAGCGGGCGAGCCGGCCGGCTTTGACATCCTCGCCGATCTGAGAACCGCGCCCGGCTGCTGGCGTGCCAGGGCGTGCGCTATACTTGAAGGAGTAGGCTGCCGCGAACTGAACCGCCTCGACCGTTCGCATCGTCTCCTGAAAATCTTCCTCTGTCTCTCCAGGGAAGCCCACAATGATATCGGTGGAAAGCGCAATGTCAGGCCGCGCCGCGCGAAGCTCCCCGGCAATGCGGAGGTAATCGGATATTGTGTGCTTGCGGTTCATTGCCTTTAGAATGCGATCCGATCCAGCCTGGAAGGGCAGGTGCAAATAGGGCATGAGCTTCGGCAGATCGCGATGGGCAGCGATGAGGCTGGCAGTCATCTCGTTGGGATGGCTTGTGGTATAGCGCAGCCGCTGGATCTCTGGGATCTCCGAAAGTTCAGATAGAAGGTCTGCCAATGTCCAATGACGGTCCGATGGCCCCATGCCGTGATAGGCATTCACATTTTGGCCGAGTAGGGTGATTTCCCTTACGCCGCGCTCTGCGAGCCGCTTGGCCTCTTCGGCGACTTCGGTAACCGGACGCGAATATTCGGCGCCCCTGGTGTAAGGCACAACACAGAATGTGCAGAATTTGTCGCAACCTTCCTGAACGGTCAGGAAGGCGGACGGCGATGAGCGAAGCTTGGGCGCGGGCAGCGACGCGAACTTGCCGGCAGCGGGAAATTCCGTCTCGACAATGGTTTCGCGGCTGTTCGCATGCTGTTCGAGAAGCGCGGGCAGCCGGTGATAGCTTTGCGGCCCGACTACGATATCGATCGCGGGAGCGCGCCGTGCCATTTCCTCGCCCTCGGCCTGGGCGACGCAGCCCGCGACCGCGATCACGCAATCGCGTCCGGCGCGCCGGCGTGCTTCCTGAACGAGCCGCACACGTCCAAGCTCGGAATAAACCTTTTCGGCGGCTTTTTCGCGAATATGGCAGGTATTGAGGATGACAAGGTCGGCGTCGTGAAGATTGTCAGTGCCGGTGTAACCCGCGGGCGCAAGCGCATCGGCCATGCGCGAGGAATCGTAGACGTTCATCTGGCAGCCGAAGGTCTTGATGAACACTTTTTTCGCCATCCCATCGATCCCATTCTGCTGGGAGGGTGACGGGGCGTGCTCCATAATGGTTGCTTGCACTTTTGCGTGTTGCATCTTTCTAACGCCCGGTCACGCCGCGCGGTGCCGCGAAGTCAGCCGCTCGACGTAGTCGCGGCGGACGCGGGCTTCGGAAAATGCCGCGAGCTGCTTGCGGTCGCGCAGCGATGCAAGCGGCACCGGCTCGCTGATGCTTATCGTAACGTCAAGCGGGCCGCTCTTCAAAACATTCCAGGCGTGGCTCAGCATATCCATTTCGCCATACCAGGCAATAAGCGGGCGCTCATGCCGCAAAATCGGCAGCCCATGAAGATGAGTGTAAGTGATGGCGGCCGTTTGAACGGCCACATCGGGACCGTTATCGTTGGCCGCCTCTGGCGCGAACGCCGTGGCGGAGAAAAGCGAGCTTCGAAATGGAAGTACGCGATTGCCGTCGCTGCTCGTGCCTTCGGCGAAAAGCACGATGTTGTCGCCCTGGGCTAGACGTTCCGCGATCTCGCCAGCCTTATGCTTGACAAGGGTGCGACGGGTCCGGTCCACGAAAACGCTGCGCTGCAGCTTTGCAAGCAGGCTGACAAAGGGCCATGTGCCGACCTCCGCCTTTGCCACGAAGCATACCGGCGCGATCGTGCTTAACGCCGGGATGTCGAGCCATGACACATGGTTGGAAACCAGAAGAACGGGCTTGCCGGTTTCGAGATGCCCCTCGACATGCACGCGAATACCAAGAAGGCGGCACACGAGCCGGTGATAGAGATGTGGCAGCGTCTTCGCCTGCCGCAGCCCGAGCGTTATCAAGAGATATTGGACAAGCATCAAAGGCAGCGTCACAGCGACGAAAGCGGCAAGCAGCACCGTGGCGCGCAAGCTGCCCAGCATTCTCATCGTCCAGCCGTGAAAAACCAAGGCATCCATGCCTTGCTCGAATTGTGCCATGTTCGCCGGTATCTTCATTAAGAGCTGCCTAGCTACGGGTCAACCTGCGACACTTCACGCTTGGTGTCGAGTCTCATAATAAGGGCGGCTTCAGGCGCCGGCCTTGCCGCTTGATAGTAATTTTCGCGCCGGGCGAGCACGCGAAACCCAAATTTCTCATAAAGGTGCCGGGCCGGGCCGTTTCCTTCCGCTACTTCGAGATAAATATAAGAGATTAATTCTTTCTGGCAGGCTGCGATTGCTGCTTCCATAAGGGAGGAAGCAACACCCCGCCGCCGCTGTTCCTTCGCAACGGCGATGGTGAGAATTTCGGCTTCATCGCCAGCG
>CAZCIF010000043.1:7664-19860 GCA_964498645.1 uncultured Rhodomicrobium sp. | reverse complement strand
AGCGGAATTTCGCACGGCTTCCGTATGAAAGCGGGCTTGTTCCAGAGAAAAAGGTTCTTCGCGGTTTGCATCGAGATAGTGCTGCCGCCGCCTTTAGGCCGGCCCTCCGCGAAGGCATCGGCCGCTTTGTCGAGCGCGCCCAAATCTACACCCCAATGCTCGCAAAAACGCCCGTCCTCCGAGGCAATGACCTGGGTGACAAGGTTCGGCGAGATGCGGTCGAGATCGCGCCATCCGTAATTCACGCCGCCGCCGGAAATAGCCTTACGGAACATCAGTGCCGAAAAGGGCGGATCTACCAGGATATAAAGGCAGGTGAGATAGTAGGGCGCGAAGAAGAAGACGGCCAAGCCGATGGCGGCCCAGCGCAGAATGCGCCTTCGCCGCGAACGCGCCTCGTCCGGTACACCATGGGGCGCGCCCGGCGCTTCGGCAATAGGGGGAGCGATTTCCGTCATAACATGAACTCACAAACTCGCTTGAGCAGAATACTCATCTGGTCCATGGTGCCCGCGCAATACAGCTCCGGCCCCTTAAGACCCCTCATTTCGCTATGATCTTTACAGAACGCCTGGAAGCCCATGCAAGCCGGCTCGAAAGCCATCTCGACGATTGGCTGACACCCAAGCGGCTGGGCAACGCTGCGTTGCGCCTGCTTGAAGCCATGCGCTACGGGTCGCTTGGCGGCGGGAAACGGTTCCGGCCGTTCCTTGTCATCGAAAGCGCTGCGCTGTTCGGCATCGGCATCGATCAGGCGCTGAACGCCGCCGCCGCGCTCGAATGCGTTCACTGCTACTCGCTCATTCACGATGACCTGCCCGCCATGGACGACGACGATCTCCGGCGCGGCCGGCCAACGGTGCATAAGGCGTTCGATGAAGCCACAGCGATTTTGGCGGGCGATGCGCTTTTGACGCTGGCTTTTGAGATTCTTGCGGCGCCGGATACCCATCCAAACCCTGCAGTCAGGGCTGAGCTTGCTTTGCAGCTTGCGCGCGCCAGCGGCGCTTCGGGCATGGCGGGCGGCCAAATGCTCGATCTCGAAGCGCCGGGTAAGAGCCTGAGTGAAGCCGATATTCGCATGCTGCAATGTATGAAGACGGGTGCGCTGATCACATTTGGCTGTGCCGCAGGAGCCATTTTGGGCGAAACCACTGACGCCAAGCTTGCAGCGCTTCGCGCCTATGGGGATGCGCTGGGCGCTGCGTTCCAGCTGGCAGACGATCTCCTCGATGCCGAAGGCGATGCCGCCATTATCGGCAAGGCGACCGGCAAGGACCAGGGGGCGGGGAAGGGCACGCTCGTCTCGCTGCTCGGGATCGAAGCCGCGCGGGCCAAGCTGCAAGAGTTGAAGGCAGAGGCGCTTTCGGCGCTTGCTCCTTTCAAGCCGCATGACGAAATACTCGCTGAGGCTGCGGAGTTCGTAGTCGCGCGGAAATTCTAGCATGGATGGATCATGAAAGTCGGCGGAGTTCATTACCGGACCATCTGGCTCGATAGCGGCGGCTCAGCCGTTGGCATCATCGATCAGACGAGGCTGCCGCATGCCTTCGAAACGCTGTGGCTCGAAACGCTGGCCGATGCGGCGCATGCAATCCGGTCCATGCAGGTGCGCGGCGCACCGCTTATTGGTGTAACGGCTGCTTACGGCGTTTGCTTTGCGATGAAAGCCGATGCATCCGATGAGGGATTGGAAACGTCCTGCGCCACGCTGGCCGCTACCCGGCCGACTGCCGTCAATCTCAATTGGGCGCTGCATGAGATGAAAAAAGCGCTGAAACCCGTTCCGCCTCCGGAGCGCGTGGCGGCGGCTTATGCGAAAGCCGGGCAGCTTGCAGGCGAGGATGCCGAAACATGCCGGCTGATCGGACATCATGGCCAAAAACTCATCGCGGACATAGCAGCGCGGAAACAGGGGCCGGTGAATGTGCTCACCCATTGCAATGCGGGCTGGCTCGCTTGCGTCGATTGGGGCACGGCGCTGTCGCCAATATATCATGCGCATAATGCCGGTGTGCCCGTACATGTCTGGGTGGACGAGACGCGCCCGCGCAATCAGGGTGCCGCGCTGACGGCGTTCGAGCTCGGCGCGCATGGCGTGCCGCACACGGTAATCGCCGATAATGCAGGCGGCCATTTGATGCAGCACGGCAAGGTGGACCTTTGCATCGTTGGCTGCGACCGGCTGACGGCCACGGGCGACGCGGCCAATAAGATCGGAACCTACTTGAAGGCGCTGGCGGCAAAGGATAACGGCGTGCCGTTCTATGTCGCGCTGCCGCAATCGACCATCGACTGGACCATAGCGGACGGCGTTCAGGATATACCCATCGAGGAGCGAAGCGCAATCGAGGTCACACATATGGCCGGACTTGCCGAAAGCGGCGAGATCCTGACCGTGCAGGTGACCGCTCCGGGCAGTCACGCCGCCAACCCCGCCTTCGATGTGACGCCCGCGCGCCTTATCACTGGCCTTGTAACCGAACGCGGAATAGCCCCCGCCACGCGCGAGGGCTTGGCGCAGCTTTTTCCCGATATGGCCGCTGATGCCGCCGCAGCGTGAGGCCGCGATCCGCGAGGCCATTATCGACGCTTCGCGCAGAATGCAAACGTCAGGGCTAAGTCCGGGCCGGTCGGGCAACATCTCGGTGCGGTGGCGGAATGGGATGCTGATCACAGCGTCGGGAATTCTGCCGGAGGACTTGGACGCGCGCACCGGCCTGGTTTTCGTCGATGGGGCCGGAGCGTGGGCGCCGGAAGGCAACGCTCCATCGAGCGAGTGGCATTTTCACAAAGCCATATACGAAGCGCGGCCCGATATAGGCGCGGTTGTGCACTGCCATTCGCGCTTCGCGACGGCGCTTGCTTGCGCGCACATGCCGATCCCGGCGTTCCACTATATGGTCGCCAAGGCCGGCGGCGCCGGCATCCCGCTTGCTCCTTACGCCACCTATGGCACACCGGAGCTTGCGGATTACGCAGCCGCGGCACTCGCTTCGCGCAATGCGTGCCTCCTCGCCAATCACGGGCAGATCGCAATCGGAGAAACGCTTGGGGATGCGGTCGAATTGGCGGAGGAGGTTGAAGTGCTCGCCGCGCAATATGTTACAGCCCGGTCGCTGGGCGAGCCGGTGCTGCTTTCAGAGGATGAGATGGCGCGAGTCTTGGAGAAGTTCAAAACCTACGGCAAGGCCGCCAATCCACCCAAGAAGCGGCGTGCCAAGCCCGCAGGCTGAACGGTTCATCGGCCACAGGAGGCGGACGCTGTTCGATCGCGACGCCTGAACAAGGCGCAGGGCGTGCGACAACTTTCCCTCTCCCAAAGGAGACCTTTGCAAAACAGCATATCCCTCATGGTTCGAGACGGCCTTCGGCCTCCTCACCATGAGGGATATCAAGCGCTTGCGCCTCATCCTGAGGAGCCGCGAAGCGGCGTCTCGAAGGATGAGGCGGCTTTTGCAAAGATCTCCAAAGGGAGAGGGACAGGGTGAGGGGTGCCCAAAGGTTCTAGACAAATTCCCAAAGCGGGATGCTCTAGTCGCCCGAGCCGGGTTCGGGCGAGAAATACTTTTCTAGCTTCCCGGTTTCTTTCTCGAAGTCGCGGGCGTCCGGCAGAGGCGGCTTCTTCACCGTAAGATTCGGCCATTGCTCCGAATACTGGCGGTTCAACTCAAGCCACTTCTCGAGGCCTGGCTCGGTATCGGGCTTGATCGCATCGACAGGGCATTCCGGCTCGCAGACGCCGCAATCGATGCACTCGTCCGGATGAATGACGAGCATGTTCTCGCCCTCGTAGAAGCAGTCCACGGGACAAACCTCCACGCAATCCGTGAATTTGCATTTGATGCAAGCATCCAGAACGACGTAGGTCATGGGTATCTCCGGGGCCGAAGCGTGCGCGCCTTTCCTTGTTGAGCCGCTTCAGTAATGCAATCGAAAAGGGTTCACAAGCAGGCAGCGGTTCCATGTGCACAGCAGTCCGCCAAGGCACTCTGCCTGCCTGCAATCAGCGGGAATAGAACTCGACCACGAGATTCGGTTCCATCACCACGGGATAGGGTACGTCGGAGAGCTGCGGAATGCGAGCGAAACGGACGGTCATCTTGTTGTGATCGGCCTCCAGGTAGTCCGGCACGTCGCGCTCGGCGCTTTGCACTGCTTCCAGCACGAAAGTCAGCCCGCGCGACTTTTCCCGCACCTCGATGACGTCGCCCTGCCGGCAGCGGTAGCTGGGAATGTTCACGCGCCGCCCGTTAACCGAAATATGGCCATGGCTGATGAATTGGCGGGCCGCAAAGGGCGTTGCCACTATCTTGGCGCGGTAAACGATGGCGTCGAGCCGGCGCTCGAGAAGCGAGATGAGGTTTTCGGAGGTATCGCCGCGAAGCCTGGTCGCTTCATCGTAAATGCGGCGGAATTGCCGCTCGGTGATGTTACCGTAATACCCCTTCAGCTTCTGCTTCGCTTTCAGCTGCGTACCGAAGTCGGAGGTCTTGCCGCGGCGGCGCTGACCGTGCTGGCCGGGGCCGTATTCGCGTTTGTTGAGCGGGCTTTTCGGGCGGCCCCAAAGATTCTCGCCAAGGCGCCGGTCGATTTTATGCTTGGCGCTAACGCGCTTTGTCATGTTGGTGCTCCAGATGTGTGACGGGTGGAGCACGCCCTCCTTTGCAGAACTCCTGCTGACAGACGGCGGATGCCGTCACGGGCATGCAAAAAGGCGGCAAACGCCGCCACCCGGCAGAGATAGCGTTTCGCGCGCGCCGAGGCAAGTATAATATCAAATCCGCTTGATTGCTTCCGCGGCCGTCATCGCGAGGCGCTTTAGCGCCGTGGCGATCCAAGAGCCGCTAGCACTGCCCGCGCATTTGTTGCCTCTGGATTGCTTCGGGGCGATGCCCCTCGCAATGACGGGCGTAACGGCGGCGGTTGCGCTAATGAGCGGTTTGTGGCGTATTGAATCGAGATCCCGTCAACCAATCAACTATTATGTCTGACGAACTGATTTCCGTTTCCGAGATTGCGCGAATCCATGCACGACATCGCGCGGTGATTCACAAGATCGTAAGCAGGCTGGGGATCGAAACCCATTCAATTAAGAGCGAGCAGGCTCGGGGCCAGAAAGCGGCTTACATCTCACGCAACGACTACGAGCTTCTCAAGGAGGTGCTTCAAACTGAATGCGGCTCCAGTCTGAGCAATACGGATATCACAAACTCGCATGGATACTTCTACATAGTCCAGCTTGAACCTTCTTTGGAGGCGATATTGTACTTGACGTACCCATTAACCAAAGTTAGGTTGTGAGTGTACATTCCGACTCGCTTGACGGGAAGGGAATCAGTAGGCTGAATCTTGTTAGTTCATGAGTCGTTGAGCCGCGTTTTTCAGAAAAACCGCGAGCCTACCAAACACCCCTAATGTGGCCGGGAGTTTGGCGATGAGTACGCCGTCATATGTCGCGTATGGGATGCGTGCGAGGCGTTCCTTTGCTTCTTCCGTCGAAGAAGCAGGGATTTCGAGCACCCAATCGGCATTGTTGTAGCGGTATGTAAAAAGGTGCGTCTGCATCCCTTCCTCTATCACTGGGCAAAAAGCCATGACATTCTACATCTACCTCGATACCAACGCCCAATGGCGCTGGTATCTCGCAGCAGCTAACGGCCGGAAGATCGCAAACTCTGGCGAAGGCTACTACAACTTATCGGATTGCGAACATGCCATCGAACTCGTTAAGGGATCGCGAAGCGCCCCTATAGTGAACTTGGCATTGTGATGAAGATCGGCCCCGCTACCTGCGGGGCTTTTTCGTCTTAGGCTCCGGCTCTTGCGCCGGCTTCGGATGCTTCGGTGGCACTATCTTGCCGAAGGCGCGCTCAAAGGCTTCGCCGGATTCGTCAGCGCCAAGCTCGCGTGCGGTGTCTATAAACCTTTGTTTCTGGTTTTCGGATTGCTTTGGCTTATCCATTCTGCTTCGTCTCCAATAGTGGAGCCGGTGGCATTGGCACGTTCGGCTTTACTATTTTGAGGAGAGTTCCATCCTTGCGGGCAACCTTCTCATGAAGGTTGAGAAGCTTTTCATCGAAGGTATGCATCTCGCGAACGTTCGCAACAGCAGCACTAGCGATGTGGATGGCGTCCGGCGGCTTTAAGCCCGCAAAATTTGATAACATCAACACTCGCGCCGCTTCGCCAACCTGTCGGTCAACAGGCGTCGGCAATATGTAATCGTGTTCGAAGTAAGCCGCGATTTTATCCTTCTCTGTACGGGATCTATTACGGTCCCGGCAGACCTCCGCATAGGAAAGACAGGACGTAACGATCTCTATTTTGCCTAGTTCTGCTTGCGCAATGACCGCCCTACAAAGCATTTCACGGTCTTCAATCACGCCATTAACCAGAATCTTTTCGCGCTGGATCATCGCGATCCAAGCGCAGGCATCCCAATAAATTCTGTCAATGGATTTCGCCATTCCGCAGTTTTTCTAAATAATCTTCTGTCCGCATGCCGTTTGTGAACGTTTCGTCCAAGATTTCGTCCAAAGAAGGCAACTCATGACGCTGCCTCAAAAGACGGATATCGTCGGCATCGACATAATCGATTTTGCCTAAGGCTTTGAAATGAACCATTCCTGTCACTAACAACCGCCGTCCACTCCATACTTCCCCGATTTGCGCGGACGCCATCCGTGCCCTTAGTTCTTCATCCGCGACAATGCATTTAATGTCGGCTCCCGTAATGCGATGCTTTATCCAGACCAGCGGCCTGTTGTGGCCATCTCTTTCGACGGCTTTGAAGTACCCTTCGACGGAGCCAAGCTCACGATAAGCCTTTGGAACTGGATTTAGAAGCCCAGCAACCCTCTTTTCCGTAACGCGGGCTAGATCGCGATTAACCTCGAAGGAAGGCTCGCCTTCGCCATAATCGATGACCGTGTTTGCTAGTCCGTTTGTTACGCGATGAAAAAAGCATTCAGCCCGCTGCAAAACGGCATCGGTGAAGTGAGGAGGCCGATAATCGCTGACGCTTAATTGTCTGAGGCCTTCGGCGGCATTTCGCACAACCGTGCTAACTCGCCGGTCAATATTGACTCCAAATTCCCTTGGAAAGGCTTCCGCCTCAATTCGAATAGGGCTGTTCATACTTGCTGCGACGATCCTCCAATCGATGACGTTCTTCGCATCAGAGGAAACAGCCTCTTCAACGGCTTTCAAAATATCAAAAAAATCACGTAGCTGCCCAAGGAAGTCATGCACAGTGGGCGCGTCGGTTTCGCCACCGCTTCCCTGGATATGCAATGTGACTCTCTTTCCCATTTGACCGAATCTTATATCTTCACCGATTCGGCGTCTAGCGGCGAGTCCCGATATGTCAACCGTTTACCTTTGATGCCAAGCAGCGCCTTAGTCGCGCGGACCTCATCATTTACGCCTTTGGCAACGCGGTTGTTGTAACGGAAGTCAAACTCGGCAAGGTACCGGTGAAGATGTTTCTCAGCACAATGCTGGTAGACGCCCTTCATGCCCCGCTTGAAGATCGAGAAATAGCCCTCAAGCGTGTTCGTATGGACGGCGCCGCGAACGTACTCGCCGGCACCGTGCTCAACGGTGAAATGGTGCTTAAACTCAGCACCGATCTTGCCGTAATACTTGGCTTCGTCGGTCATCAGCATGCCTTCCTTGGCAAGGTTGGCGTCAACGATCGGCTTGATGTTCGCCGTATTCGCCTTGTCGATCTGGAAGGAGCGGACTTCGCCGCCGCGTTCTACGAGGCTGAGCGCAGCCTGCTTGTGGGCGTAGCCGCCCGCGCGCTTGGTCTCGTCTTCCTTCTTGCCGATGAAGGTTTCGTCGATCTCGTAAACCGATCCCGCGCCGCCCATCGGGGCAAGATCGCCGCTCCGCATGGCTTCGCGAATACGATGGCTCATGAACCAAGCCGTCTTAAGCGTCACGCCAAGCGTGCGATGGAGCTGGTTAGAACTGATGCCCTTTTTGCTGGAGCACATGAGATAGATCGCCTGTAGCCAGATGTGCAGTGCAACGTGGCTGTCCTCGAAGATGGTTCCGACCTTTACCGTAAATGGCTTGCGGCAGGCGTAGCACTTATAGGTGCCGATGCGCGTGCTCTTGCCGCCCATTTTGCCGACGCGATCCCCGCCACCGCACTTCGGGCAGACAGGACCGTTCGGCCATACATGGGCTTCAACCCAAGCGTAAGCCGCTTCCTCGTCATGAAAGTGTTCTGCGTTCAATGCGGACATGGCTAATCCCCGTCTAGCTTGGGATCACCCTATCATGTCAGCTTGGGTACGTCAAGTATAATATCGCCTCTTTGGATGCTGGACGCTTCAAGCTTGGGTTTGCAACCAGTATTGAAGACAGGCTGCGATCTCATCGAACTTCGGCTCCATTTGCGACTGTAATCCGATACTGGCCATGCAAGCTGCTTTGGGAGAAAACGGCCATCGAGACTATCTCACTGGGATGCGAAAAGCTTCACACGGAAATTTTTCGAACCGATAATATTGATGGCGTGGTTGAACGGGCCGAAAAATTCTTTGGCCTGATGCCTAGCCTCTCTGGGAGCTGACGGTAGCCGCCTTGCTCATTCGCCGCGAAGCGGTTGACAGGCTGCGATTTGCCGGCACAGTCGGGCTATGACCAGTCGCGATTACGATGTGATTGTCGCCGGCGGAGGCTTGGCCGGAATGCTCGCGGCCTGCCGCCTGCGGCAATTGCGGCCCGGTTTGCGCGTGGCAGTGCTGGAAGCGGGCGGGCAGCCCGGCGGCAACCACACCTGGTCTTTTCACGATACGGACATCGGCCCGGAAGCGCGCAAATGGATCGCGCCTTTCGTTGCCCACCGATGGAGCGGGCAGGAGGTGCGCTTCCCCAAATATTCGCGCATGCTGGCCTCGGGATATAACACGATTTCTTCGGCAAGCTTGCACAGCGCTGCGCTTGCTTTGCTGGGGGAGGACGGCGTCCGCTTCCTGGCGCGCGTGGAGGCTTTAGAGCCGCATCGCGTGGAGCTTGCCGGCGGCGAGGGCTTCAGCGCAGCTTGCGTGATCGATGCAAGAGGGCTGGAACGGGTAAATGGCCTCGCCATCGCTTATCAAAAGTTTCTTGGCTTGGAGGTCCGGTTCGAAAAGCCGCATGGCCAGTCCTATCCTATCATCATGGATGCGGCGGCGGAGCAGCGCGATGGCTACCGCTTCGTCTATACGCTTCCTTACGCCGCCGATCGCATGCTGATCGAGGACACTTATTACAGCGATACGCCACACATCGATGCACCAGAGTTACGCAAGCTCTGCTCGGCATACGCCGGCGAGCGCGGCTGGACCATCGCGGAAGTCCTGCGGGAAGAGCAGGGCGTGCTACCGGTTGTGCTCAGCGGCGATGTGGAAGCGATCCTCGCGCAGAAGCCGGCCGGCGTGCCGGCCATCGGGCTTAGGGGCGGCTTCTTTCACCACACCACAAGCTATTCATTTCCCTTTGCGGTTCGCTGCGCGGACGCCATCGCCTCGGCAGAGCACCTGACAAGCGAAACGCTCGATCCCCTGATGCAAGCTTGGGCGCGCAAGCATTGGCACGGCCAGCGTTTCTTCCGTCTCCTGAACAGGATGCTGTTTTGGGCCGCGAAACCCTCTCAGCGCTATCGCGTGCTGGAGCGGTTTTATGAACTTCCGGAGCCATTGATCGAACGCTTTTACAGCTCAAGCCTGACGCTTGCGGACAAGGCGCGTATTCTCATGGGCCGGCCTCCCGTACCCATTGGAAAGGCGCTGCGCGTTATTGCGGAAGCCCGCGTCAACCCCATCGCCCAGCCGGCTTCAAGAGCGAGTTAACAAGGCATGGACCCAATTGTCGCCTTGAGCCATGAGTTGATCGAGAAGGGATCGAAGAGCTTTGCCATGGCGGCGAAGCTCCTGCCCCGGCACATCCGCTACGATGCAATGATGCTCTACGGCTGGTGCCGGCATTGCGATGATGTGATCGACGATCAGGTGCTCGGCTTCGCGGGCGCGGATGCGAGCAGGGACACGCCGCGCGAGCGCGTCGAAATTCTGCGCCGGAAAACGAGGCAGGCACTTGAAGGAAATGCCGTCGAGCCGGTCTTCATCGCGCTGGGCCGGGTCGCCCGGAAACATGCAATTCCTGAGCGGCACCCGCTGGAGCTTCTTAGCGGTTTCGAGATGGATGCCGAAGGCCGCGTTTACGAAACGCTCGACGATACGCTTAGCTATTGCTATCACGTCGCGGGCGCCGTTGGCGTGATGATGGCGATGATCATGGGCGTGCGCGGCACTGCAAGCTTGAACCGTGCCTCGGACCTCGGCCTCGCGTTCCAGCTTACCAACATTGCGCGCGATGTGATCGACGATGCCAGGACCGGCCGCGTCTATCTGCCTCGCGAATGGCTGCGGGAAGCGGGATTGGCCGGGGCGAACCTTTGCGATCCCCGGCACCGGCAGGCGATTTTCGAGGTTACGCGAAGGCTCCTTCGCGAGGCCGATGCCTATTACCGCTCGGCGCTTTACGGCATGGGAGAACTACCGCTTGGGGCCGCGATAGGCATTGGCGCGGCGCGGCGGGTGTATCGCGATATCGGGCGCGTTGTGACGAGCCGCGGCGCCGGCGCCTGGGATGGCCGTGTGATCGTCGGCAAGAAGCGGAAAATGATGGCGGCGCTTTCCGGCGCGGCTGCCGCTATTCGCGCGCATACGCTCTTGCGCCTCGTGCCCGCACCTCCGCGTGACGGCCTTTGGACAAGGCCCGGACTGGGCGCACCGCCGGAATAGACGCCAAGGAAGCAATGAAAAAAACATGCCGCATTTGCGCCACGACAATGAACGGACCCTGTCGACTAAGTTAATAATTGGTTCACTGCAAGCTACTTATTCTAAGTAAGCGCGCATTGCGGCGCTCGCCGCAGCTCAGGCGGCGCCGTATGAGGTGAGTCAGAACGCACTCATGGGAGAATCGCTATGTTCAAATTCTGCGCAAAGCTGGTGGCGGTTGCCGCCATGGCTGGTTTTGTAACGGCCTCCGCGTCCGCGGCACCTGCCACGGTGTTGAAGGAAGGGCTCGCTACTCCGGTGCAAAGCCAGGCCACGAAAGTCCATGGCTGGCACCGTTATTGTGCATGGGGTCCGGTACGCTATCACCGTCACGTACCCGGGATTGGTAATGTGGCGTGCTACGGCAGGTACTGGCACAATCGCTGGCGCAGCCATTACCGCTGGGGTTCAGGCGGCTGGGGTCCTGGCTGGGGTTGGGGCTCGGGCGGCTTGGGTTACCGCCATCACTGGCGTGGTCACCGTCACTGGCGTGGCCATCATCGCTGGCACCGGTAAAACCGGTGCCAGTGAACAATTCAGCCGGATTTGGTATCAGGCGCGGTGATAAGGATGGCCCTGCATAATGGTGACGGCGCGGTAGAGCTGCTCCGCAAGCACGATGCGGACGAGGCCGTGGGGCAAGGTCATCCGTCCGAGCGATAATTGAAAATGCGCCGCCTGCTTGAGCGTGTCGCCATGCCCATCCGGGCCGCCGATGGCGAAGGCGACGTCGAGCGCTTCGTCGCGCAGGCGCGATATCATGGCCGTGAATTCATAGGAGGTGAGCATCTGCCCTTGCTCGTCGAGGGCTACGAGCCGGGTGCCGCCCAGCTTCGCCAGTAGCTCGCGGGCTTCGGCTTCCTTCCGTTCGGCGGCCGAAGCGCCGCGGCCCTCTCCGGCTTCAACGACCGCAACCGGCGGCAGCTTCAAATTGCGCGCTGCCGCGTTGAACAGATCGAAATAGCGGTTGAACTGAGCTTGTTCGGCACCGCTTTTGAGACGGCCAACAGCCAGAATAGAGATTTTCATTCCGGCCGTCCGCGAGTAAAGGGCGTCTACTCCGCCGCTTCCAGCTTGGGTTTATCGGACGTCCACATCTTCTCGATGTTGTAAAACGTCCGTGCCTCCGGCCGGAAGATATGAACGATGACATCGCCCGCGTCGATCAAAACCCAGTCGCAGAGCGGCATGCCCTCGACCTTGACATCGCGGACACCCTGCTCTTTCAGCTTCTCGATGAGCCGCTCGGCAATAGCCCCCACATGGCGCTGGGAACGGCCGGACGCGACGATCATGTAATCGGCGAGCGAGGTCTTACCCGCCAAGTCGATGCTAACGATGTCGTCAGCCTTGGC
>CAZCIF010000043.1:0-7654 GCA_964498645.1 uncultured Rhodomicrobium sp. | reverse complement strand
TCGAGCGCGTCAGTGATGAGGTGGGCGAGAGAGGCGGAAGCCGCAGCGGCGCTCTTTGCGCGGCGCGGAGTGAGTTCAGCGAACTCTTGGTTCAGCGCGTTTAGCCTCAGCGTGAAAACCCTTCTTCTGGATAGTGCTTCAATAATGCTCCGATCCACATTTTAACACTGCGAAATGTGCATTAGTTTCACCGGATTTTCAAGATTGCGATTCGAAATTTGGCAGCCGGCCAGTAAAAAATGATGCAGCCGGCCGGCGCGCCTCCCCGTGGCTCAAGCGGATGCGGAGCCGCCCCTGCGCCGGCGCAGGGAATGCGGCCGTTTCATGACAATTCAATTGCCATCGCAAGGTAATAACATTACATAGATTATATGGAAGAGCGAAGAGCACAGTCATTTCCTGCGCGCGATCACGATCACGCGGTCTGCATGGCCGAGGCGCTTTGGCGCGCGAAAACGAAATGCCTCGAAAAGGGCATCAAATGGACAGCTCTCCGCGAGCAGGTCTTCCGGCATGTCGCGACGAACCATAAGCCCGTCAGCGCTTACGATTTGATCGAAAGCCTCGCGAAAGAAGGCAAGCGCCTCGCTCCAGTTTCGATTTACCGCATCCTGGACGTGCTGCAAGGTGCCGGCCTCGTTCATCGCCTGGAGAGCCGGAACGCGTTTTTCGCCTGCATGACCGGGCACGAGCATGCTCAGCAAACCGTCACCCTTGTCTGCGGGGATTGCGAGCGGGTGACCGAGGTCGAGGCTCCAGAAGCATTCCGGGCTATCGGCGCGGCGGCTGAGGCCGGACGTTTTTACGCTCGCAGCACGCTTATCGAGGTCAGCGGCATTTGTGCTGAATGCCACGGTGCGGGCGGTGCGCCATGCTAACGGATGCAAGCGCCAAGTCAGGTGAAAAGGGCGCAATCGAGCGATTACGGTCCGGCGCCGCGGGCGTTGAAGCGCTAGTGGCTGCTTCGGACGTTTCGCTCGCTTTCCGGGGCAAGCCGGTCCTCGACCGGGTGAGCATCGCAGTCCATCCCGGCGAGATTGTCACGCTGATCGGCCCAAACGGCGCGGGGAAAACCACGCTCGCCAAGATTCTTCTCGGTCTCACCTCTCCCGCGCAAGGCCACGTGACGCGGCGCGCTGGCTTGCGCGCCGGTTATGTGCCGCAGCGCTTTCCGGTCGAGGAGATTATCCCGCTTTCCGTGCGGCGCTTCATGTCTTTGAGCGAGTACATTCCCAAAGCGCGCGCGGCCGAATGCCTCGCGGAGACCGGAGCGGCATCGTTGATCGATGCGCAGATGGCTCAGCTTTCCGGCGGCGAGTTTCAGCGTGTGCTCCTCGCCCGCGCCCTTGCGCGCGATCCTCATTTGCTCGTGCTGGATGAACCGGCCCAGGCTATCGA
This sequence comes from uncultured Rhodomicrobium sp., assembly GCA_964498645.1. GTDB lineage: Bacteria > Pseudomonadota > Alphaproteobacteria > Rhizobiales > Rhodomicrobiaceae > Rhodomicrobium. The sequence continues at coordinate 6,256 of CAZCIF010000043.1, read as the reverse complement.
CTTCGCTGGCGCGGCGCAGCTCTACGAGCTTATCGGGGCAATCCGCGAACGGCGCGGCTGTGGCATTCTGCTCATTTCTCACGATCTGCAAGTCGTGCTCGGCGCAAGCGACCGCGTCATCTGCCTCAACCGCCATATCTGCTGCGAGGGCGTGCCGCGTGCGGTCGCAGGTCACCCGGAATATATGCGGCTCTTTGGCCCGGATGCCGCCGCCAGCTTCGGCCTTTACACCCACCGGCACGATCACACGCATACGCTTTCCGGAGGCGTCGAATGCGACGGCGGCACCCATCATGGCTAATGGCGTGAAATCCCGCCCGGCGTCCCGTCATGCTTGACGAATTTCTAACCCGCGCCGCGCTCGCAGGCATAGGCACGGCCATCCTCGCGGCTCCGCTCGGCTGTTTCGTGGTGTGGCGGCGCATGGCCTATTTCGGCGAGACGGTGGCTTATTCCGGCCTGCTCGGCGTGGCGCTCGGTTTCCTGCTCGGCATCGACTTAACGCTCGGCGTCATCGCCACCGCCATCGCCATGGCGCTCCTGCTAACAGGCTTCCAGCGCCAGCGCGCAATCCCTTATGACACGCTGCTCGGCATTCTCGCCCATGCGAGTCTCGCCACAGGCCTCATTGCGGCGAGCTTTGTGGGCGGCGCGCGGCTCGACCTTATGGGCTATCTCTTCGGCGACATCCTCGCGGTCTCGAAGACCGGCATCGCCTGGATTTGGGGCGGCGCGGCGGCGGTGCTGGCGGCGCTGTTCTGGCTGTGGCGGCCGCTTCTCGCCATGACCGTCAATGGGGACCTCGCCGCCGCCGAGGGCGTGCCCGTGCGGCGCACCGGGACGGCGTTCATTCTTCTCATCGCGGTAACGGTAGCGCTCGCTATGAACGTGATCGGCATCCTCCTCATCACTTCGCTGATGATCTTCCCCGCGGCGATTGCGCGGCCCTTCGCGAAGACGCCCGAGCAGATGGCAGTGCTGGCGGGGATCGTGGCGGCGGCTGCGGTGCTAGGCGGGCTTTTCCTGTCGCTGAAGCTCGACACGCCGGCGGGGCCGTCTATTGTGCTCGCGCTTGCCGCGCTGTTCTTTTTCGTGGCGGCACCAGCGCTTGCCCTTCGCGCTAGGTCGCGGGGAGCTTTACCCCCACAGCGAGCAGGCCCTGCGTACCCAAACAGCAACAGTTGACGCACAAAAGACCCCAACGGCACCCCTCTGTATTCCACTTGGCCTGCCGTGGCGTTGCAACGGCGCGGGTTTTGGTCATTAATTGGGCAACGGGCAAAGGGCACAGAGTTACGTTGTAATAGTACCGGGGGGGAAGATGGGGAACTCTAAATGGGTTCGGGCGGCATGCGTTAGCGCGACCGCCTTGCTGGCCGCTGCTGGGCAGGCGCAGGCCGGCGGCTTTGCAGTTCGCGAACAGTCTTCTTACTTCATGGGGTCCGCCTTCGCAGGTTCCGCTGCAGGCAGCGACATCAGCTCGATGTTCTGGAATCCGGCTGCTGCGGCGGCACTCCCAGGTTTCAACAGCTCATCGAGCTATACGGCCGTGTTGGGCCAGTCGGAATTGCACGCAACCGGTGGCATTTTCCTGCCGGGGAAGCCTGCCGATGCCGATACCGGCACGAACGCTGTCGTTCCTGCGTCTTATATAACATACCAGCTCTCGGACCGGCTTTACGCGGGCCTCGGCATGAATGCTCCGTATGGCTTGGCGACAAAACCAGACAATAAGGACTGGGCGGGCTCTCCCATCGCGATTACGTCCAAAGTCTTCACGCTCAATCTCAATCCAACGCTCGCCTATAAGATCACGCCAGAGATCACCGTCGGCGCCGGCGTGCAAATTGAATATTTCAAGCTCCGTCTCAATCATGGGAGCTTTGACCAACCGATTATCGGCGCTGTCTCTCCATCCCGTTCTTACAAGGCGGACGATTGGGGCATTGGCGCAACCGCGGGCGTTATCTGGCAGCCAAGGGCGGGGACATCGATTGGTTTGGGCTACCGCACTGCGGTTGGCTTGGATGTGAGCGGCGACTATCACCGGGGTGCGTTCACTCATGTCGGTCCCGGACCTACCTTCACGCCGGTGCCTGGATTCACCGTTAACGCCGCCGGCAGCATCACCCTCCCGGACGAGGTGACGCTCAGCATCCGGCAGGCTGCGACCGACCGGCTGACCTTGCTGGGTACGATCGAATGGCAGAATTGGAGCCGCGTCGGGAACGTGACCGCAAAGGGGGCGTGTCCAGGCGGAGCGGGCACGTGCGAGACGCTGAACCTCAACTATCGCGACGGCTGGTTCTACTCGGTTGGTGCGGAATACGCTTACAATCCTTGGCTTACGTTGCGTGCAGGCATCGGCCTTGAGCGTTCGCCAATCCAGGATAGTACGCGCGATATCCTGCTTCCCGATAGCGGTCGCGTTCACCTGAACGCTGGCGCGACCTATAAATGGTCGGACCGGATGTCCTTCAATTTCGCTTACTCGCACATCTTTTTCGACGATGCACCGTTCTGCATGGCCGACCCGCACTCGAACGGCGGGACAAGCCATTGCACGGGAAAGCCGACAGAGGTCGTTTTGCTTCGCGGCTCTTCCGATAACGCTGTCGACCTCGTTTCCGTGGGTATGAACTACAAGATCGGCGGTTACGAAGCCCTCGAACCCCTAAAATAATAAGTCGTCTAAAAACCAGACTTATGGCCGGCCTCAGAGCCGGCCGTATTTTTTGACCTGCTTGCGCAGCGATGTGTCATACTCCTGCAATGAAAATACCCGCAGTCTGACGCAGGAATTGAGAATGGGGCCAGGGGTGGACCAGCCCGCCGTATCCAACTATAAAGCGCCTGTGAGATATCGCGCCCTTTTCCTCTCCGACATTCATTTGGCTGCCCGCGCCTGCCGGTCCGAGGATCTGTTGAGCTTTCTGCAGTCCCATGATGCGGGCACCATCTACCTTGTGGGCGACGTGATTGATTTCTGGCGCCTCCGCCGTGGCCCGAGCTGGCGGCCTTCGCAAACGGAAGTCATCAAGCAATTGCTTGCAAAAGCGCAAAACGGCTCGCGGATTATCTACATCCCAGGCAATCACGACGACGAGATCCGCGCTCTTGCAGGCACAACGCTCGGCCCGGTCGAGATCCGCTTGCAGGCGATCCACGACACGGCTGACGGCCGGCGTTTCCTTGTTATCCATGGGGATGAGTTTGACATTGTCATTAGGAAGGCGCTCTGGCTCGCGGTTCTCGGCGATATCGCCTACGATATCGCCGCGGCAGCCAATGCTGTGCTCAACCGGGTGCGGCGCGGCCTTGGACTTCCCTATTGGTCGCTCTCAGCCTTCCTCAAATATAGCGTGAAGCGCATCGTCAATCACGCGGGCAACTTCGAAAAGCGGCTTGCCGGTGCCGCCCGGAAGGCCGGGGCGGAGGGCGTGATCTGCGGCCATATCCATCACGCAACCATCCAGACCGTCGAAGACATCCAATATGTGAACACCGGCGACTGGATCGAAAGCGGAACGGCGGTCGCCGAGCACGCAGATGGCCGGCTCGAAATCATCCGCTGGACCGACGGGCTGCGCGCGCTTCAATGGGCCGGCTCGAAGGCGCCCGCCACGTCCGCCACATCGTGATGCGTATTCTCATCGCAACGGACGCCTGGAAGCCGCAAGTGAACGGCGTCGTGAATACTTACGCCAATGTCGAGCGGGAAGCGGCAGGCGCGGGCTTCTCGCTATCATTCTTGACGCCGTCGGAATTCTGGACCGTTCCGCTCCCAACCTATAGCGAGATCCGTCTCGCGCTGATCCGCCCTTCCGATGCCGCCAAGCGCGTCGAGCTCGGCAAGCCGGATTGTATCCACATCGCGACAGAGGGGCCGATAGGGCTTGCCACACGCGCCTATTGCCTCAGAGCCGGACGGAAGTTCACCACGAGCTATCACACGCGCTTTCCCGAGTATATCGCGGCGCGGGTTCCGGTGCCGCTGTCCTGGGGCTACCGCTTCGAGCGCTGGTTTCACAATGCGGGTGCCGGCGTGCTGGCCGCGTCGCGGTCGCTGTGTGACGAACTCATTGCGCAGGGGATAAAAAACGTCCACCTCTGGTCGCGCGGCGTCGATCTTGACCTGTTCAAGCCGCGCGCGGTGGACCGGTTCGAGTTGCCGCGCCCATTGTTTCTCTATGCCGGCCGCGTCGCCGTCGAAAAGAACCTTGACGCTTTTCTAAGCCTGGACCTGCCCGGCAGCAAGGCAGTTGTCGGCGGCGGCCCTCAGCTTGACGAGCTGAAACAGCGCTATCCCAGCGTGCTCTTCACAGGCCCAAAATTCGGAGTGGACCTTGCTGAGCATTACGCGTCGGCGGATGTCTTCGTTTTCCCAAGCCTGACCGATACCTTTGGAAACGTCCTCCTTGAGGCGCTCGCCTGCGGCGTCCCCGTCGCCGCCTACAATGTCATGGGCCCGAAAGACGTTGTCGCGAATGGCAGCGTTGGCATTCTCGGAGCCGATCTCAAGGAAGCGGCGCTTTCCGCGCTTTCGCTGGATCGCGCCGCCTGCCGTGCCCATGCGGAGCAATTTAGCTGGAGCGCATGCGCAAGGCGGTTTCGCGACATACTTGCGGAAGCCAATGCTTTTCCTGCTTCCCTCCCGGCGATTTCGTGACAAAGGAGGGGTGTTTTCATTATGATCGGAATATAACGCCCTGGGGTGCGACATGTATTTGCCGACGATTGACGATATCGCAGACGCCGATTTGCGCATCAGGCCGTTCGCGGTGGAGACGCCACTCCTCGAGTGGGCCGTGCTGAACGATAGGCTCGAGGCGAGAGTTCTTTGCAAGGCTGAAACCCTCCAGCGGACAGGCACCTTCAAGTTCCGCGGCGCCTATAACCGCATCTCCAGAATCGACCGCAACGAGTTTCCAGGCGGGGTTGTCGCCTGCTCATCGGGCAATCACGCTCAGGGCGTTGCCGAGGCGGCGCGCCTTTGCGGCATCGAAGCCGTCATCGTCATGCCTTCCGATGCGCCGCTGATGAAAATCGCCCGGACCAGTCAGGCGGGAGCGGAGGTCGTCTTCTTCAACCGCGAGACCGAGGATCGCAACGCCATCGCGCTCGATCTCTGCGAGAAGCTCAACGCGGCCTTTGTGCCTCCCTTCGACGACCCCTATGTGATCGCGGGACAGGGCACGGTTGGCCTCGAACTGGCGCGTCAAGCGGTGGCGATGGGGGCGGAACCCGATGCCGTGCTCGTGCCGGTAAGCGGCGGAGGTTTGACGGCGGGTGTTGCGCTGGCCGTGAAGGATCGCTTTCCCGCCGCAGAAGTCTACTGCGTCGAGCCGAAAGGCTTCGACGATTACCGGCGCTCGCTCGCAGCCGGAACCCGGCAGCGGAATGACCGCAGCAGCGGCTCGATCTGCGACGCGCTTCTCATCCCGGAGCCGGGCGAATTGACCTTCGCCATGAATAAGGACCGGCTAGCCGGGGGTCTCGTAGTAAGCGATCATGATGTGAGGGAGGCCATTGCTTTTGCCTATCGCGAGATGAAGCTTGTCGTAGAGCCGGGCGGCGCCGCCGCCTTGGCCGCGCTCCTCTCTGGGGCATTCCACGCCAAGGGGCGAACGGTCGCGATCGTCCTTTCCGGAGGCAATATCGATCCTCAGCTCTTTGCGGAGATTATCTGCGGCGGCAAGGAATTGACACCGTCCGGCCAATAAACCGTTAAAGTCGCGGCACTAAGCTTCTCCGCATGATTTCACGCCGCCGTTTCCTTACCTTGGGCACTGCGACGGCCGGCTTAGGCATGCTGAGCGCCGCCGATGCGTTTGCAATCGAGCCCGGTTTCAGCCTCATAGTGAAAGAATGGACGGTTCGTCATGCCGATTGGCCGCGAGACGCGCGTCCTTTGCGAGTTGGTATCTTAACGGACCTCCACGCTGTCGAGCCATGGATGCCCGCGCGCCGCGCCGGCGCCATCGTCGAGCGGCTCAACGGGTTGAAGCCCGACGCCATTGTGCTTTTGGGCGACTATGTGAACGCATTGAGTTCGCGCTATTATACCGCGCTTGTCCCCATTGCTGAATGGACCGCCGCGCTTAAGGATCTTCGTGCTCCTCTCGGTGTTTACGCGGTTCTAGGCAACCACGATTGGTGGACCGGCCAGGTTCCTGCCATCCGGCGTGCTTTCAGCCGCGCCGGTATCCACCTTCTGGAAAACGCCGCGGTCCGGATCACGCGAGACCACACGAGC